>RDOE01000009.1 GCA_011364975.1 Promethearchaeota archaeon | reverse complement strand
TATAAAATATCGAGTATTATACGACAAGAGGAGGAGATACAGAAAAAGGAAGAATTGGAAAAGTTAAGACAGCAACATTCTAGAACAATTCCCAAGGCACTGCCTCAACCTATTCAACCAAAATTAATGATTTCCACTAAAGAAGAATTATTTGACGCTATGAGATCGGCTATAATAGAAACTATGCAAAATAGAGAGAAATTAAGAAGACGAGCATTACGTAAAGAAGAATTAAAGCAAGAAAGAATACAGATGCGTTCAAAAGCAAGCTTACCAAGAGAACTTCTGAAACATATTAGTGGAAGAGAACAAAGTATCGAAGAATTACTAGAATCATGGCATAATAAAATTAAAGCAAAAATAAGTCTAGATGAGAAAGAATTATCTTTCTATGAACTGGCAAAAATGATAAAGGAAGAGGAGACTAGTGATATTGATCGAAAGTTCGCATTTGTAAAACTATTTTTAGCGTTAATGTTTTTGTCTACTGGAAATAAACTTTTACTCCATCAAGATGAAGATTTTAAAGATTTTAACATTAATTTAAGGTAAAATTTCCTATCTGCATAAAGGTGAAAAGATATGAATGAAACAAACAAAAATGAAATTGAAGATATTGAAGAGAATGAAAGTGATAAGGATAATCAATCTGAGGATAAAGAGGAAGATTTTACGCAAATAATCTCTGAGGAAGCTGAATTAGAGGAAATTGATGATAATGAAGGTGAAATTGAGGAATTAGATGATGAGGAAAATGAACTAGAGGAAATATTTGATGAAGAAGATGAACTAGATGATTTAGAGGCTGAACTAAAGGTATTAGATGATGAGGAAGATGAAATAGCGGAATTAGTTAATGAAGAAGATGAACTAAATGGTTATTCTATTAAAGAAGATTCTATTGAATTAAGCAAAGAAGATTTGGAAGCTCAAGTTGCCGTAATAAATCGTAACCTTATTGAAGCCTCACTATATGCTTCCGGTAAGCCCTTGGATGTAGAAGAACTATCAACTAAATTAGAGATACCTAAAAAGGAGGTTGAAATTTTAATCCAAGAATTAGCTCTTGATTACATGGACCGTGCTACTTCGTTAATCATTAACCAAGTAGGAGAAAAATATCAAATGGCGTTAAGATCAGAATATGTTGAAAGAGTTGCTAAATTCTCAAGTGGAGGAGGTATTGCTGAACGCTACCTCAGGACATTAACAGTAATAGCATTGAAGCAACCGATTTTAAAATCTTTGGTTATTAAATTGAGAGGTACAGGAGCATATGAACACGTTAAATATTTAATTGATAACGATCTCGTTTCTGCAGTTAAAAAAGGAAGATCGGATGAATTAACCACTACAGATAAATATTCTGAAATGTTTGGATTGCCAAAAAATAAAGAGGAATTGAAAAAAGTTATGATTGGACAATTAGGCCTTGAAACAGAACAGAAATGATATTTAGTGGAAAATTGTGATTTTAAAATAAGTTTTAAAGGTAATATATAAGATCTTAAAAAGATGAAGAAGTGGGCTCTTTATTAATTTTGATTTTCCATAAGTTCTTTTATAGCATTTGACTGGAATCTGTTTAATTTTGTATCTAAAGAGAATTGCGATAATAAACATTTCTTGAGCATAATTATATTTTCCCTCTAATTTTTGATATAAAAACTTTCCAAAATTTTTATTAAAAGCTCTAAAAGATGATTGAACATCATAATTTTCATTTAAAAGTAATAAAATTTTGGAAATGAATATAGAAATGATTCTGTTTGCAGTGTCTTTTATAATACTCATTTCTGAAATAGATTTATTTAAGAACCTATTTCCGATTACTAAATCCGATTCGTTATTAAGTAGGGGATTTATTAAATCACCAATATTATGTGGATTATACTGACCATCACCATCTAATATTACAATAATTTCAGAACCTTGTTCTAATGCATGATATAACCCCACTTTAAAGGATATTCCTAAACCCAAATTTTTTGGATTTGAAATCACTATCGCACCTGATTTACTTGCTAATTCTGAGGTATTATCCGTACTTCCATCATCTATTACAAAAACTTTTAAGATTAATTGCGAAAATTGGGGAATCTTTTGTAATACACTTTTAATTGATTTAGCTTCATTAAAAGCGGGAATAATGATACTTACGACTTTTTTCATGACCTTAAAGAAGTGAAATAAAATTATTTAAAGAAATATATTGATAATCCTAAATCCGTGTAATCTTCTTTTAAATCGGGGGTCCGCTTGATCGTTTTTTTCTGTGGTTTTTTTAAAAATATCAAATTATTGATCCTTAGAGTGTTTGAAATATCTGATTTTATTAATTCTAAATAATTTACATTATCTTTAACACTTATTATATAAACTTCAGAAATTTCTTGATTCAAAGGGATTTGAAGCTTTGATTTGATGTTTCTTAAATTTCTAATAAGGTCTATCCCTAATTTTCCATATTGAATTAACTCCTCACTTAAGTTTGTAAAAGATTGCGCCCAATTCTCGAGGTGAATTGATTTAAGCTCCTTAAATTGCTTATATAAAATGTGATATATTTCTTCAGTAATGAATGGCATTATTACTGAAAAAACTTTCAAGATGTTATAAAATAAAATTAATGCATTTCTTAAAGAACGTTTCCTTAAGGATTCATCCTCGGAATAAAACTTGTATTTAATTGCTTCAATATAATTATCACATAAATCATTCCAGAAAAAACTGCGCAAGATCATGGTCGCCTCATGCCAATTATATCCTTCAAAATGATTTGTGATGGTTTCTATTATCTTATTGAATTCAGAAAAATAATAGCAATCAATTGCTGATAGCTCTTTTGAATTATAGATTAAATCTGATATCTCTATTTTATCTAAATTTAAATATAAAAATCTATAAGCATTCCAAATTTTAGTTAGTAATCTAGATGCCCCAATTAATTGTTCATACCTTCTTTGATATTTCTTATTAAATTTATCTTTACTTAAATTTTGCATCTCCTTCATTATAAGTTCCTTCGAAACAGGTTGTTTATTTTGAAGATTTATCCAAGTAAACTCAAACGGATAATCATCTCCTAAAGACCCCATGGCAGTCCAATATCGAACTGCATCTGTTCCATACTGAGGGACAACCTCATCTGGTGAGATATAATTTCCAAGACTTTTTGACATGATCCTACCATCAGGACCAGCTACCATACCATTAATCATTACTTCATAAAAAGGGGGTTTACCTGTTAACATTTTACATCGAAAAAGTGTATAAAACAACCATGTTCGAATTATTTCATAACCTTGGGATCTGTGCATTATTGCGTCAGTATAGGCTTTCTTAAAAAAATTTGAATCCTCTTCCCATTTGGAGATTACAAGTGGAGTTATACTAGAATCTATCCAGCAGTCGCATACATCTTTCTCTCCGATTAATTTGGTACTATTACAGTTTGGGCACTTCTTCAATGGTGGTGTCTTTTTTACAGGATCTAACGGTAAATCCTCTTTTTTTGGTGCAATAATCTCTCCACAATCTTCGCAGTACCAAAAAGGAATAGGCGTCCCAAATATTCTTTGTCGCGAAATAACCCAATTCCAATCTAAACCCTTAGCCCAATCAACTAATCTTTGTTTTTGCTTCTCGGGATACCATTTCATGACTTCTCCAGATTCAAGAATGTCCTCGGTAAAATCCTTTATATTAATGAACCATTGATAAACTGGTAAATATTCGATAGGCTTTCTACAAGAGGAACGCTCACTGTGAATAATAACACTATGTGGATAATCCTCAACTTTTACGATTAATCCCATTTTATCAAGATCTTTTACAATTTGCTCCCTAGCGTCGGTAATTGTGAGACCCTTGTATTTTGAGTTCTCATTTAAATGCCCATCTTCCGTAAAAATTTGAATTTCTTCGAGATTATATTGCAACTTCCATTTAATATCCATTTCGTCTCCATAAGTGCATACATAAACTACTCCCGTGCCAAAATTCATGTCCACATTACTATCTAAATAAACCTTAACTATTCTATCGGTAAAAGGAATACTAACCTCAGCAGCAGATAGATCATAGTATCTCCCATCGTTTGGATTTATTAATATCGCAACACAAGCTTCCATATACTCAGGGCGAGTAGTAGCAATAGTAAGATATTCATCTTCTCTTCCTGCTAAGGGTAATTTGATAAACCATAATTTTCCTTCTTCCTCTTCATAACTTACTTCTGCCTTTGCTAAAGAAGTCTCACAATTAACACAAAAATGAGTTGGGAATTTTTCTCGGTATAACCAACCCTTATTAAAAAAATAGAGAAGTGATAATTGGACTTTATATTTATAATTATCATTCATTGTTCGGTAGGTATAGTTCCAGTCAGTAGAATATCCTAAAATATTTAACTGTCTCGTCATATTTTCAATATTACTTTCTACCCATTCTCTACATTTTTGAAGAAAGAGTTCTCTATTGTCTTTCTTTACTTTATAATATTTGGTGACTGCTAATTCTACAGGTAATCCATGGCAGTCCCATCCTTGAGGGAAATAAACATTTTCTCCTTTCATTCTATGATAACGTGCAACAAAATCAATCCAAGCATAATTTAAATATTGACCAATATGAAGTACACCACTAACAAATGGAGGAGGCGTATCTATTGAAAATATTTGGCCATTTTTATCAATATCAAATGCGTAAAGTTTCTCTTTATTCCAATATTCTATCCATTTATTTTGAATATCTTCAAATTTAAACCGTTTAGGATAATTAGTTTCCTGAGCCATGACTCTCTCCTTTTTACATTTTATTACCCAAAAGATATAAATTTAAGAATATATCCTTTGATTTATTAGTTTTGATTGTTTTCAATAATCCAATATTAATTAGTGGACCTGACGGGAATTGAACCCGTGACCTCTTGAATGCGAATCTTGTGATTTAAGTTTAAAACTCAAATCATATCAAGCGATCTTCCACTGATCTACAGGCCCATTCTATAATAATAATACTAGTTAAAAAATAGGCTAACTAAAAATTTTTTTGATTTTAACATTTAGAAATTAAGATTAATCAAAATCAATTTAATATTGTGTTCTAGAGATTATATCATCTTGAGCCGATTTAGATAATTCATTGAAGAGTACAGAATACCCCGCAATCCTTACTACTAAACCTATATAGTTCTCTGGATGGTTTTGAGCTTCACAAAGCATTTCTTTACCAACAACATTAAATTGAACATGATAACCACCATTCATTTTGAAAAAAGATCTAATTAATGGTACGAATAAATCTTCCCTGAAAGAACTAGGATGAATTGATAATATTGTCGAATTACCGTTCGTCATCAATTCATTTTCCAACTTCATTATTGAATTTAAAATCGCTGTAGGTCCATTTTTATCCATCCCATTTGTAGGGCCTATACCATTTGAAAGGGCTTCTCTTGATTTCCTTCCATCTGCAGATGCGGCTGTAAATGCCCCAAAAGCTAAATGAAACGATGTTGAATAAATTCCCGGGTTATATTTACCTCCCCGATAGTTTCTAAATTTGCGTAAACGTTCACAAAAAAGTTTTGCTACATCATAGGCAATATTATCAACATAATCATCGTCATTTCCAAATTTAGGCCCTCTATTTATAAAAATTTGTCTCCATTCTTCTCCACTTTTACCTCTATAAGTCCCACGATAATTTTTCTTTAAAATATTTGTCAATTCTTCTAAAGTAAGTATTTTTTCTTCAAACACCAATTTTTTTATTACTGCTAAGCTATCTGCGACTGTTGCTAAACCAATCAACTGAGTTGTCGTAAAATCATAAATAGCTCCTCCTTTAGTTATATCCATTCCACGTTCGATACAATTATCAATTGTAGCAGATAAGAATGGTTGTGGATTCATCTCTGCGATGGATTCTTCAAGATCTCGCATGGTGAGAATCATTTTCTCTAAAAAAAATTCTAATTGTTTAGTAAAATCCTCCCATAGATCTTCATATGAATTTATTTGTTTGGAATTTTCAAGACCATATTTATTCCTTGTAAACATGTCTATTCCATTATTTAATGTTAATTCCAAGCATTTTACTATATTTATTTGAGTTGCATTGGTACAACCAAAGGTTTTACAATGATGTGCGGGTTCCACACATCCAATCGGTGCATATTCTCTAGCATCATTTAATGTATATCCCATATCAATTAGTCCAGGGATCATAACTAAATCATTAAATAGCCCGATACTAGCTCCTGATTTAATAGCTTGACCAACTTTTCTGATTAAATCATCTGGAGTATTTGAACATATTCTCACTGAAAAAGCAGGTTGAATTGTTTTTAGAAATTCATAAGAATCTAAAAATAGATATGATAAATCATTTGTAACATTATTTCCATTTTTATCTATACCTCCAATCGTTAAATTGATTGCAATTGGAGGACCTTCTGCAGCAATTATACCTTTATGAAGTACATAATTCCATAAAGTGGATAACTTTAAGTAAAGACATTCAATTAGGAACTGAACCTCTTCATTACTTATTTTTCCTTTTTTCATGTCCTTAATATAGTAAGGATAAAGAATTTGATCTAAACGTCCAAGACTAATCGCAAAACCTCCGTCTTCTAAACCAGCTATAAGATGAGTAAAATATATCAATTGAAGAGCTTCTTTGAAAGTTTCAGGAGGTTCAGAAGAGACTTTCAAACATGTTTTTGATATATCAAATAATTCCATTTTTCGCTTTAAATCATTTTCATTTTCGGCTAATTGCTTACTCAAATTAGAAAATCTTTTTATAAATGTTTGAGCGCCATTTAGTAAGATTATTACTGAATCTAAAAACTCTTTACTGTTTTCTATTCCATTAAGTTGTTGTTTTCTCTTCTTAACTTTTTCAAGTAAACCATTGATACCGTAATTCAAGATGTTAAAATGACCAGGAATGAAATGACCTACACCATTTGTTATGTCGGTATCAACTACATATAATAAATTTAATATATAATTTTTTAATTCAGGAGACAATTTTGAATAGAATCGCGCCTTTACAGTTTCATCTTCATTTTTCCAATAAGGAATAATATAGTCCCTTAAAGTTTTTTTATCCTCCTCAGAAATTAAGAATTTTTGAACCTCTCTTGTATTATAAAGATCTAAATCTTGTTCAATAGTGTCTACTCTAACTTCAGGATATAAAGGGGTACCAACATATTTAGTACATCTATTTCCTACTATAATCTCGTCATCCCATATTTTTATGGTCATATTAGTTAAGAAAAATTCCATCGCTTTAGCAAATCGGATAACTGGGCTTTCTCCTTTAGTTTTTTCATACGATTTTGTAATTAGTAATGCTCTTTCAATACATAATTCATGTGGTTGACTTATTACTTTATTTCTTGTCTTATTTATCCTTTTCCTATAATCTGAATAAAGATTAAGTTCTAACTGCATTTTTAGTCAACTAATATTAAAAATTATAGCTAATATAAAAATATGAATTCAAGGTTAAATAAATTTATTAGAGGAATTAGGACTTAATTCATAATTAAAACCTCATTAATGAATCCTCTTTTGGATGAATCACTATTAATTGCTCTCTTTGCTCTAATTGTTATAATTTTAAATTCGTTATATAAATCTAATATAAAATTACAATATGAATTACTTAACAACAATTTACATCCTCGGGCATCTAGTTCTTTAAACACTTCATATAATTGGATTTGGGACTCTTTTCCAAAATTTTCTTTGGTATAGCTAGTAAATAACGCAGTGTCAGAAAGAGGATAATAAGGCGGGTCAAAATATACAAAATCGTCTTCCTTAGCGTAATTTAGGCAGATTTCAAAAGATCCATGCAAGATTTCTACATTTTGAATAGCTTTTTGTACTGCTTTCAAATTTTTTTTATCGCAAATCTTAGGGTTTTTATGCCTCCCAAAAGGAACATTGAATCGACCCTTACTATTGACTCGATACAACCCATTATATCCCGTTTTGTTCAAAAAAATTGTTCTTGCTGCCTTTTCAACGTTAGATAAACTATTATAAACGTCTAATTTTTGATCTAAAGCTCTAATTTCATAATAATAATCCTTATTATATTTATAGTTCTTCAAAGATTCAATTAATTCTTCTGCATTCTTTTTTATTACTTCATAACAATTTATCAGTTCCATATTGTTGTCAATTATCACTGCTCTATCTGGGAGTAGATAGAATAGCATAGCACCACCTCCCACAAAGGGTTCTAAATAATTATTAAATTTCTTAGGGATATAAGGTTTAATTTTTGGGATTAATTGTCGTTTTCCACCTGCCCATTTCACAAATGGATATACATTTTCTACTTTATTTTTCTCTAAATAATGCTTCTGATAATATAACTTAATCCCATTTTCAGGTTTACTATTAATAAATTCAGAAAGAGAAGTTTGAGTAGACGTTTTTTTTACCAATTAAATCAAAATTATTGTTTTTTCTTTATTAATAATATAATAAAACTCACTTTTATTTGTTAATCTTGATTATTTGAGGTTTTTTATTATACAGTAAATATAATCTATCTTAAAATGCAAATTAAAACTAATCTAAATTTGGATAAAACCAAAATAAGCAATTATGTATATCTAATTCTAGGATCAACCACACCATATAAAATATCTGCAATTAGATTAAAAATAATCACTATGACACCATATGCAAAAATCATAGCTATAATCACACTATAATCTAGATAAAACATAGCCATCGCAAAATATTGCCCTAAACCCTTTAATTCAAGTGCAACTTCTACAGGAATCATTGTACCAAGAAGAGTGGGAAAACCTATCATAATTTTGGTAATTACAGGAGGAATTGCATTTTTAAGTGCATGTTTCTTATATATGGTTTTAAGATTAACTCCTTTAGCGATAGCAGTCCTAATATAATCCATCTGTAGAATACCAATCATACTAGATCTTGTCTGTCTTGCAATTATAACTAATTGAATTATAACCATAGTACAGATTGGAATAAATAGATGGTATAGGTAATCAAAAAGCATAATAAAATTCCCCGATAGGATACAATCAATGGTTCGAATATATGTTATAGTGGGGGGGTCTCCTATACCTATAGATTTATAACTATAAAATGGGAAAATTTTAATCCTCGTACTTTCGAAAAAAGTAATTATGAAGGTTGCAACTACAAACCCCGGTACTGCCATTGCAGTATAAATAATAAACCTTATAATGACATCTTTAAAACTATTTCGGTTTGTTGCTGCGATTTTACCAGCTTTTATTCCCAATAGTGCCGCAATTAACATACTTATGGTGACTACTTCTAAAGTTCTTGGCAATCTTAACCACAATAGAGTCCAAACGTCAATATCTGGTTGAACACCTAACGAAAATCCCCAATCCCCTGTAAACATCACCCACATAAATTTTAAATACTGAATGAAGATCGGTTGGTCTAAACCTAATTTTTTTCTTTCTATTTCATATAAAGTACCAAGTGCTTTTGTAGGAACCCTATATAATACGGGATCTCCAGGAATTGCCCTACTAAGAAAGAAAATAATGGTTACAAGCCCCAGAAGGGCAGGAACTGCGACTAGAACTCTACGTAAAATATAATTTAATAGGTTAATTTGCCCTTTTTTTCTCATATTATGATTAAAAATTTATAATTTATTTTTATACTTTTTTGTTTAAATATCTATTTTACCCTTTTCTTGAAGTTAGAAATTATGTAGGTAAATAATTAATCTTATTTTAAATATAGAATGAAAATTTTATATTATATAATAAAATAGATTAAGAGTCAATAATTATTATTCAATCAAGATAATACTATTAAATTGAAATCATTTCTTTGAACGTTAAATATGATAAATAAGCAAAAATTTGAGGAGTTATTTAATCAACATCTTATCAAAGACATTTCTGAGGAAAAAATTGATATTGTGCTTTCTGGTCAGTATGGAAAAGCTTTAGAATTACTGAGGGATGCTGAAGCTACAGGATTATTTCCTGCTTTAGTTGGTCCTCCCGGGGTTGGTAAAACTATTTTATGCAGATATTTTGCTAGTTTACGAGCCCAAGAAAATAAAAATAAAAGCTTTCATTGGTTAACAATGGATGAGTCCATTAAACCTTCCCATTTTATTGGTAGTTTTGATCCTGCAATCACCTTAAAGAAAGGCTTTGTTTTAGAAGCTTTTAATCCTGGCCCTCTTTTAAGCGCTATGCTTGAGGGTGGCACATTTTTGGCAAATGAAATAAATAGAGCTACAGAATATTCCCAAAACACTTTATTAGAACCTTTAGAGGAAGCTTCCATAAGTATTCCTCATTTGGGGCGTATAAAAGCGGATAAGGATTTCTTTTTTATTTCGGCAATGAATCCTGAAGAATTATCTGGAACTCATAGATTATCAGAAGCACTTAAAGATAGAATTAAAGTATGGATAAAATTGACATATCCAGATAAAGCTACAGAACTAGATATTATAAGAATCAACTTACCTGAGCATTTTGTGGTTGAAGAATCTGAATTAGAGCTGATTTATACAATAATCAATGAAACTAGAAAAAATAAGATAGATATTGAAATTCCTGCTTCAATAAGGGCAGGTATCGCAATTGCTAAACTAGTAGCACGTACAAGATTTCTTGAGAAAAAAGAAAATGTTAAAGAAAAAATGTCAATTTATGAAATTCTTACTGATATCACTAAAAATGTTTTACTTGGAAGTATTAAGCCTAAACCTGGAATGAAAGTAGAAAATGTTATTGAGAATATAATTCATAAAACATTAGGAACCTAGGAGGTTTAATCTAAAGTCATGGCAGTTTTTCCAGAAAATCCTTGCGAATTCGCCATTGATTTTATAAGAAGAATGAGAAATCATCATGATATTGTTCAAATTCCATCTTCTAGACAAGTATTAGCTATACCAAAACTTATATTATCAAGATATTATAGAAAAGGGCATGTTTCTCCTAATGATTATATTGAAATCAGTACGGTCACTTCCTTTCCTGACAATCAAGATTTAGCTAAGGATATTGCCTTTGAGATTTTATTTCCAAATTATAAAAAGGATATGGTGCAATCCTTTTTTGGAAATGAATTAAATGGTATCAATAGTTCAGTAGATCAAACTTTAGATTCAGAAATTAAATCAGAATTGGATCAACTTCAAGAAATTATTGAGGAAATTGAAATGTCTAAGTTGATTAATGAAGATTCAATTCAAAAATTAGAGACTTTTTTAGAAGAAATCAATTTAAATCGTGAATTAGAACCATATAAATCAGCACTGAATTTTTTTAATGATGATTCAGAATTATATAAAGAAGAAATTAATTCTTTGAAAAAACTAATAGAAGAAGCACAAAAACGACTAGAGGAGAAAATAAATTCTCTTACTCCCCAGGACTTAATTGCTGCGACAAATTTAAACATGAATGATCTAATTCAGGAAAAATCACTTCGAGAATGGGAAAAAATCACAAGCAAAGCTCTTAATAACGAATCTATCGCAGAAGATTTAAATAATTTGATGAAATCAGGAAAATTGGAGGATTTGTTAGAATCTATTAAATTCCTTAACGAATCAGTCAATCAAAATAATATTAAGGAAGAAATAAATAAAGTAAAAGAACAACTTCATAATCAAATTAATAACCTTGATCAGCTATTTAATGCTGCTAAAACTTTAGGCGAAACCCCTAAATTCGATATAAATAAAGTATTAAAAAATTCATTGCAACAATCAACATTTGAACACAATTTTAACTTAACAAATTCATTAGATCAATATTTTGGGACGGAATTAAGATCTGCGTATCTTAATGAATTAAATAAAGCGATTTCTTCGGAACATATGAATCTTTCTTTAGAAGATTTGACTAAAAATTCATATGCGAATAAAGCTTGGAATTCTCTGTTTAATCAAGCATTGAAAAATGCTATAGATGATGCGAACAACCAGAAGATGAAATTTGAGGCTTTTAAGTCCCTATCTCATAAATTACAACAATTAATGAATAGCTGTTCGAATATGCATTGTAGCCAAAAAATAGCTCAAAAAATCCCAGATATTATTTCTCAAAATTTAAAGGCATGTGAGACACCAGATCAACTTAGAAATGTTATAGAATTTTTACGAAAAATAGGTTTGAATCCTATGGAGGAAGATATCAAATCGAAGGGAAAAAATCTTGAAATGTCTGATGAAGAAATATACGAGCTGATTGAGCCAAATTATCAATTATTAAAAAAGATGATTGAAAAGAATACTGGAGATTTTCAAAGAATCGATAATTTAATAAATCAAATTAAAGATCAAATAACAAAGGATAGATTTAAAGAGCTGTTAAGTAGTGCACTTGCAAATGATAATAGAGATGCTTTAGGTGCTTTGGGTCACTTTAATTTAAGTGAAGCATTAAAAGGTGCACAGCAAGTTGGTGGAAATGAGGGCCAAGATAAGCTAATTTCCTGTTTATCTGCGGGTAGTGGTGAAAACCTTTTAAAGCAGTGGTTTCTGCATAGAAATAGCTTACCAGAGCAATCTAAATCAAAAGTGAAGGAGCTAGCAAAGAAAATGCTGATTGAATTAGGGATATATTATTCTAGAGCGCGTTTAGGGAGTGCCACCACTGGGCCTATACCCATAAATATCGTTAGACCTTATACTATTGGAGATGATTTTGATAATATAGATTTAGAGGAAACTATATTCAATCTTTTAGAAAAAGGAAAAGATTTAGAACATATTAATTATGATGATTTCTATGTTTTCGAAACTGCTAAAGGAATGCGATCATGTTGTTTTGAACTTGATATTAGTGGTTCAATGACGGGAGAAAAACTTGCTTATATGAGTATTTGCATAACTATGTTATGCTATGGGATGCGTAAAGATGAATTCGGGATAACGTTCTTTGAATCGAATACTCACGTATTGAAACAATTAGATGAAAAAGCTGATTTAGAAAAATTAGCTGATGAACTCTTATCGGTAAATGCAAGAGGCGGCACTAAGATTCAAAGTGCACTTGAATGGGCTAATAAACAATTTAAAGAAAAATCTAGTTCTCGTGAAAAATTAAATGTTTTGTTTACAGATGCAGAAGTTTTTGATATTAGGGAAGCCATGCAAGAATTAAAAGTTATGCGCTCATTAGGTGTTGATTTCATACTTATTACTCCAGAAAGCTCCTATAATTTGAAGGAAGCTGAAAAAATGATTAAAATCGCCGGAGGACAATTACTTACAATCAAAGATTGGAATGAATTTCCAAAATTAATTTCTGATATAATAAAATCTAGATTTTAATTATGAATAATAAAGCGTTATCAGAAATCATAAATAGCAAATTTAGTGAAAATCTCTATAGAAAATCACTAGATTTTCCAAAAAATAAAATTAAATTTATTTCACTTAGGAAAGACCCAATTAAAATAAGGAGTATTATATTAGACAATGATAGGGAATTCCATTTAATTATAGATGAAAAAAATCTTGAAATTTTTCATGATTGTCCAAAATTTTTAATCCATACAGAACGAGACGATAAGATATGTAACCATATTATTAGAGTAATAACTTTATTGGATGAAAATATCGCTATAAGACTCCTTAACAAAATCGATAATTATTATCTAACTTCAGAAGATTTTGGATCAAAAAAAAAAAGTAAAAATTTCCTCCAACTAGCTAATCAATGCTTTGAAGATGATAATTGTGTTGAAGGCTTAAATTACCTAAATAAAGCAATTATCAACCAACAAGATAGTGAGCTTATTATTGAAAATTTTCTTCAAACTGCCATATCAAATAACTTATATATTGAATTTTTTGAATTTCTGCAAAGTTCTTATGAGAATGAATTTGATCATTATCTTCTTAAATATAATAATTATATTGAACAGGGAACTATACGCTTCTTAAGAGCAATATCCTTATACTCTTTTTATGAAATACTAAGAATTATCGAATCAATTTATGCCTTTCTAGAAAAATATAAATTTCAGAACAATACATTTGTTAATTTTTTAATTAGGAAATTAATAGAATTTACAAACTCGAAAGTTATAAATGAAAAATATTTTGCTTTCTTCTTTATAAAAAAATATTATGATAAAATATCACAAAATGAACCTGGAATTGACAATATAATAAATTTTGATGACTTCAAGCTGTTTAAGGCAGAAATCGTCAATTATTTTTTAAATGAGATTGAAAATTTCTGTATCATTGATAAATTAAAGCTGATGAAGAAACAATTTATTGTACTTGAAATTCCAGAAGATTTATACATTGAAAGATACAAAGCCTATAAAAATGAAATTAAAGAATTAGAAAAGAAGGTATATTTGAGAAAGTTTTCCTTTATAAAACTCTTTATTGATAAATTTAATATAAAGAAAACAAGAGTTGCTTTTAGAAAAAGAAGAAACACTTATATTGTTAATCATGATAAAGAGAATTTCGAAAATCCCGCTTATAAGTACATAATAAATCATCTTGGATTTTATGATTTAAGTGATTCTATCATTAAATCTTCTGAAATTGGAGTAAATTACTTAATTATAAAAGAACTCTTTCTGGACGATTTTAGCAATTTTCCTGACATTTTTTATTATAAAAAGCAGTTTTGGGGGGAAAATGATGAATATGAAATAAATCCTATTGACTTCCATTCTGTGATAAGTAAATCCATCGATTATAATTATGACATAGACCAGAATTATTCAAATGTTAATGATCTTATATTAATTGAATGGGATTTAGCTAATAAGCCTAGACAAGGAAGTCTAGTTAACGCTTTTGGGGCACAAATAGTCATTCCTGATCAAAATAATCCTCTTTTTCATGATTTAAAACCCTTTGATCTATGCTATTGCCGGAAAACTCCTGTTAAAATTGAACGGAATCTCATCAAAACTATCAATGTAATAACAAAATGCTCATTTAAGGATGCAATTAAAAGTATTACAAAGGGTATGGATTTTATTGAAGGATATTATCCTCTTTCTCTAGTCAATTCTGTAATAAAAAAAAGTATAAATCCATTTGAAGCAAATCGGGTATTGATTGAAAATGAAGATAGAATTTTTATACCAAATTATACTGAATTTGTAAAAGCATTTCAAGAGTTTTTGTTTGACTTTATTAATAAGGAACGCGATTACGTTTATCATGAATTAGAATCTAATCCAAAAGAAAGAACCAATCAATTTTTAATTCTTTTAAATTTAAGCACTGAACTTGCAGGGTTAGAATTACCTTTAGATGAAATAATAAACAATTTACTGCAAAATTCATTAAATTTACATGAATTTCGTAAGCATTTATTAGAAAAAATTCATAATTATATTGAAGATTTACTCCAAAAAAAAGAATTAGGAAGTACTATAATATTCGATTTGAAAAAAATGCGCCATACTCAGTTTATTAAATACTCTACAGAAATTTTAAAAATTAGAAAAGAAGAATTTGAACGTTCATCCATTTACAAACTTCCGTTTGAAAAGGGTTTTAATTTTGATGTAAGTGAATTGAATAGAACCTATTATGGCAAACAACTTTCTTTAATTCTTAAGCTTGATAATAAATCGATTCTAAGACAAGAGACATTCAATAAATATTTAAAATTTGCTTCAAAATTGAAATTGAAAATCAAAATTATTGATCAGTGATTTTTAAATGCGCTTTATTAAATCCAACATTAATTTTCAAATTGTTTCAGCCTTATTATATAAAAGAAGATAATATATTTTGTGAATAAAGGAAAATTTTTAACTTTATATTTATATTAATCACATAATTCAAATATACAAAATCTAGATTAATATTTATCGAAATATGGCTCGAGAAAATCTACATCATCCCTCTAAAGATATTATTGAAACCAAAGGCACAATTCTTAGAGGAAAAACCATATGTATATGCTTAACAGGATCTGTTGCTGTGATATCTGCTCCAATTATAGCTAGAGAATTGATGCGTTTAGGTGCAGATGTGATTACTGTAATGTCAAAAGCTGCGACAGAATTAATAAATCCATCATTAATGCATTGGGCAACTGGTAATCCTGTAATCAGTAAATTAACAGGAGAAGTCGAACATGTTTATATAGCGGGAGATCGTCCAAGGGAAGTAGGAAAAGCCGACTTAATATTAGTTTGCCCCGCAACAGCTAATACTATTTCTAAAATTGCGAATGGAATTGATGATACACCAGTAACAACTGTTGTTTCAACAGCATTCGGGTCCTCAATTCCTATTATAATTGTACCAGCAATGCATGAAAGTATGTTTCATCCAATTATTGAAAAAAATATCTCAAGACTCAAGAAATACGGAGTAGATATTCTTGGACCAAGAATTTCAGAAGGAAAAGCAAAAATAGCAAAAGTTGATGATATCATCGATCGTGTAATTGATCTAGTGATCGCTAAAAAGGATTTAAAAGGGAAGAAGATACTAATTACTGCTGGACCGACTAGAGAATACATTGATGAGATAAGATTTGTATCTAATAATTCTTCTGGAAGGATGGGAATCGAGATTGCAAAAGAAGCTGCCGCTAGAGGTGCTGATGTTTTATTAATCGCAGGGCAGTGTATGGTAAAAATTCCTGATTACATCAATACAATAAACGTAGTATCCTCAGACGATTTTATAAAATCTGTTAAAGATGAGTTATCGTACAAAGAATATGATTTCTTTATATGTGCCGCAGCTATAAGTGATTATAAACCCGTCGATTTTATTAAAGGGAAGATCTCGTCGGATGATGTTGAAGAACTTAAAATTAATATGAGATTAACTCCCAAAATAATAGATGTGGCACGAAAGAAGAATTATAAAGTATATATTGTAGCATTTAAAGCAGAAACGAATGTATCAAGAACAGAATTAATAGATCGCGCCTATAATCGATTAAATAAGTCTCAAGCGGATCTAATAATCGCAAATGATGTTGGTAGAGATGATATTGGATTTAATAGTAAATATAATGAGGTTTACATAATTGATAAAGAAAAACATATTACACATATAGAAAAGCAATCTAAAAGATATATTGCATCAAAAATACTAGATGTTGCCCTAGAGAATTATAGAATTAAAAATATTTGAACTTAAATCCACTCGTTCTTTATAAATTTTTACAAATGAAGAAAAGATTTAAATAGTAAATCAATTTCTTTTCAAAATGACTGAACAAATACAATTTTAAAAATTGATTAATTTATTAGACATTAGAATATTTAATAGGTCTTATGTGGTAAAAATAGGTTTATGTATATATAGATTATAATTCATCTAATTATGTGAATTTTATAATTAAAATATTAATAAGGCAGGTGTAAAAAATTTCATCAGAGGAAGAAGGCAGGATTAAACAAGGAACAATAGCTCAGTTCATGCGTAAAAGAACACAACTAGTTGGGTTTGAATTCGGTTACTGGAAGCATTCAAGGTTCTATAGGCATCCTAAACCTGTGCAAACAATATATAGCCGAATTCTTAGATAACGCATTGGACGCTATTGAAACTTACCACTGGAATGAACTCCAAAAGGAGGAATCTAAAGCTTTATTTTCTTTAGATCAAGATCTTACATTAGAAAATCTTTCAATTCTTCAAGAAGCTAAAGCAGATGAAATTGCTAAACCATTAAACAATGAAGCCAAATTAACATTGATGAAAGAAATAGGTCTAGCTCCTGCAGAGTCAATAGAGATATCTATAGATTCTTTTCAAGATAAAGAAGAAGGTTCGGGAGAAATAATTGATAAATCCGAGTTAGAAGTTGAGGAAGAAGTTAAACGTATCATCCTTGATATGAATGAAATTATAAAGCCCGTTGAATCAATTATAGACATCGAGCCACTTGTAATTATTCGTCTAAGAGAATACGAAGCTGCATCATTTCTTACATCAGAGCTATCCCAGAAAAACGTAATGAGCTACACATTTGAAATTTTTGATAATGGAATCGGAATGTCTAAAGTAGACTTAAGAAAATTTGGTAAATATTTAGCATCTTCAAAAAGTATTGAGTTAAAACAGACTAGAGGTAGTCAAGGATTTGGGGCACCAAGTGCATTTAGTGATGCTCAAAACACAACTGGAAAGCCTATTGTTGCGGTATCGAAAAATCTTGAAAGTATTTATGCTACCGTATCTGAATTTTTTACAACTTCCAAAAATGAAAAGAAATATTTAATACATCCGACAGAAGTTGATAGCCCTTTTTTACATGGTACGTATATAAAATTAAATTACCTGAATGTCAAATATGTTAGAGGATACGTAGATACTTATATTAAAGAAACAGCTTTAATGAATCCTCATATAACTGTTATTTTTATAGATCCTTATGGAGATGAATGGATCTACAGAAGATTAGTTTCTTCGTTTCCAAGAGAACCTAAATATGCAAAACCGCACCCTACATCAACCAATATTGGAGATTTACAAGATTTATTGGCTAAATCTGAAAATTTGACTGTATCGGCTTTTCTTCAAGAAAATTTTGTAAGAATTAGTTCTAAAACTGCAAAAGATATAATAAATCATGCTGAAAGAGATTTGCAAGACAAACTTAATCTTTTAAATCTTGGGAACAGCTTTATTTCAAAATCAAATAAAAAAAATGATGAAATATTTTTGCTTAGATTTGAAAAACGTGTATTCGGTCGATCAGAAAGACCTAGAGACAAACTAATAATTTATACAGTGCAATCTAACGAATTAAAGGACAAATATTGGGTGCTTATAGATAGATATAATCAATTAAATAGAGATAAAGAAAAGATTAATGATGAAATTAAAAAACATAATAATAGAATAGAAAAATCAGAAATAAAAAAAGATATTAAAAAAATTGAAAAAGAAATTGATAATCTATTAAGCAAATTAGAAAAAATTTCTCAACAAAAAGAAAAAATTAAGAGTGAATTAGCAAAAGTTTTTGAAAATGTTAATGAGGGTATTCTTGAAATAAAGAAGTTAAAAAATAGAGAGGATTTTGAAAGTCTTATTAACGAAATTTTAATGTCTAAATCAAAACCTTCTGAATTGACAAATGAACAATTTAATTCACTATTTCATGCATTCAAATCAATGAAATATATGTCGCCGCCTACCGATACAGCTATTCCAGTTGGAGATTCTGTTCTAGAAAGTACCTTAATTAAAGAAATAGGTCTAAAAGTATCGGAGAATATTGATGATTTTGGAGAACCTTTAGAAGTTCTAATAAAAACTTCCGAAATCCTACAAGAAGAGAAAAAAAAAGCTATAATAAAGGAGGATCAAAAAAATAAATTAGAAAAAATAGATAAAATCCCGATTACTATTGATGAACTTAAAAACTACAATTCAAGAATCCTTGCAAGCATAGATATCAATGATCTAAGCGTTGATACAGAGCAGGCTATTAGAATTGTTGAAAATAACCTTATTTCCCTCCAAAATGTCGAAAAGGACAGTTATCAAGAGGTTTTAGAATTTTTTTCTCAAAATTATACCAAGGATGATGATTTTGTCTCTGCGGAAACGAGACCTCCAACTAGTGGAAAGGGTTTAGCGTATGTAGTGGAAGCTGGTTTAGCCTATTGTAATGACCCTAAGAAGCTTGAGACTCCCAAACGCTCCAGAGATGTCCTGTCTAGATTTGTAAATCGTACACCAAAATTAAGGGATTCAGCAGACTGCGCTATAACTAAAGCAGTACAAAGCGTTAATTGGAAGAACTATAAATTAGAGATATATGATAATAACCTTCCTAAAGGACCTATAAAGTTAATAGTAAATGTTTCTGGTCCCTATGTACATCTTATGTTTAAATCTCAATCTAAAAACGCGTTAGCTGATGATGAAGACCTAGTAAAAGAAATAAAATATTGTCTTGAAGCGATTGGAAGGCGTTTACGAGTTTATTTAAATCGTAAAGCCACTTTTAAAAAAAGTGAAAAGAGGGCGAGTTTAATAGAAAAATATATACCTTCTTTTATAAATAGTATCTACACTATTGCTACTTCCACTAATGAAAAATATAAAGAGAAATTTTCTCGTGAAGAATTAGAAGAAATGATGAAACAAGCAATTGGAAAGAAAACCTTACCAAAAAAGATAGAACTTACACCTACTCCTCCTAAAAGACTTGAAAGGGAAACTATTGCCAAAGAAGAACCTCAAGAAGTTACTATTGAATGGGAAAAAGGAATTGAAATTGAGGAGCCTCCTATTGAGACCGTGCAAGAAATTGAAGTAACGGATCATTATAAAGAAGAATTTCTATCCATAAAAACATTAAAAAATTGGACTGTTAAAGAACTTAGAGAATATTGTTCAGATCACAACATAGTTATTACAAAATCAGCAAGTAAAACACAAATAATTAAAAATATTCAGGAATTCTTTTCAAAGGAAAAAGAAGAAGGAATTGAAGAGAAAAAGGAAATAGTACTAACGCAAATTCCGATTATTAAGGAAGAACCAATAAAGCAAGAAAAAATGGTTAAAACTCAGGTTGTTAAACCATTAGTTAAACCTAGTTCTATTCAAGAAGAAACACCACTTATTACCACAGAGAAAATATTAGATGTGTTAACAAATGAAGGAGAACCTATAACGTCCTTAATATTTAAGATGAAGATAAAGGATATGATGGATGCTCGTTTCCTTCAACTTAAATTAAAAGATTTAGAACGAAAAGGTTTGATATTTGTTGAAACTAAAAAGGGTAAAAAACATTGGAGTTTAGCTTAAGGGGATGTAAATGGCAAGCAAGAGCAATAAAAAAGAATGGGATTTAAAAGAAACAAAAAAGTTATTTCAAGATTATTTAAAAAAAGGACAAGATGAGATAAAAAAACAAGTTAAATTACCTGAAAATACGGTAAAAATTGATGATCTTTCCAGAAAAAAGATATTAGAAAGAATTCATCAATTGGTTGATTCAATTATAGAGATGATTTCTGAATCAGGAAGACCTTCAATTCAATTACCTTCGAAGACTAGTACTAATATAATATGGGATGAAGAGAATGATCTTTTACTTCTTGGAAAACAGATTATGGAAAAACAATTTCACTCTTTAGCAAGTGTAGCAGATATTACGCGATTAATGAAAGTTCTTGAAAAGGTAAATGAGTTATTAATAAAAGATCTTCACGCCACTAAAAGAGAAATCTATTATTCTTCCGTTCAATTATTTGGAGATCAAAAAAATAGTGATAAAAGCATTGAAGATGTTGCTACAATGCTTTACACTACAAGAAATTCGACACATATTGTTGCTTCCGCCAAAGGGTCATGTATAGGAAGACTCCGGATTAGAGATAGAAATGATATTATTGATTTAGAAGGTCTTGGCAGTGGAGGTTGGACTATTAGCCCAATGTTAGATAATATTGAAATCTTGGAATCAGATGCCGAGTTTATTTTAGTTTTAGAAAAAGACGCTGCTATGATAAGGTTATCTGAAGCACGTTTCTGGAAAAATTATCCATGTATTATTTTAACAGCTAAAGGTGCCGCAGATATTGCTACTAGGATGTTTTTAAGAAAATTAAGTAAGGAATTAAATCTTCCCGTATTCACTTTAGTAGATAGTGATCCTTATGGTCATTATATTCACTCAGTTTATCTTAGAGGATCTAAAAGATTAAGCTATGAATCACCCTTTCTAGCGACTCCCAATATTAAACTTCTTGGAGTATTGACCCGTGATTTAGAGAAATATAAAATCCCTAATGATTGCAGAATTCCCATGAATCAGACAGATATAAAAAGAACAAAAGAATTATTAAGCGAAGATTTTGTAAAAAATAATAAGGAATGGGAAAATGATTTGAAATTAGCTTTAAATCTAAAAATAAAAGCAGAAATTCAAGCACTCTCGACATTTGGCTTTGAATTTTTAACTGATAAATATCTTCCAGAAAAATTGACTACAGGAGATTGGATTTAAGGAGTGTGATGATAAATTTATGAAAATTTTCAATAAAAAAGACGGTGGTATAGTACAATTAATCGATAAAGAAAAAATGCAAGAATGGTCCGTTGAATTACCCCTAATATTTATAGAATATATCCGAAATAATTTAATGAATAATTATGAGGATTCTAATGTAAAGAAAGATATCGAGGCTTACCTTAATGAAATTCTTGAAGAAGTTGCTATTCCTAGATTAATAGATGTATTAGATGGAGATAATAATGAAGAGATTATCTTGGCTTTAAAAAGAATAGAAGAATTATCAAAAAAGAAAATCGAATTAGTTGATCCAATAAAACCTTATATTCCCAATTTAAAAAATAAAGATAATAAGGAAATAATTAAGTTGTGCGATTCTATTCTAGAGAATTTTGACAAGGTTGAAAAAAGGAAAAAGCTAGCAGAAAAAAGAAATATGATGAGGCAAAAAGAAAAAGATTTTTTGGAGGGTAAAATTTCAGGTGAAGAGTATGCTAAAGCTAGAAAAGATTATTTAATACTAAAAGACTAATCTATAAAGAATGATCTGGGAACAACAAAAAGAAAAATTTTCTAATTTTATTCTTACGAATGATGTAATAGGATTTTTTGAGAATCCAATAAAGTTAAAATCGGGGAGAACATCAAGTTGGTATGTTAATTGGAGAAGTATCGCTGAAGACGTATTCTTGATTGACCAATTGACCGAATTCATATTTAGTTTTGTCAAATATTTAAAGCTTAATCCAACTTGTTTTTATGGAGTTCCTGAAGGAGCAACGAAATTAGGAATAATTTTACAATATAAATGGGCTTTTAAGAATAAGAATCTCAAACCTGGAATGTTTATCCTTTCCATGGGAAGGGGAAAACCTAAAGATCATGGAGAAATCAAGGATAGATTCTTTCTTGGATATCCTAAAGGAAGTGTTATAATAATAGAGGATGTCACAACAACTGGCAATTCATTGATTGAAAGTATTAATATACTTTCTGAAATGAATGTCAAAATTCTAGCTGCGATAGGATTGACTAATAGAAATGAAATAAGGGATGATGGAAAATCAGTAGGAGATGCAATAAAAGCACAAAATGTACCATATTATGCCATGAGTAATGCTATAGAATTGTTACCGAAGCTGAATCCATCTGAGACTATAAAATCTCAAATCATTGCGTATTTCAAAAAATATGGAGAACAAGAATTAATTTTTTAAAGTAATCTATCTTAGATTATTCCTTATTTAAAAGGAAGGTCCTCCATTGATTGATAAGAATTGATAATTTCTCGTATAAGATTTTCTCTGAATTTGTTATTCTTCTCTCATCGTCTAAAGATAATTCAGATCTGGCTAGTCTAAGCAATTTAAGTAATCTACTATCAATAATATTTACAAAATAGGATATATAACGATCTAAATCGATCTTTGGTTTTTTATTCTCTTGAACATCAGATTCTATAAATAATTTAAATTCCTTAATTTTATTTAAAAATAATCTATTTTCTCTCATATTTAGCTTTTGATCATCACGCTCACTAATGGCATATCTCTGAACATCAACATTATCACATTTTTCTTCAGATGCTACTTTTAACACCTTAGACTTTATGAATGGTAATGCTTCAAAAAATCGAAGCTTATATGTTTTTCCTTTTTCAAATGGTCCATAGGAATCTCCCATTAATGAGAATTTTTCAAAATTTGATATGCACTCCGTATTTATATATTGATTTTTAAAAATAAAATTAAATCTAATTAAAGAATCCATTAATTGGTTTTCTATTATTTTAAAATCACTGTATACCATGTTTAATAATTATTTATACTTTCAATTACTAATATAACTAAAAAAACTGAAATAAAAATCTATTAGTCAATTAATAAACCTTAGAAGGATTAAAATTGATTGCTGAAATAATTCTTTTGATAATATTTTTTGTATTCTTTATAATTGGTTTTATTATTATTTATAAACAGGTAGCCCTAGTTAAGAAAGGAGAATTTAATGTTAAGGATCGTTTTCAGTGTTTAATTTATGGCTTTATCTTTAGTTTAGCTGTTAGTGTCGTATTAGCAATGGCTTTCATTTTTGCTGTTGAAACTCCTGAATTTTGGCAGGGGACTTCAATCATTCCAGAAAAAATAAATTCTTTAGCTTTATTACTTCCTTTTACATTAAGTTTGGGATATATTTCTTTTTATCCGCTAATTGATTTCATATTTATAGCATTAAGTCCAGAAACAGATGAAGGTTTAACTCCATTCCATAAATTCATTGGGCATAATTTGATAAATAGAACTAACAACAAAAAAATTTCAGTTTTAATGGCACTTTTATTATATTCGATATTCATTATACCTCCTATTTTATTTAGCTTTATTGGAGTTCCACTTCTGCTAATGTGGATATCATGGATGCTTGTTTACCCATTGATGATCTTAACATTTTATGGATCAAAAGGTTATATCGCTGGTATAACAAATGAATATTATCATATTCCAGATATAAAAAGATCTCTATTTTTGGGATTTGAGAGTTCAAAAAGAAGCTTCACACAGTTTATCACAAACCCAAGACCATTTATAGTATTAGGTTTGATGGTTTTTGTATTTGTTTGGGCATGGATTTCAATGTTTCAAACGATCATTTTCTTTTTTTCAGGAACTTTAGCAATATCTACGATGACTTCTTATTTCGTTTTTGTCACGCTCCTATTTGGTATAATTGGATATTTTACAAGATTCTGGGGGCGTAAAATCAAATATAGAGGAATTGATATCTATTTTGCGGCTTATTTGATGGCAACGATAGGTATAAATGTTCTTGTGAATTTCATAATCGTAAATGCGGATAAATTATCTGATACATTTAACTCTTGGGCCCTCACTTTTAATCTTACTTCTAATTATATTCTATTTGCATGGCCCGCTGTTATAGAAGAGATTTTTTTAATAATTTTTACTAGTTATTACTTCCTCTCAAGAAAGAGTGATTTTACGAGAAATCTTAAATATTCAAAAATAACTGAATATGGGCAAACTTTTGATCCAATACCATTATTCAATCTTTTATTGAATAAAGATCCAACTATTCAAAAACATGCTAAAAACACTTTAATGATGATGTATGAACGAATCCCTAAAAAAACTGATCTTTCACTTAATGACTGGAAATTTAAGGATTTGTTAATAGATGGCTTATGTTCCTCAAACCCTAAACTCCAAAGTATATGTAAAAAAATTTTAAAAAAACTACTGAAAGATTGTCCTGATAAAGTCTTTCCTTGGATAGAAAATGCCTTAAAATCCCCTAATTATGATAAGATTTATTCTAGTTTAGTATTATTATATGAAGCTGATATTTCATTATTAGAGGAATTACCTATTAAGTACATCATTAATTTAATCGAAGATCCCGAATGGAGAATCAGGTTATATAGTTTGAAAATATTATCAAAATTAATAAAAAAGAATGAAAATCTGATTCAAAAATTCAATATTACTAAGTTATTAGTAGATCCTAGCACTCAAGTACAAGTAGAAGTATTAAATACCCTATCCTATACCTCTCTTAAACTATCTCCCGAATTATTTTTTAAAAATTTGAATAATATTAATAAGGACGTGAGAGCAGCAACAATTCGAAATATAAAAAATGTTACCCTAGAAAAATTAGATTCTAAATTTATCGAAAAAATAGTTCCATTGATGAAAGCACCAGCAAGTGCTATAAGAGCATCAATTTTTGAAGCTCTATCAAAAATAGGACAATTTAAAAAACATTCTATACCAATTGACCCATTTATTGAAGGATTAAGTGATCCTAATGATGATGTACGAAATTCCGCCTCAAAAGCAATTGAAACTTGTTTCAAAGAAAGCCCCAATATGATAAAACTACCTTCCATTATTGGAAAAATAGATTCAAATGATCTAGAATCCGCTATCACTATCTTAAGTTTATTAGGTAAATTATGGAATAGTGATCCTGAAAAAATTTTAACAACATTATTGATATATATCAAATTTGAAAATTCAACTTTAAAAGAGACGATATCAGATATCATAGTAAATAAATATGAATCACATTCAGATTTGATCTATAAAAAATTGATTGAAACTAAAGATGACGTGAAATTTGTATCAAAAGGTATTGTATCAAAAACTTTAATTAAATTAGGAATAAAATTCCCCGATCTTATAATTCCAAAATTACTCAATTCTTTACTTTCTCCAAATAGTGATATAGTAGTAAATTCGATTGCTTCTTTGGATGGACTTGTTGAAAAATTTCCCCAGAAAATTAATTTAGAACCTGTTATATCAATTTTAAATCAACCCATCGATTTAAATGTGAAAAAAGAAGTTTCCCAATTAGTTGCAAAAACCTCAAAAGTAGCCCCAAAAATAGTTAAACCTGTTATACCAGAGTTAATCAACTCGTTATATAATCAGGATATGTCTGTAGTAAACATATTATTAAAATCAATATTGGAATTTGTAAAAAATGAACCAGAATCAATCCACGCAAAAGCTTTAACTGCATTATTAGATAGTAGAGACTCATTTATACGAGAAACTGCCACAAAAATCCTTGGTTATATTGGAAAGCAAGATAGTACTTTTACAGCAAATTTATTGACAAATAAAGCTTTAAATGATGATGATTGGATTGTTAGGAATGCCGCAGTCTTAAGTTTAGGAAATATCTTAAAATTTATTGAAAATCAAGAATCGGTTATAGCGCATTTAATTCCTTTATTGGACGATGAAAATAATTGGGTAAAGAAATCAACTATGAATTTAATTTCGACATTAAATAATATCAAACCATCCCAAATTCCTTTAGAAAAAATTTCTAAAAACATAACGAATCAAGATTCAAAAATTCGAGAAGGATGTGCACAATTACTAAAAATACATATTGAAAATGAGACAGAGAAAACTTTTGAAAACTATATAATATTACTTGGAGATGAAACTAAGGAGGTAAGAACCACTACAATTGATGTTTTTGTTGGAATTATTCAAAAAGTTGGAATTTCGAAGGTAATCTCAAAATTATTAAAGAATTTAAGTGATGAAGTCTCAATTGAAACTCAACAATCAATTGCAATAATTTTAGGTCGAACGCTACGTTATGGAGATGAATCAATTAAAAAAAGAGCTATATCGTTACTTAAAATAAGGTGTGAAGTATCACAAGACCCTATTATCTGTGAAAATTTAACTAAATTACGTGAAAGTTAAGTTTTAATTACTTATTTTAAGTTATTGAGTGTTGTTATATCACTAAACCATGTCTCTCCTCTCATTTTTTTCCAGCAAATTTTATTTACTCTTTAATAAGCTTAAATCGTTAATATCAGATTTAAAATATCATCCAAAACAAGTTTGGTATATTACGATCAATGAAATTATGATTTACTATGACAACCCCATTATCCAGTCCAAATGTACCAATTCATAAAACTCAGCGTTTTGAAGATTTTTATAGGCTATTTGAAGAAAAGCCAGGAATTTTTAAATACCAAGATCAAATAAGTGATATTTTTTCTAAAGGTGGTAATACTTTACTAGTTTATTATGAAGATCTTTTAGCTTTTGATTTTCAGATTGCAGAAATGCTAAGAAAAGACCCAGAATCTTTGTTAGAAGATGCTATAGATGCTTTTAAAAATATCCTAAAATTTCAAGGAGCTAAAATAACTGATCAATATTACTTTGTAAGACTGACCACAAAAGATGAAAAAAGCCCATTGAACATCCCTTTAAGAGGCTTAAGAGCGAAAAATATTGATAATCTTGTTTGTTCTAATGGTATTTTAGTAAGAAGCTCAGCAATTAGACCAAAACTTGTTAAAGCTACATTTGAATGTATGATATGCGGTGCTCAATTTGAAGTTATTCAACTTACTGCAAGGATAAAATGGCCAAAATTTTGCACCAATAAACGATGTAAGGCAAGAGCTCAATCTGATTTTCGCTTAATCTCAAAAGTTTCAGAATTTATTGATTGGCAAAGTATAGTTATTCAAGAAATACCAGAAGATTTACCCCCTGGGAGAATACCTCGGTCTGTTCAAGCAATCTTGACCTATGATTTAGTGGATACAGTTAAACCAGGTGATAGAGTGAAAATCCTCGGAATATTGAAGTCAGTTTTAGCGCAATCCACTAAGGGGATGAATAGTACACTTTTTAAAACCTATATAGATGTGAACTTTATTGATCCTGAAGATAAAAGTGATGAGTTAATTGATTTGTCCAAGGAAGAAAAACTTGAAATTGAAAAATTATCAAAAGAACCAATGATTCAAAAGAAAATCGCAAGATCGATATCTCCAACGATATATGGCCGAGAAGATTTGAAAATGGCATGTGCTTTAAGTCTTTTTGCCGGCACAAGAAAGAAGAAACCAGGAGGTGCTTATAAACGAGGGGATATTCATGTATTATTTGTGGGAGATCCTGGAACGGGTAAGAGTGAAATCTTGAAAGGTGCTATAGAGATATCTCCCAGAGGATTATATACTTCTGGGAAAGGAGCAACAGCGGTAGGTTTAACTGCTGCGGTTATTAAAGATAATGAGACTGGTCAAATGAATTTAGAAGCAGGCGCGGTAGTATTAGCAAATGGAGGAGTTGCTGCGATAGATGAATTTGATAAAATGGATACTGCGGATAGATCTGCATTACATGAAGCGATGGAACAACAATCTTATCACTATAAGACCGAAATACTGAGCACTAATGGAAAGAGGTTTTTAATTGGAGAATTTATAGATAACTTATTTCTATCTAATGCTGAAGATATTATTCGAGGGATTAATTGTGAAATTCTACCATTTAGAGGTTTAGAACTGTATTCTACAGATTTCAATCAAATTTTCAAGATTAAAACTGATAGGTTAAGTCGTCATAAAGCTCCTGATTTATTCTATAAAATCACCTTTAATAATGGTAGATCCATCACAGTCACTCCTGAACATCCCCTTTTTGTGTTTAGAGAAGGAAAGATAGCAAATGTGGAGGCTAGCAAATGTAATATTAATGATTTTATCCCTTTACCTAATTATTTACCCAATTCAAGCATTACTATAGAACTTAGAAATATTTCTACCATTCCACATCCAAATGCTAAATTCCTTGATTTTCCCCTTGTTTTAAATTCAAAATTAAGTAGAATGTTAGGATATCTTGTAAGTGAGGGGCACAGTTTTAAAGGTTCTGGCGCTGAGATAGGATTTTCTAATAAGGATGAAGCTCTTCTTGAAGATATGCAATCTCTAATGTACGATACTTTTGGTTTAGAACCTTCAATAAATACAAGGGAAGATGGTTTGATCACTCTCCGTTATATTTCCACCGAACTTTTTAAGTGGATGATTTTGAATTTTCAAGAAGTAATGACGAAATCGATATATAAAAGGATTCCAGTTAAAGTACTATCGGGAAGTCGAGAGATTGCTAGAAGTTTTTTAAAAAGTGCCTTTAGGGGTGATGGAAGTGTTGAGTCAACAGCAATTTGTTATCGTACATCTTCAAGAGGATTAAGTCATGATTATCA
Source organism: Promethearchaeota archaeon (assembly GCA_011364975.1). Classification (GTDB taxonomy): domain Archaea; phylum Asgardarchaeota; class Lokiarchaeia; order Sigyniarchaeales; family SOKP01; genus SOKP01. The sequence continues at coordinate 33,264 of RDOE01000009.1, read as the reverse complement.
AGACTTATTATTGAAATTAGGAATTCAATCTCGTATTCTTTTAGATACACATAATGATTCATATAAAGTCTATATCTGTGGGCATTCCCTCATAAAATTTTATCATGAAATAGTTGAACAAGATGATAAACGATTCAATAGGATTGCTAATTTGATCAAGCCACATGAAGAGAAAGCTCATCATCATGATGTTTTTCCTACTTCTTTAATAAATAATATTTTAAGTCTAAAATCCAATTTAGCGATTGCAGATGATGGATATTATTATAAACACTTAAAAAATAGACACGGAATTACGCGAAACATAATTATAAAGGAGTTTAATCTCATTAAGGATAAATACCAGACGATCTTAAGAACTCTGAGAAATTTTTCTGATCTAAAACGATTTAGACATGAAATTGGATACTCGCAATATGATCTTTCTAAAATCTGTGGATGCACTCGAGGTAATATAGATTATTTTGAAAGAAATGGATATAATAATGAAAAAAGATATGAATTTCAGAAAAATCTAATTAATGCTTTAAAGAATCATTTAGATCAAGTAAAAATGTGTTTAAACAAATTAGAATCATTTATAAATTCAGATATTTGTTGGGGAAGAATTAAGAAAATAAAAACTATACAGAATAAAGGTAAATCATACACACCCTGGGTTTATGACATTACAATAGAACCAAATCATACTTTCATAAGTCAAGGAGTAATTTTACATAATACTGTAAGCATAGCAAAAGCAGGAATCGTTGCTACATTAAAAGCTCAAACTGCTATTATTGCGGCCGCTAATCCTCGATCTGGACGATATGATCGATATAAAACACCTACCCAAAATATTCACTTGCCCCCATCATTATTATCTCGTTTTGATTTAATCTTTGTCGTAGTTGATAAGCCCAATCCCGCTGATGATGCTCAAATGGCTGAATTTATTTTGAAGAATGCGATGGTCAACCCTAATACAAATGACAATGAAAAGGAGGAGGAGATTGCCCCTATTCAAGGGAATTTATTGAAGAAATATATAAAACATGCCCGAAAAACTTGTCATCCTGTATTATCTGATGAATCAAAAGAAAAAATTAAAGAGTTTTATTTAGATTTAAGAGGTCAGTATGATAGCGAAGATGCCATAGTTTCGATATTAGCAAGGAATCTAGATGCTCTTGTTCGGTTAACTGAAGCACACGCTAAAATGGCTTTAAGAGAGATAGTACTTAAAGAGGATGTAGAGGAAATTATTAAATTATTTAAAAGATATCTAAAAGATACTGGATATGATGAGACAACAGGTAAAATAGATATGGATAGGATATTGGTTGGACAATCTAGAAGCTCAATTAGTAAATTAGATAAATTATTAACAAGACTTAAAGAAATATTTGAGGAAAACAAATGGAAAGCACTTGAAAAGACTAATATAATTCCTATACTTGCATTAGAGGAAGAATTGGATGAGAAATGGATTAAGGATGCTCTTGAGGAGTTAGTGAGAGAAGGAACTTTATATGAACCACGTACTAATATGATTAAATTTACAAATAAAGATGACTAATCACTTTTTTTCTATATTTCTTCAATAATAAAATAGAAATTATAGAGAGTTTACAATTTTTTATGAGAATTAATCAAAATTTAACTAATTCGAAAAATAAAGAGAAGATACAATTAGAAATTTTTGGTGATTATAGCTATAATCATCAAAATCGCTATTCTATAAAAAACGTTAAACAACTAAATACCATTAATTTTGAGAAAGAATTAAATGAACAACAATTAGAGATTGTGAATGAAATTAAAGGACCACAATTAGTCATAGCTGGTGCTGGCTCTGGTAAAACTAGAACTATAGTCTATGCTGTAGCTAAACTCATAACTTCCCATATAAATCCATCTCAAATAATGTTAGTGACTTTTACTAATAAAGCTGCTAAAGAAATGATGAATAGAGTGGAAAAATTATTAGGTATAAAGCCAATAGGAATATGGGCAGGAACTTTTCATTCTATTGCGAATAGATTTTTACGTAAGTATGCAAAATCACTTGGTCTTGAACCTAATTACTCCATAATAGATGAGATTGATGCAAATTTACTTATGAAAATTGCTTATAACGCGATTGATTATCAAAACGAAGATATTTCTCTTCCATCTCCCAAAATTGCTAAAAAAATATTATCCTATTCTATAAATTGCAATAGATCAATAGAAAAGACTATAAAATGGAAATATCCTCAATATAACAGTGAAAAGATTATTTCTAAATTGAACCAGATTTTTGATCTCTATAAAACTAAAAAAGCCAAAGATAACTTAGTTGATTTTGATGATTTATTACTATTTTGGAGCAGATTACTTGATGAAAGATCTGTAGCGAGAGCCATAGCTTCGAATTTTAAATATATATTAGTTGATGAATATCAAGATACAAACTTTATCCAGGATGAAATAATTAATAAAATATCAAAAGATTCTCCAGATTGTAATATTCTAGCTGTAGGAGATGATGCTCAAAGTATTTATGGGTTTAGAGGTGCTAATTTTCAAAATATTATGCAATTTGCTAGAAAACATAATAATTGCCGTATATTTAAGTTAACATATAATTATCGTAGTGTCCCAGAAATTTTAAACTTAGCAAATGAATCAATTAGACATAATATGACGCAGTTTGAAAAACAAATGAAAACTACTAAACCCTCAGGGTTAATACCCTTTCATATTATCTCTGAAAATGACGAAGAACAAGCAAAATATATCGTAAATAAAATTATAGAACTTCAAGAAAAAAATGAAAAACTGGAAAATATAGCTATCTTATATCGAGCAGGTTTTCATTCACTACAAATCGAACTAGAATTAAAAAAAAATAATCTACCTTATGTAGTACATTCAGGAGTTTCTTTTTTTGAAAAATCTCATGTTAAAGATTTAATAGCACACTTGAGAATCGTTCAAAATGCATATGATGAAGTTTCTTGGCTAAGAATCTTAACTTTATTTGATGGTATTGGAAAAAAAAAAGCGTCTCAATTAGTTAATACTATATCAAGATTAAAAGATCCATTAAATGAAATATTACAAAATGATCTGTTCCTAAATCAAATGGTAATTTTAAGAATCTCAAAAAAAATAAGACAAGAAATTATCCAGTTTTTAAAAAATTTCATTCAATCTCTCCAAAAATTAAATACTAAAGAAATTTTAATGCAATTAATTGATATTTTAATTCCTAATCTTAAAAAAAGGTATTCTAATTGGCAAGATCGATTGGAAGATTTAAATCAACTAATAATATACTCCCAGAATTATGAATCAATTTCAAGTTTTTTAGATATATTAACTCTCAACAAAACAAATATAGAAACCAGAAAATTTGATTTAGGAACAAATATTAACTCTGATTCAATGTTAACATTATCAACTATTCATCGTGCTAAAGGTTTGGAATGGAATGTGGTATTTATACCAATGCTTTCAGAGAATTTATTTCCTACATTTAAGGTGAAGGATGATATTGAAAGTTTTGAGGAAGAACGAAGGGTATTTTATGTTGGAATTACCCGAGCTAAAGACCAACTTTATTTAATATCTCCTACAAAAGTTAAAAATCTAAAAGGGCAGATTAATCTAAATACTTCTCAATTTATAAACGAATTAAATCCAAAAGTGTACCAAGTAATACAAAGTAAATCTAATAATGTTCCACTTTTTTATAATAAGAATAAACGGGAAGAAAAATTAAAGGAATCTAAAAACAAACATTTTCCTTTATTTACATCAGCAGATTCTTTATTAAAGAAGTAATTTAGATTTTAAATTCAATAACTCTACTAATTATAATTTAAGCGGATCTGATTCGAAATATATCTATCAATGAAAATTCATAAGAGAGAATTAAAGGAGAAATTAAAACAAAAGAAAAATACTATCTTTTCGCTAAAAAAACTAAGCATGAGAATTTTATTTTGAGATGATTATCAATTGTTTAAAACTTTTTAAATGAATCTTCTATTTCTTTTATTAGTCTCAAAAATTTTGAACTAACTAATATTTTATGAAAGCGGCAGTATTTTTAGATGTTAAAAAAATAGAATATAGAGAAGATTACCCAAAACCTTCTCCTGGACCTGAAGACGTATTAATAAAGACTCATTATTGTGGAATATGCGGAAGTGATATTACTAACTTTAAACTAAAAATGTATCAAGTACCCTTAATAATGGGTCATGAATTTACAGGCGAGGTTGTGCAAATCGGAGATAGGGTTAAAAATGTTACTATTGGTGATAAAGTATGTGGTATAAATGTAGCATTGGATATTGGTCAAGGAGAATTAGATGGATTAGGCATCTTTAAAGACGGAGGCTTTGCTGAATATGTGAATCTTCCAGGAAAATATTTATTTCATATTCCTAAATCAATATCAACTAAAGATGCTATAATGATCGAATCATTTGCAAATGCTTGCCGGGGTGTAAGGTTATCAAACATAGAAAAAAATCAAAATATTGCAATAATAGGTGCTGGTAATATCGGATTATGCTTTTTAAAATATCTCCTTATTGAAAAGAAACCTAATTACATTATTGTTGTTGAACCTCAGGAATTTTTAAGGGATACCGCGAAAAAAATCGGTGCAAACGAAGCTTTCCCTCCTAATACTGCTAAAATCAAAAAATATCTTAAAAAATATGGTGAACCTAATTATATCTTCGATTGTGCTGGTAATCAAGATTCAATCCTTATGGCTATAGATTTAATTAAAAAAGGCGGAAATATTATACTAGAGGGGATTTATAAAGGCAAAATATTGCTTCCTATATTTCTTATTAATTCTAAGGAAGCGTGCATTAAGGGAATACTAGGGCATGATCGTGAAGACATTCTAACAGCTATTGATTTTTTCGATAGAAATGTTATTGATACAAACCAATTTATTTCTTATATTATGCCTCTTTCAGAAATTCAAAACGCTTTTGAAAAATATCTTGATCCTCATAACAGAAATTTTATTAAAATTGCTATTAAACCATAACAATAAAAGTATACCTGTAAAAACAATTATTTCTAACATATTAGAATTTTAATTCTGTGAAAGATAATAAATAAAAAAGAAATTAAATTAATGGGTAAATATACTACTTCGCTGATTTAAAAAAACTTAAAAATATTATATTAAGTTAAATCAAATTATAAACTGTAAAAACTATTATCAAATCTGAAAAGGTATTGCTAATGAAAACGGGAATAGTTTATGATCCTATTTATCTAGAACATCGAATTGGAACTCATGTAGAATCTCATGAGAGATTAGTCACAATCATGAACTTTTTAAAAGAGAAAAAATTATTTGATGATCCAAATTTTAAACTTATCCAACCAAGGAAAGCGAGTTTAGATCAAATAAAATACGTCCATGAAGAAAGCCTTATTAATGAAGTAAAGGAAGTAAGTGAGTTAGCGAAAGTAACAGGACATATTCAACAATTAGATATGGATACTGCAGTATCTGCTAAAACTTTTGAAGCTTCGTTATATAGTGTTGGTGGAAATTTAACAGGAATAGATGAAATTTTAGAGGGAAAGGTCAATAATGTTTTTGCCACAGTTAGGCCTCCGGGGCATCACTCAAATTCATATAAATGTGCTGGATTTTGTATCTTTAATAATATAGCAATAACGACAGAATACTTATTTAGGGAAAAGAATATAAAACGAGTTGTGATAATAGATTGGGATTGTCATCATGGAAATGGTACACAAGATATCTTTTTTAATGGTTCGGAAAACGGTGAAGTAATCTTGTTTAATTCTCATCAGGATGGGAGAACTCTCTATCCTGGAAGTGGGTTTATAAATGATTTAGGTCATAGTAAAGGAGAGGGAAAAATAATAAACTTCCCTATGCCTCCCAGAGCTGCAGAAGATATAGTAATGATATATTTTGAAGAGGTTATAAAACCAATATGTGATGAATTTCGTCCAGAGTTTATTTTAATTTCCGCAGGATTTGATACTCATTGGACGGATAGATTAACCAATATGGGGTGGACCTATCAAGGACCCGCAAATTACTTACAAAAGATTACAACTATCGCGAATAAGTATGCAAATGGAAAAATCTTAATTACTTTAGAAGGTGGTTATGAAGTGGACAAACAAGCAATTGCAGTATACAATTGCATTCAAGTATTAAACCAAAAATCTGAGTATATGATTGAAGAAAAAGCCCGATTTTCCGATAAAGAAGTATTAAATTACATCAATAATAATCTAATTCCAAAATTAAAAGATAACTTAAAATACTTCTGGGATTGTTTTTAATAGCGATAATTTAAGAAATATTCTTATTACTTTTTTTACTATAATTTATAAATCTATTCTACTATTAAAGTAACAAATCAAATTAATTTATTATACAATAATGAGGAGAATATAATGTCGGACGAATATGAACGAGAAGATGAAGATGAAATGAGACCCCCAACACCACCTCGAATAAAGCCACCTTCTATGCCTCCACCATCAATGCCACCCCCTTCAATGCCACCTATGCCCTCACAGGACATTCCCTCTTACCAACAGGAAGCATATGTTCCTCAAGGCCCTTCACAAGATGAATATAACTCTGCCCTAATACAAGTCCAAGAAAAAGATACTACTATATATCAGCTACAAAACCAGATAGATAATGTAAACGCTCAATATGCAAATTTAAACGCTCAATTAATTGATAAGGACAATCAAGTAAATCAATTAAGAAGTCAATTACAAAATTTTCAAAAAACCATTGAGGGTTACCAAAATCAGATTAACATGTTAAATAATGAAAAAGCACAACTACAATCTCAAATTCCCCAACTTCAAAACAATTTACAGCTTCTCCAGCAAGAGAACATGACATTACAACAACAAATCGGTCCTCTACAAGCTCAAATTAATAAATTACAGGAAGAATTAGTATATAAAGATAAAAGAATCCAAGAATTGAAAGAACCAAAAGCAGTAATGCCCTCTAGTTTAGCTCAAGGTATTACTTCCCAAACCTCTGGTATGGGTGCTCCAATTTCATATGGAACCCCTACAGGATCATCTATGACCTCTACTCCTACCTTAGGAACAGGTTCTTCTTCTGGACGCAAAATTTGTCCAAATTGTGGTGCCACTGGCTTTGCTATAAAAGAGGTTGAAGATAAAACAAAAATAATAAGTTATATTCCGAAACCTCAATATGCTAAAAAAAATATTTGTACAAAATGCGGATTTGAATTTTAAATTATTACTCTTTTTCTATCTATTTTTAAAAGTCTTCTTAAAGAATCTTTTTAAAGATGTTATGTTAAGAAAAAATATTCTAATTGATATCTAGTATGGTTCTTCTATAAGTAGGAAAATTATATATATTATTATTTTAATTAATATTGCAAACTTAATTTGGAATAGTTAAGGGAAAATTTGATTTAATATGTCAGAATTTCGTGATGACTTATTAGTAACCAGTTTTGATAAAAAAAGAGTAATTAAAATTATTCTTGTAGCTGTGTTATTAATTACAGCCTTCGCTTTTTCGACTTTTTTATTTAGTTTATTGTGGGATAGTCAAAGACCTCTTCCAAGTGATCGCTTATCTGAAGCTGAGCCTGTTACCGATATACAAAAATTTATCCCTCCGTTCCCTTACAATTTATCTGATTTTTTAAATCAGTTTCCTAATCTCACAACGGATCAGTTAAGTGATTTAATAGATGCACTAGGGGATATGTTTGATGGTGATATTGATGATTTAGATTTAGGAGATTATTCACAAGCACTAGCGGCTCTAATGGCTTCTGAAATAGAAGTATTTAGAGTTTATGATTATAATGATTTTACTGATATGACTACCAAATTGTGGCGTTATGAAAGTTTTGATGAATATACTGGGGATGGTTGGCATTCTACAGCTGCGAAGCAGCAAATTGATTTTACCACCTATGATGATTATAATAATTATCACCCGGGTAAGGATTTAATAACCCTTAAATTACCACTTTCTTCTAATTTGGGTATAAATTCGATGGTAATACCCTCATTCTTTCCCAACCCTTATATAATGGAAGGAAGTGTATGGACAAATCCAAATTATATGGAATATACTCCAAATTCTCCCATTTTATATGCAGACAGTTATAACTGCACAACAATGGATATCTCTTTTCACACTGAAGGAGATGTGAACATGAGTTATCAAATGTTCGGGTCAAATTTACCTACAAGCGCTGAGATCGATGCAATTGCCGTAGATCCCCAATATACTCCTGATCCAATAAAAAGTAAATATTTACAGTTAAATGGAAATCCTGTTAATGTTTATATAAATAATCATGATGATTTTGAATTTCATTATAATAATATTGCAAGTTTAATTTTGAGTTCAGATAATGCTTTTATCGTAGCGGATAAAATTAGAAATTATTTGCAATACAATTTTGCAAAAATAACAGATCCCAGCCAATATAATCCCGCACCAGATGGATATGACCAAATTGAATGGTTCTGTGAAAATGAAATAGGATATTGGGCTGATTTTGCATCTGCATTTTGTGCATTTGGAAGAGCTCTTGGGTTAGCTACTCGATTCGTTGACGGATTTAACAGTTTTCTTATAGAGGAATTTTATGATAATATTGAGGGAAGAAATGCTTTTTCTATTAAATACAAGAATATGTATAATTGGGCAGAAGTGTTTATTCCAACAGATATTTCAGGAAACGGTAAATGGGTTCAAATGGATATCTATTACGATAATTATTTAGGAGTTCCCCCAACTTATGCAAATTATTCCTTAATTGTAAATTCGAACTTTACAGCAGGATATAGGGGGAATATTGCAAATATAACTGCAACACTTACTTTAGATGGTAATCCTGTTGGAGGAGAACCCATAAATATCTACGATTTAACTACCTCTCAATTTCTAGGGACAGGTTATACAAATTCTATTGGTCAAACATCAATATTAGTAAATATTGATGATACTCAACTTGTTGGACCTCATGCTATATTTGCTCAATATAGTCCAAATGTTAATGATACGACAATATATACTATATATGGTGATATTCAGGTTAATTTAGTAAGTGTTAGTCCTCAAGAAGTAAATATATCACTAGATCCTAGTGTTAACATTCAAGGTTATGTTGTTGATCCAGTAAATAACAAAAGAGTTATTGGAGCTACTTTGGAATTTGTATTACTTCAAAAAGGTACCAACAATCGAATAGGTAGTCCACCTTTTGATTCAATCTTTACTTATACCGATTTGAATGGTGATTTTGATGTAATTATTAATGTTGATTCCTCTGTTCCAATAGGCCAACATGAATTACGGGTCGATTTTAATGGCAGTTGGTATTTTGTACCATATGCTGCAGGATTTATTAATGCTTCCAGTAATAGGTTGGATTTAAATATTACGAGAGGTATTATAAAAAAAGTTTGGTTTTACATTAATGATATACCCTCTCAAATACCAGATTTCCCTATAGTTAGTAGATTTTCAACCTTAGCTCTAAAAGTTAGAGTATTAAATGAAGATGATGCTCCTTTATCCAATCAAATTGTATCTTTTTATGATTATTCTAGAGGAAATGTATTTTTGGGTTCCAATACAACAAATACTAGCGGTATTACATCTATTGATTACAATATTAATAATCTTAATACCATTGGCCCTAATTTAGTTTACGCAAAGCTAGGTATTGAAGAAAATTATTCCTATTTCATTTTAAACGAAGAACCCACAATAAATATTTTTTCAGGACCAATTCCAACAGAGATTAATCGAACTGCGATGGGTGCTACAAATACTTTCTTTAATATTGAAGGGGAAATGATAGACCCTACAAATAACAATCCAATAAGAACAGCACAATTACAGTTAAAATTATTTAGAGGGGGACTAGACTATTCTTCTTACTTAATTCCGAGTAGTTATTTCTACACGGATTTTAATGGTTATTTTAATATTAATTTCGAAGTTGCCTCTAATACACCCTTAGGAAATTATAGTTTAAGACTTGATTTTAATGGAACTATCGATCGTTCATGGCATCCAGAATACAGCACCTTTTTTAATTTACCTTATATTAATACTTCTTCATCCTTTTTAAACAAATTAAAAGTCTTAACTCCTACATCTCTTATATTTAACTTTTGGATTGATGGAACCCCTAATAATGATTATAATAACCCATTAGTCTACCCAAATGACAATATAAATTTAAATGTCTATCTCGAATCTGGGGGCATTCCAATTGGGGATGGTGAATGGGTGAACTTTTATGATACTACCCAAGAAGTTTTCATAGGGTCTGCTCAAACGCTTAATGGATTTGCTGGATTCATTTATAATATTGGATCATCAGTAGTAGCAGGACCTCATCAAATATATGCTAATTGGGGTTCGAATTATAACTATTCTTACTTTATCGTAAATACTCCTATAACTGTTAACCTTATTTCTGGACCTAACCCAGCAGAAATAATGAGAAGTGGAGCAATTCAAAGGACTTTCAACTTACAAGGAGATATAACTGATTTAATTTTAGGGACTCCTATAAAATACACTCTAATTGATGTATATATGTTTGATGGTCCTACTGATGTATCTTACTGCCTAGTATTAGAAAGTGGTTCACTTAGATTAGATGATACCGGAGTATTCGATCTAACCTATTCTGTTAAAAGTTCGACTCCTGAGAAAAATTATACTATTAGAATTGAGTTTGCCGGAATCTTTATGTACTCTTGGCCATATAACTTATATAATGAACATAATTTCTATTTAGGCGGAATAAATAATTTTACAGATTCTGTAAATGGGCTCTCAGAGCTTAAAGTAATAGATCCTGAAAATTTAGATATTTATCTTTCAGTTGAGGGTAATCCAACCTTACCCCTTTATAATAATACTAATCCTCCAGAAACATATAATTTTGGCGAAACAGCTCATATTCAAATTCAAATTTATCATGTATTGCCTAAATTTGGTAATACGGTGTTTCTATATGATGATTTTAATAACAATCTTATAACATCATACACCTTCGTAGATGAGTCCGGATTTGTTCAATTTAATATATCAACAAACAGTCTCCATGCAGGATTGATAAGACTTCGAGCAAATTATCACACTTATAGTACATTTAATACAACTTATATAATTATTAACGAAACAATCAGTATTTCGATAAATTCTGATAGAAATGTAATTCAAAGAAGTTTTCATCAATTTGATGTTTGGGGTACTTTACAACAGAATGGTACTAATTTAGACGGATTAATTATAGGTATCTTTCTATTAGATAATACATACTCTGATGTTACTAGTAGTTATTTAAGTATAAATGGTCCCCAGTTTAATTTAATATCTGGAGGGAATTTTCAATACCTCGACAATTCCATCTTCATGAATTGTCCTCAAGGGCAATATTATATATTAATTTATTATACAGGAAGCATCAATGAAGCGGGTGTCTCCTTAAATGATTATATGATTCCTTCTATGAGTGTTATCCTTCCGATTAATATCACTGCGGGCACATTAATTACTGGAAATTATGACACAAGAGTTGTAAAGGATGATTTTTACCAAGATGATGATTTATATGTTTATGGTTATTTAGAATGGGATAATGGAACTGCTATGGGATTTATGGAAGTAAATATTACTGTGAGAACACCTTTAGGACAAATACTTGGAACTGCCTTGGGTTATACTGATATTAATGGCTTCTTTAATATAACCTTATTAGTGGGAAACTGGCCTTCGAATTCAGAAGTTTGGGTTAGCTTTATTCCCGAAGATAACTTTAATGCTCCAGAATATTATTATATTGAATTTAATGAAGTTGAGGTCTTTAGAGAAACCTAAAATAAATATATAGGATTGATGGTATTTATATGAAGTTAACCATTTTTAAGCAGAGGCTTATGAATATAAGAAGAAAAAATGGTTTAATATTAATTTTAGTCATCTTCTCAGGAATATTTTTTAATTTTACTTTTATTAATCTTCAATCACAAGATTACTTAAATCCAAATGTACGGTCTTCTGGTATTTGGGCCACGTTAGATCTTTATCCTGCAAGTTTTAATAATACTAGACTATCTCATAATACTCTTATCACCATACAAGGAAGATTATATAACCGGATTACTGGTGATAATAAATCAGGATATAATATCGCTATTGAAATTGATGATGTTGTAGATATGGGATTCACTGATATTACAGTAAATGGAATTTTCCAAATAGATTATGTTGTTGATACTAGTTTGGATATTTATACTTCTCATAAAATTGAAGCTATAGTTTCTGATTCAACCCCAGATACTGTAGAATATCGTACTTTTTATTCAATTGATGTTAGTACTAATTCTTATTTTGATATTATTGGACCTTCAACTCCTCAATTGATTGGAGATTTTTATGATCCTAATGGATTTTTACGAACTGAAGATAATAATGTTATACCCTTCGCAAGCATAAATTATCGATGGTACAACGGACCAGTAATGATTGAAACCAATTTTGTATCAACAGATGCAACAGGATTAATCCAAAATATTCCAATTCCGGATATAGGTATCGATAATTTAGATTTATTATTATCATATAATTCTCTACCCGAAATAGAATATTCAGAAGTTCTTTTATCCAATCCAATGATTTTTTCGAATATATCCTGTATTTGGGATCTTCCTACAATAATAAGGGCTTCTACCGATTTAATAATCGCTGGAAAATTGATATCAAGAACGAATCCTTCCCTAGTTTTAAATAATAAATTAATACAGATTTTTTATAACGGAACCTTAATCAGAGAACTTCAAACAGATAATAATGGTGATTTTTCTATTACCTATGGGCTTCCAGTATGGACAGGAATCACCCATATCATCATTTTGATGCCGAATTCACTTGGTAAGACTTTAATTACGACCCATTATATCGATATTCAAGCTCAACCGAATCCCGTTAATCCTGGAGTTCAAGCCCCTCCTTTATTAATGTTCTTTTCAATATTCCTACCCGTTTTAGGATGTGTTGTCGGAGTTATATCATTTTATGGTTATCGCTATTATAAAAAACAAGAAAAAGCTTCGAAGATAATCAATCTCCCTCTTGAAGATAAAATAAATAATCTTAAAATACTTAAAGAATCTGGAAGATTAGAAGAATCGTTATCATACTTATTCAATGCGATATATATGGATTTAATAAATGCAAAATATGGCAGAAAAAGAAAAGATAATGAAACAATTCGAGATTTTGCGATAGTTTCAGTAAAAGATTTAAGATTATCCCCAACATCAGTTTATCCCTTTATTCAGAAGGTTGAGGAAATTGTATATGCAAGACCATATCAAATTAAGGAACATGATTTTTATAACACAATAGAATTATTTTCTCCAATCTATTTTGAATTAACAGGATATAATTTTATTTTAAATTTCTAATAAAATAATGATCTTAAAAAAAGATAATACCAAATAACCAAAAAAATAAATAAAAAAAATATATAAACGATATAAATAACAGAAAAAGGTAAATAATATGGCACCAAAAGTGAAGAGATCAAAAAAAACTCAAGAACCAGAAGTAGATATTAAACAAAAATTCGAGAATGTGAAAGTTCTTGTTGAGACTAGTAGATCCAAAGAAGCTATTGCCTACATATATCTGATCTATAACGATATCATTACCTTGAAACATAAAAAACCACGATTAGCATATCAAACTATTCGAGAATATGCAATAACGTGTGTGAATGAGCTTGGACAAAAACCAGAAACAATTTACCCCTTTATTAAAAAGATTGAGGATATTATATATGGAGGAATAGAACCAACTAGCAAAGAGTTGAATTATACAATAGAATTATTTTCGAATTTATATAATGAAGTTACAGGAAAATCTGTCCCAGCACTTAGTTTTTAAATAACTAAGAGTGAATTTTCATAATAAAAAATTTACTAATTGAAAGAATAAAACATGTCAAGTATTGGAAGTAGTAATGTAAATAATGTTAGGCTCTCAAAGGGAATAATATTAGGATTTTTTACCATATTTTTAATATTTTATGGTATTTTTATATCCAACTTTATTGAGATTTACCCATCGTATCAAGGGCAATCGTTACCAATTTATATAACCTATATCCCGCTGGTATGCTACATTGGAGCACTTTTCATTGGATTTGGCTTAATTATTTTTATTCGAAATGCAACCAAACAACAATCCAGAGAAGTACAATCAAGAAAAAAACTTAAAAAAGGGTCAATTTATAAAGAGGCTTTACTGTTAGTAATTTTTATACTTGTTTTTATTCCGTTGTTAAGTCCTATTTTTGATCAAGGAGTAAATGATCAAAACTTTTCAGTTTATAATAGTGATTGGAATGGTGCTTCAGATTTTAAACATACTATAGAACAAGAGGGTTATGATGTTATGACTATACAATCTAGTTTAAGCGCAACAGAAAGATTAAATAAATCAATACTTTTGATCCTACTGGGGCCCAATCAGTATTATAATCCTATTTTTGAAATTCCCTACTTTATTGACTTCTTTGAATCAAATATAAGAAATTCATTATTTATATGTCATGATCATGGAAGTACAAGTACTCTTTTATGGGAAATATTTATTGCTAGTGCTTTAGACCCCGATCTTCAAGGGTTAATTCCTGTAACACTCTTCGCTGATGGTACTTTATATGATAATGATTCATTTGACACAAGACCTGATTTTCCTGTAATTAAAAATTTTGAAGCACATCCTACTACTAATGGAATTAGTCAAGTAATCCTTTCTCAAGCATCAACAGTTGTAGGGGGCCCTTTCATCTCCTTTTTTGGGTGGGATTTAGTCGGTTCATCTACAGAATATGGTTATGTAGACAAAAATGGAGATAAGATGTACAATTTCAATGATGATTATGTTGATTTAAGTTTAGTAACTGGATTACTCCCTTTCCCCGATAAATGGCCTCTTGGAGGGTATTCACAAGGAGTTTTCATGGCTAAAGATTCTAGTAGTTCCAGAATATTCCTATCTTCAGATGCAAGTTTATTCAATAATGAACTGCTCTGGTTACCTGGTTATGATAATCGCGATTTTGGGATTAATATAATAAATTGGTTAACTTTTGGTGAACCTAAGGATAATTGGGTTGTAGTTTTTGATGAAGCGCATATAAGACCGGAATATTCACGGGATTTAACTTCAGCTGGAATTTATGGTATTATTACACAATATATCATTCATTTAAGTACAAATCCTATAACTGCTTGGATTTATCCCCTCTTAGCCGTCTATACTCTAAAGAAATATTTACCTAAAAAAAGCGAAAAGGAAGAAAAAAAGAAAGCAGAACAATTAGAAAAGAAAGAAGAGAAGGAAAGGTTTCGAACTTCCTCCTTTTTTGCTGAAAAAATTCAATGGTATAGAGAAAAAAATAGGTATGATAAGGCTTTGATCCTTTTAAATAGAAGGCTCGATCGAAAATTAAACGCACTTTTAAGAGGAAAAAAAGTTACAACCAAAAATGTAGTGGATATGGTCATTTCTAAAGATCCAAAAATTAATAAATTGAAAATTAAACGAATTTCAAGATTTATTGAAAGAATATTATCTATTAAAATAGGTAAGAGTAAAGTTCGAAGTGAACAAGATTTTGACGACCTATTCTTCGAGATGGAATGGGTAGTAAATAATTTATAAACTCAAAAATAAAAATAAAAAACAAAACAAATAAAGAGGAAAAAAAATGGAAGCTCCAGATAAAGCAAAATATTATGATAGGGAAAAATTAGATGTTTCTCCAATTAGAGGGATCGCTCAAGAAGTACTTTCAGAGGTGAGCAGAGTAATTGTTGGAAATGGAGAGATCTTACAACAATTATTTATTGCGTTACTTGTAAATGGGCACGTGCTTTTAGAAGGCGTTCCTGGGTTAGGAAAGACTGTGATGGCTAAAACATTTGCTAAAACACTTGGTATTTCATTTCGTAGAGTACAATTCACACCTGATTTATTACCAAGTGATATTACTGGTACTAAAATATTTTCTCAAGAACAAGGAACTTTCGTACTTCAAAAAGGTCCCATCTTTGCCAATGTTGTGCTTGCGGATGAAATCAATAGAAGCGCACCAAAAACCCAAGCAGCATTATTAGAATCTATGGCTGAACGACAAGTAACTATAGAGGGTCAAACCCTACCATTAGAAAAACCATTTATTGTAATAGCTACAGAAAATCCTGTTGAAATGGAAGGAACGTACCCTCTTCCTGAAGCGCAAGTAGACAGATTTCTATTTAAGTTATGGTTGGATTATCCCGAACAAGACGAAGAAGTTGATATTATGAGAAGACAGATTTCAGGAGAATCCCCCTCAGTAGAAGAAATCACTAATGGTGAAGAAATATTAGCAGCTCAGAAATTAATGAATATGGTCTACATCGACGATAGAATTCTTAAATATATACGAGATATTATCTTAAAAACAAGGAATCATCCCCAAATTGGATTGGGTTGCGGACCAAGAGCATCTTTAGTATTAATGAATTGCTCTAAAGCAAGAGCAGCAATCTTGGGGAGAGTATACGTTACTCCTGATGATGTTCGCGCCTTAGCAGTTCCTACTTTGAACCATCGTCTTTTATTAAAACCAGAAGCTGAACTTGAAGGATTGGATGTAAAAACCGTGATCAAGAATATTATCGAAGATATTCCCGTCCCTATCTAAATATTATATATTAAATAAATAAACTTTTAAATTTGCAATGGAAAATCACGTACAAGAATATTAGAAGAGGATTATAATGTTAGGAGGAAAAGGGAGAGCTTTAATACTATTTTCAGTATTTTTTCTCACAGCAGGTTTTGCCTTTGTTAATTACTTTTTGATTTACTTCGCTGTGCTATTGATTTTCAGCACAGTAATTAGTTTACCACTTTTCTATTGGCAGATGAATATTGAAGAGTTGAAAGTTAAGAGAGAACTTGAAAAAGAGAAAGTGTTTAAGGATGATTTTGTGCACATTAAAGTGATAGTCGAAAATACTGGGAAAAATAGCTTTGAATTCCTCGAAATAAGAGATTATTATAATCCACAACTTTTCCGTTTAGTACTGGGAGAAAATTTTATATCCACCAGAATTGGACCTAAGGGCATAATTAAGTTTAGTTATGTTCTTGAACCAAAAGTAAGAGGTGAATATCCTCTAGGACCTCTTTCTGTTACAGTAAAAGATAGACTTGGATTTAACTCCGTGGAAAGAATTGTACCAGATAGCGTTTCAGATATTTTAATCTATCCTCCTTATGAGGATATTAAAAGAATAGAGATTTTAGGTTCGAAACGTTCATTAAACTTAAATTACGGACTTCAAAGATCAAAACAAAAAGGGTTAGGCTCAGAATTCTATGGAATGAGAAAATATGTATTTGGTGATCAATTTCGATTAATAGATTGGAAAGCCAGTGCTCGTACCCAAAAATTAATAGTAAAAGAATTTGAAAGTGAGAGAGATGTTACCGTAATGATAGTAGTTGACTCCTCAAATTCTATGGCAGGAGGAGCAATAGAAAATACTAAGTTTGAATACGCGATCAGAGCTTGTATGCTACTAACTAAAGTGGCATTAACACGAAGAGATAATGTAGGAGTGTTTACCTTCTCCGATAGAAAAAATTATCAATTTCTAAAACCAGGAAGAGGCGAGGATCATTTTTATCAAGTCTTAGACTTTGTAGCTAAAATTAAACCACAAGGAAAATGTAGGATTGTAGAAGCTATGGATTATCTGAATCGCCGATTTCAGAAACGAAGTTTAGTTTTTCTAATTACCGATTTAGAAGTAAATCCGAATGAATTTGGTCAAGCTATTCGGAAATTAATACCTTTCAACCATACTATCATAATAATAAATCCTTTCAGTCCTTGGTTTGAAATACATGAAGTAGATTTATCTACAACTGATAAAGCACTTGCTGAAGCGATAAGTGAGGAAATGATGGAGCATATTTTAATAGTTAAGCAAGGTATAAAAAATTTAGGAGTCAATCTTATAACGGTCGGACCTGATGATATGATGAATCAAATAATTAGCAATTATATGGAAGCAAAGAAAAAAGGAAAGGCGTATTAAAAAAATGACAAGATATTATATACTTATTTTAAAAATCATTAATATATTAATCTTTGTTTGGTTATTGATAATATTTTCATCTATATTTCATTTTGAGACCGTTCTTACTACGGAAAATGGTGAGTTAGTTTTTAACGCTTTTATAACTAGTTTAAGAACTATTGTTTCACTTTTAATATTTGGAGCAGCTTATATGGTTGCTATGGGCGCTGCAATGGTTGCTTCATTCATCTTAATAGGATATGGTTTACAACCGGTGATGTTTAGATTAATAGAACAATTTTTTAGAGGGTTAATTAGTTTATGGTTTACTTTTCCAAGCGGTAATCCACCTGAATTAAATCAAATTTTAGATCTAATTGGATTTGAATTTACCATTTTTACCGAGAATATTTACCTTTTTGCCTTTCAAATACTATACATTATATCTATTATTTATGTGGTTAGAGCATTTTTAAGAACTGACCCAAAAAAAGATATGATCGCTATAGGAGCATTAGTACTAATGATTGTCATACCGTTGATGGTTTTTGGATTTAGAGAAATGCTAGCTTTATTTAATATTACTCTTCCTCTTTTAGAAAATCTTGCTAATCCTCTTGATATTTCGCTTCATGAAATACCAATTAATGATATCTTTCAATTCTTCGCTAGTTCCGTAATTCTTCTCGCGATTCTTTCATATATATATTTGGAAATATCCTTTCAAATAAACTATACCTACACGGTGTCAAAACCTTCTTTGGAGAGGAAAAACAGATTAGATGCTCAATTAAGTATCTTGCAGAGTGAGTCACATTTTGTTATAGCAAATGTAGATAAAATTAAAGACGAAGCCAAAAAAAGGCGAGAAGAGCTTAAAATAGAGGAAAAAGCGACTATTGGCAAATTTTTTTCTAAAACAGGAGAAGGATTCTCATATATCAAAGAAATGATAGAAAGACGTAAATTAGAAGATGAAGAAAAAAAGCTTGTTACAGCGGCATCAAAGACTAGACGGCTTGGGAGATATATCCAAAGACTTTTCCAAGAAGATTCTGAAGCCAGAGATACATTAACAGCAAGAAGCGCTGCACCTAAGTCTCAGAGTCTTATACTTTCAACAGTTCTCAATTTTATTTTTCGAGTAAGCCTCTTAATTATAATAAGTTTTATCATTATACATCCCAAATGGTTTTTAGAAGATGTGTTTAACTTACCGCCAGCAATTACAGAAAGTGTTGCCATTTTTTCGCCGGAAGTGATCGTGATTTTATTAGCACCTCTAATTTTAATATTTCCTGTGATCTCAAAAATAGTTTCGACTATTAAGCACAGAAATTTAATTATTCGGTTACAGCAAGAAGGAAGGATTAAAGAAATCTTGGCTTCAGTGGGAGATTACGTTAAAAAAGTGGAAAAGGACTCAGAAGAAATTGAATTACAAGAATCTACAACCCCAATCTCCTAATATATAATTAAGATGGGATATTTAATACAAAATTTCCCAGTGCTTTCTTTTTCTCTAAATTTGTCATTATCGTATCATAACAATAAGTAGAAATTCCTAAACTTTCAATCCTTGATTTTAATTTATAATCGATGTTATCAATTACGAAATGAGCTACAAAATCCTTATAATACTCAGCAACTCCAAAGGAACTAACCTCTAAACCGAGTGATTGCATTAATTTATCTGCAGGTCCTTTTATTGTAGTCCCTGCAATAATAGGACTTATTGCAATTACTTTATCTTTTACTTTTTCTAGACTTTCCTTTATTTTGGGTAAACTAAGAATTGTACCAATCGAAACGATTGGGTTTGAGGGAGAAATATAAATTTTGTATGCATTATGGATATATTCCAAAATCTTATTAATCGGTTTTGCATGTTCAATTCCTTTAAATTCAATATTTAATACTTTTGGCTCGCATTTGTATTTAATATAGTACTCCTCAAAATGCATAGCTTTCGTTGGTGTATGAATTATTGTTTGCACATCTTCATTACTCATTGGAATCAGTTCAGAAATAACACCAAGCTTTTTACAAATAATTGCTGTTGCTTCTGCTTTTGAATACCCGCTTCTCATTAAATCAGTACGAAAAATATGTGTTGCTAGATCTTTATCACCTAAATTAAACCAACCTAAATTATAATATACCTTCAAAACATTTAAACAGTGAAAAGATTCATTTTGAAAGCCCCATCCTTTTTCCTTATCAATTATATTTGCCAAGGTATAAGTAATTATATCTAAATCAGGACAGATTTTCAAACCATATAATTCAATATCATCGCCGGTATTAACAATAATTTTTAATAATTTAGGATTTATAACCTGGACTAACCCTTCAATAAATTTCGCTGCTCCTACTCCTCCTGCAAGGACTAAATAAAACTTTTCTGATATTTTTATCACCGTTTTCAAGCTAATTTTTATAAATAATTTCATTTAATGGTCTTCGCTTTGGAGCTTTAACTTCTTGTAAAGGGTATCCTACTGTAAAAAAAGCCATGGGGACGTATGAAGAAGGCAAATTTAACGTATCAGTTATAATTTCTTTTGTGAATAAAGGAGCACAATACCAGCAAGAGGCTAAACCAAGCGCTTCAAAAGCGAGTTGAAGATACGTTGCTGAAGCACTAATACTTTGAATTCCCATGATATATTCATTTTGATCCCTTTCCAAATCATTGAAATGATACAAATCATTCTTATCTAAGCATAATAAAATTAAATATGGTGACTTAATAAAATTCTTTTTAGTTTTGCTAACTTTTTCTTTAATTTCTTGCTCAGATTTTCCATCTCTGGTTAAATCTTCTTTTAACTTATTATTCATATTTTCAATTAATTCATAACGGAGTTTATCTTTCTCTAGAAGAATATAACGCCAAAATTGCCCATTGTGAGCGCTTGGGGCCCATCGTGCTATCTCTATACATTGCATAATAACCTTTTTTTCTATCTTTTTTTCACTGAACTTTAATTTATAACTTCTACGAGATTTCAGTAGACCTAAAAATTCATCTTTTTTATTCTCTAATCTAAATAAATCACTTTCTTTTTTTCTTAAAATTTGATTAATATTACTACTTTTTACGAAATCAAATTTATAGCCACGTATGAGTACTACAGGTATACCTTCATTAGATTCTCCCATTATCAATTGTGCAGCCGATGCTAAATTGTCAATCTGTCCCACAATCGTAGTTTTTAACTCTTTGCCATAAAGATCCAGTGATCCTCTTTTATCTAAGATAGGATTAATACCAGCTACCCCAATTGCCACTCCAACGGCTCCTACTCTGAATGCTCTACCAAATGAGTCTGAAATTATAACTCCTACATGACTTCCAGTTTGTCCATAGAAGGTATTATGTATTTTAATTGCTTCAAAATCAGAGTTCTCTGGTAAAAAGGTAATATTGGACTCACCTTCAACATTAGATTTATCGATACCTGCATTCGCACATACAAATCCTTGTTTAGTTTCGACAATCATAACATGTTCAGCTTTTAAAATTTCGCGAGATTCATCTAAAATAGCTTGTATTAATTCAGGACTTTTAATAGGTAACTCAAAATCTTTACATAATGGTTCCATCTTTTCATAAAGGTGATATGCTTCTTCGCTAGGCTTAATCTCTTTTAAATCTTTTATCCTACCAATACTTTTAGAAATTATCGATTGTGCTATAACAATAATATCTCCATTCTCTAAAGTAAGATTATCGTTTTTTAAAGCCTCTAATATTATTTTAGCAATATCGTCCCCTGGTTTAACTAAGGGAATTCCTCTTAATCCGATAATTTGAATTTTTTGATCCATTATTATCTTATAAATATAGTATTTACTAAATTTGATATTTTTTTACAATATTGTTTCTACTCTGAGCTAATTCCTCAAACTCTTGGGGAATTGCGCAACAGGCAGAAAAAAATTGATAGTTAATTTCTGGAAAAACTTTTTTTGCCCAATTTAATGTTTTTTTTGATGGAATTTCAATTCTATTTATTCCTGCCTTGAAAGCCATTTTTTCAATTTCCAATTTCAAAGCACCTCGTGGTCTCATACACCCAAGTGAGATCTCAGTCCTCGGAAAAACAAAACGAATAATAGAGATAACTTTAGCTATATCAATGGGGTTAGGTATTTCAAATTTACGTTTTGTATCAATTGGAGGGATTAAGGCAATTAAAACAATTAATGAGGGATTTAAATCTGAATCTTTTAAATATCTAATCGTTTCTAATTCTTTATGAAGCTTACCATAGTGTAAACCTATACAAATATGAGGGACAATATTTAGTTTATATTTTCGAAGAATGTTTAAAACTTTGATATAATCCTCTAAATTTTTGTCTAAGTGATAGATATCCTTTATGATCTCATCATCTAAATTTAAATCAAATGAAATTATATCAACTTTAGCTTCAGCTAACATTTTTGCTGAATTCTCATCTATTAACCCTGTATGAGCGTTGATTATAAGATCAGTTTCATTTTTAATACTTTGAATACTTTCGATATAATTTAATAAGGGAACTGATCCATCAGGTAAGCAACCACCTGAAATTAAAGCCCCAGTGCCACCCTCTTTAGAATGCTTTAATAAGAATGATCTTAAATCTTTATTATTAGTAATTGGGTGCATATTTTTTAAATATTTTTTATTACAATGCTCACAACTTAAAGCACATTGACTTCCAGTTAAACTTATGGCCGGAAACCTTTTTCCAGGAGTATAAATTTTAAGGATATTATTAAAATATCTCATCTTCAACTTTAAGGCTAGTTGCAGGAAAGGTTCGATCTCTTGAGAATTCAATTTAAGATAATCTTCATAATCCGTCCAGGATTGAGCCCCACTTTCAAATCTTTTTAATAATTCTTTTGTTTCATTCATACTTTTCAAGCCATTTAATATTAGAATACTTTTCAATGACTAATTTTTTAGCTAATTTCAACTCGTATTCTGTAAAAGTACTTTCTTTTAACTTAATATTTAAAATCTTTTCAAAACCAATTTTTAAAGCTTTTAAAAAGTCTGCTTCATCATAATCATTTAATTTTTCTTTTACCCCTATGCATTTAGCATAAACCGATTTAACCATTCTTGACTTAGAAACATTATGTGGTGCTTTAAGCACTGAATACATCAGTTCCGCATCTATTTCTAAAAGAATTGTTCCATGTTGCAGGATATGATTTCTCCGTCTTATTTGGGCATTTCCTGAAAATTTTTTACCATCTAAAAAAATAGCTGGACAATGAATAATTCCTTTTTCTGGTGTTAAACCATAATTACCTAATGCTGAGACAATTCCTGCCTCAATTAGCTCAAATTGCTCAATAACTTTAAATGCCTTTAAATTCTCTAAAAAATTAATTGAGCATATCAGGGAGTATGTAATTTCTTTCATATTGTCATGAAATACCGCTCCTCCTCCAGTTATTCTCCTAACAACATTAAATCCATTTTCTTCAGCAAAATCCATATTAACCTCTTCTGAAAGACTTTGATTTCGTCCAATAGAAACTGTTGATGGATTCCATTTATAAAATCTTAAGGTAAACTGCGATTTTTTAGCTAATACTGCTTCTAAAATAGCTTCATCTAACGCCATATTCCAATAACCATTATTTATCTCTAATGGTATTAATCTCCAGACACTCATAATGAGAAATAGATAATTAAATTACATATTTTAATAATTGTTCATATATTTCTTCCTTTTCACCTACAGAAAGGGTTCTTGGATAATTATAAATTGGACCTTTAGGCCTTGAAGTATAGTATGGACGATTACACCCAGGGCAACCTGATGTTTCAAAAGCATTAGTTTCTTCGATAATATTTCTTAAACTTTGTTTATTTATATTAACTTTTATTAATTCCTCTTTCAAATTAAATGTAAAATCGTTTAAAGTCAGAAATCCGTTCAATATTAAAAAACGACCTAACTGTAACTTTCTAAAAGTTCTAAGATTTGGTGGACTTAATTTGTCTAGTTTAGTCCCTTTGATGGGAGTAAATGCAAATAAGCTAACCATAATTTTAAGATTATTTAACTGACCAATTAAATTTAATACCATTTTTTCTGTTTCACCTAAGCCAACTATTATGTGAGTAGTAACAAACCCTTGAGAAAATATAGTTAATGCTTCTTTCAATGCTTTGAAATGGTTATCCCAATTATATGGACCTTTAACTCCTAATCCCTTTATTTCATCAAAAATCTTTGGATCTGCGGCATCCAAAGCGATTCCTATTCTTTCTATCCCCTTTAACTTTAAAATTTGTAGATTTTCTTTTGACATTGGTGGTATTGCAATAGAAATAGGGATATTAGTGCTTTTCTTAATATTAGTCACAATTTCAATCAGGTCATCAAAATTTCCCGGATAATTTAATGATTGAATGCAAATTCTCTTAAAATGCTTTGTAGGTGGTAAATAAGTGAGTTTAGTTATAAAATCTTTGAAAGAAAAAATTGGCCAACTAATACGAGAGAGTTTTTCAGTTGAACTTTCAGATTCTCTAGCTTGAGGGCAAAATCCACAATTTGCTAAACAGCGACCTTTTATATATGTCATAATATAGCATGTAGTCGGAATATCCTTAAATTTTTCAGTTTGATATAGTCCTAAAACCGCAGCACTCCCAATTGAAACCCGTATCTTCTCTATTGCCATTAGATAATTTAATTATTCTATAAAATTAAGCTTTTTCGATATAATTTATAGTGAATTTCCAAAAAAATTTATTGAATCATTTATTTAAGATTATATTTATTTTCTTAATTTCATACATAGTGGTTTGAATCTACATGGTCGATTTTGAGTATAATTTTCAAAAGATAGAGAAAAAGTGGCAAAATAGATGGGAAAAAGATACCACTTTCAAAGTAAAAGCTGACTTGAGCAAAAAAAAAGAAAAATTTTACGTATTGGAAATGTATCCTTATCCTAGTTCTGAGTTACATATTGGTCATCTGAGAAATTATTCAATAGGTGATGCTTTCGCAAGGTTTAAAAGAATGAGAGGATATAATGTACTTTACCCGATGGGATATGATTCTTTCGGACTTCCTGCTGAAAACGCAGCTATAGATCACGGTGAAAATCCAGAAAGTTGGACAGATTTAAATATAAAAACTATAAAAAAACAACAAAAACGAATTGGACTGTCATATGATTGGAATCGTATGATCTTTAGCCATGATCCAAATTATTATAAATGGGATCAATGGCTTTTTTTGAAAATGTTTGAGAAGGGTCTTGCTTACCGTCAAGAATCGTATGTTAATTGGTGTCCTCAATGTTTTACTGTTTTAGCAAATGAACAAGTATTAAATAGTAAATGCTGGAGATGTAGTTCGGAAGTTGAACAAAAGTTTTTAACTCAGTGGTTTCTTAAAATCAGAGATTATGCTGAAGAATTATTGGAAGGATTGAACCAGGTAGATTGGCCGGAAGAAGTTAAATTGATGCAGAGGAATTGGATAGGAAGATCTGAAGGAACTATAATAAAATTTCCTATTGTAGGAGAAAAAAGAACAATTGATATATTTACAACTAGAGTGGACACATTATATGGAGTAACTTTCATGGTTTTTGCCCCAGAACACCCTTGGGTAAGAGAATGGGTCATAAATAGTGATTATGAAAAAAATTTTAATGATTTTTATGAAGAGGTTATGAAACAGAACAAATTTGAACGAACTGATGTAGAAATCGAAAAAAAAGGGATGTTCATAGGGAAAGAGGCATTAAATCCACTAACTGGTAAAAATATCCCTATTTTTGTCGGTAACTTTGTTATTTATGAATATGGCGCTGGAGCTGTGATGGCAGTACCCGCGCATGATCAAAGAGATTTTGAATTTGCTAAAACTTACAATATACCAATTAAGGTAGTAATACAACCATTTGATTATGAAATTGATGCAAATAAGATGTCCAGAGCTTATGAAGGTGACGGTACATTAGTTAATTCTGATGAGTTTAATGGTATGGAAAATCGAAATGCTATGAAATTAATGAATAAAAAACTTGAAGAGAAAGATTGTGGATATGCTACGATAAATTATAAATTAAGAGATTGGTTAATTTCGCGACAGAGATATTGGGGATGTCCAATCCCTATGATCTACTGCAAAAAATGTGGTGTTGTACCAGTTCCATACGATGATTTACCAGTATTACTACCGAAGGATGTTAAATTTACAGGACATGGAAATCCTTTAGAAACAAGCGAAACTTTTGTTCAAACTGTATGTCCTAAATGTGGTGAAGATGCTAAAAGAGAAACTGATACAATGGACACATTTGTGGATAGTTCATGGTACTTCTTTAGATACTGCGATCCCGAGTCTAAGGAATTACCGTATAGAAAGAAAATTGCCAATTACTGGATGAATGTAGATTTTTATGTGGGAGGTGTTGAGCATGCAATTCTTCATTTGTTGTATGCACGATTTTTTACGAAATTTACCTATGATATTGGTCTTCATAAATTCAGTGAACCATTTCAACGATTATTAACTCAGGGAATGATAAATAAATCACACCCATTTTGTCCGAATTGTGAAACCTTTGCTTTAAAAGCAGAAATGGGTAATAAAAATTGTAAACGATGCGGGACACAATATGTCTTAAAAAGCGTTAAAATGAGTAAAAGTTTAGGTAACATTGTCGATCCTATAGGAATAATGAATAAATATGGTGCTGACGCAGCCAGATATTTCATACTTTTCGGAGCTAGCCCTAGATCTGGATTAGAATGGTCTGAAGATGGAATAGAATCAGCATATAGGTTTGTTCGAAACTTTTATACGATTATTACTGGAGAAATAAACCAGATTCGAAAAGAACCGACAATTAGGGATGAACTAATTTTATATAATCTAAACAGATCAATAAAAAATGTAACTGAAAGTTTTGAAAACCTTGAAATAAGAGATGCCATAAATCATATTATCCAATTTACAACAGATTTCACAAAATATTATAATGAAGGGGGATTAAAAGCGGTTTTTGATGATTGCCGTGAAAAATTGACCCTTCTATTTCACCCAATTGCTCCACATTTAACAGAGGAGATCTGGGAGTCTATGGGGAAAAAAGATGTCATAAGTCTCGCAAAATGGCCTTTATATAATGAGGAATTTCTAACGAGCGAAAATGATTTTAAATGGAATTTAATGAATAACACATTAGATGACATAAATAGCATTAAATTAGCTACTAAACTAAATGAAATTAAAAAAATCACAATCGTTATTGCTGATGATTGGAAATTTGCATTTTATACGAAGTTGATGCCAATTATTCAGAAAAATAAAAACCAAGGAGAGATTATGAAAAATTTGATGAAAGATCAAAATTTAAAGCCTTATAGTAAATCAATTAGCCAGATAATCACTAAGATTCTTAAAAATATAGGGAAATTTTCAAGCTATAATCTTACCAAACAAAAAGAACTTGAATTCTTCAATGAGTTGATACCAATTGTTCAAAAGAAATATAATTGTGAGGTATCTGTTTTATTAGAGAAAGATTCAAAATCAGAAAAAAAGTATCATGCTTTACCTGGAAAGCCCGCTATCGTCATTCAATAAATTATTACTTTTACTAAAATATTGCTCTAAATATTACCTACGTATTAAGTACATTAATTTAAATACTTCAACTTAAATCTATTAATATAGAAATTTAGATTAATGAATTATTCTTCAGAAATACATTATTACTGTACTGCATTAAAATGACTTATTATGAGTTCTCCGTTATTACAAATACGGGATTTCCCTATCATAATCTTAAACTAAAGAAACCTCCTGAGGGGGTTAACCTATATTTAAGATTTTATGATTTTTCAAGAGATAAAAGAGAAATTATTCCTAACTTAAATGATACTAGCACGTTTGAATTAAATGCTGGACTAATTTCCGCATTATTTGAATTTGCAAGAAATATAAATAAAAAAATAGAATTGCTTGAGTTTAAATCTAAGGAAACTAATAAAAAGGATAAAAAAGATAATGGATTTGAGGGAGATGTTTTAATCACAGTTCAAACTGAACCTTATCTATTACATAAATCTGTTAAAGAAAAGATCAAAATAATTTATGATTTGGTAATATCTTCAAAAATCCCACTCGACTCTGCCTTGGATTTGCTACAGAATGAAATTGATATAATAATAGAGATATTAAACGATTCTGATGCAAGAAATATAATCAAGAAAAATAAAAATGAAATAACCAATGAAAGTAATGAATTTCTCTCTAATATGAAATCTTATGGCTTGAATGGGATTTGTATTACATCATTTGACCTTTCTCCGATAATTCTTTTTGGTAAAAAATATAAATTAGATGATGTTGATGTTATATTAAGAAATATTGGAGTTTTTCCTGAAATCTCTCCATTTGAATGGATTTATCGACAATCTAACATTTTAAATGAACAGATCTGGGTTTATATCATAAAATCAGGAGTTGGTCCTACGGTAAATGGGTTATTTGAGCCTTATTTTTACTTATTATTTGCGGATCCGCAATCTTACTTAGGAGAATTCCCCGCAAAATTGACTAGTCGTTTTAATCAAATTTTAGGATAAAATATTTTCTAATTAGGACTTTGAATTCTACGATCTCTCTGCTGATTTAATTATTTCATAGAGAGATTCTGCTTCTAATGAAGCGCCTCCCACTAAACCACCATCAATATTTTCTTTTTGAAACAAAGCTTCAGCATTACTAGGGTTAATTGACCCCCCATATTGAATTCTAATACCGGTTTTTAAATCATTATCGTATTTTTCTCCTAAATAATTCCTTATAAATCTGTGAATTTCCTCTGCTTGTTCTGGAGTAGCTGTTTTTCCCGTTCCAATTGCCCATATTGGTTCATAAGCAATCACTATATTCATCATATCTTTCTTATTTAAATCTTTAAAGGTATATTCAAGTTGTTTTTCAATTACTCTTTCTGTATTACCTGCTTCTCGGTCTTCAAGATGTTCCCCTATACAGACTATGGGTCTTAAGCCATAACTCAAGGATTTTTTAATTTTTTTATTAATTACTTCATCAGATTCCAGAAATATATTCCTTCTTTCACTATGTCCAAGGATAACATATTCACAACCGATCTCTTTTAAGAATTTTGGAGAAATCTCTCCGGTGAACGCCCCACTATCCTCAAAATACACATTCTGAGCCCCAACTCTTATAACAGTCTTCTTTAAATACTGAATGACAGAAAACAATGCTGTGAAAGGTGGTGCAATAACAATCTCAACATTATGTATATTTTTAACCAATCTCTTCAATACTCTCAACATAGTTATAGCAGATGATGGAGAACCCCTATTCATCTTCCAATTACCACCAATTATTGGCATTCTCATTTTTCAAATCCTCTTATACATACTATTCAAATTTTAGATTATTTAATATTAAAATTTAACTTAATTGACAATGATAAATTTTTCTAAAGTATTATTATTAGTTATTTATTAAAAAAGAGTAATAGAAAGAATTAAACTTCTTTTTTGATCTTTTCTGATAATTTAGTGGACTTTAATAATTTTTGAACTTCCTCCACATCAGGTGATAATACTTTTGGTAAGCCTAATTGTTCTCTTCTTCTTTCAATAGCGGGTTGCATAGGGATAGCTTTACCATTTTCTAAAATAGTGGATGCTTGTGTAGTATAATAATCAGGCGATTCACCTTTTTCTACACTCATATTTTTTAATATTGTAAAGATCTCAGTCAATTCTACTTTTTGGGGGCAAACTTCATCACATGTATCACATACAGTACATCCCCATATACCAAATGCATTTTCTTTACCAAAAATTTTTTCTTTTAACCCAAGAAGCGCATCTAAAATTAACCTTCTAGGATTATATTTCCCGTTCGTTACTTGTGCGACTGGGCACGCCCCACTGCATGTAGCACACTGATAACAATAAGCTAATGTATTTCCAATATCATTTTGTATAATTTGATTCCGAAAATCAAAATCAATAGTAGCCATAATTTCCATCTTTATTATAATAAAACTATATATTAATTAACTTTCATTAAATTAAAAAATTAATTCTTTTCTGTTTTTGGTTAAATAAAGCATAAATGTTATTAAAATTTTAAACTTGAAACAGAATATTACTTTATTAACCGATTTTTGAAATAACTTCTCTTATTCTTTTTTCTCCCCAGTTACCAACCATTTTACCGTTTTCTACCGCTTTCTCTCCATCTATTATTACACTTTCTTCTATTAATTTTCCTTCTTTAAAGAATAATAATGTTGGAATAGCGTGTACAGAGAATCTTTCACCTAAAGGTCTATTTTGCTCTAAATCTACTTTAAATAATTTAATTAACCCTTCTGATGCCAGTTTCTCTAATACAGGGCTTAAAATTTTGCATGGACCACACCAATTGGTATATATATCACATATAACTACCCCATCACTAAAATCATCAGGGAGATTTATACCATAATTATTTAGTTCTTCGATACTCGTCATAATTCATCCATTTAAATATAAATATCTGTTTTTTTAATAATGATTCAAGTTTTTACTAATTTGTTTAATAGTATTTAGCACTAATATTTAATTGCTTTTATTGGTTTTCTTTATAGAATATTAACCTACTATGATTACATCAATCCTTATTTTAATTCATTCTTTTCTTTTAACATAGTTAATTGAGCTATTAACCAGCATAATTCATCATAAGTGGAAGAGGAAGCAAAAATTTCTTTCGTTTTTAGTTCAATTTCTTGTTTAGTGATTTTTGAATTATCTTTAATCAGTGAAAGTTGTAACTTGGCTAAAATTCTGCATAATTCATCATAGGATTTTTTTTGTTCTGAAATGGAATGTGAGGCAATTGTTATTTCGGCTTCAAGGTCAGGATCTAAACCCGCTTCAAGAAATTCTAAGGTAGCATCATATTCAATATGTAATTCTGGACGCCTCATTTTTTCAATACTGCTCACATTTTCATGGCGTAGAAGATCAAAAATGTCAAGAAACGCTCCATATTCTTTATCCTGATTTATTATTTGTAAATTTGCAATACTCTCTTTATTTTTGCTAAGCAATTTTGCCTTTACAATACTAATATTTTTTCTTTTCTCAGGTATATTTTTTCCAAACCATATATAAATTGTTGGATAATCATAAATCATTATAACATTTTCTTCATCAAAAACAGGTTTATTTGTTTTCTTTAATCCCCCTCTAACTCCAACATTATAAATATCCATATCGATCTCATCAAGATTTTTTGTATCAAGAAAAAAATAGAAATTTAGTAATATAAACTTGAATAAAGAGATAAATAAATTTACGATATTTTAGATTTAATATTTAAACTTTTAACGACTTTCTCTCAAGGATTTCAACTTGTATTTGGGGATCTTTTCTTAACATAATTTTCTTAAATTCCTGCAAATCTTTACCCCAATTATGCATAGGAACCACTATCTTAGGTTTAATGTCTAGAGCAGCATCGGTTGCTTCTTCAAAATCCATAGTATAAGTTCCTCCGCAAGGTAGAATTGCCACATCTATCTTTCTTTTAGATAAATTCTTCATTTCAGGTATTCTTTCCGTATCTCCTGCATGATAAATTTTGCGATCCGCTGATATTATAATAGTACCACTCCATTGATTGCTTTTAGGATGAGTAGGTTTATTTATCGTATAAGCTGGAACAAGTTCAATTGTAAGATCTTCTAGGGTGAGTGTTTCCCCTATTTTCAAGGGTTTTCCATTGAACTTTTCTAACTCTTTCTTAATGCTTTCAGGACCTATTAAAATGGTATTCTCTTTCCAAATTTTTTTTATATCCGGTTTTGAAAAATGGTCTCCATGACTGTGCGAAGAAACAATTATATCCGCTTTTTCTTCACCTTCCTTTATTTGATATGGATCCAAATAAATAATTCGACCACTATAATGCTTTATCTTAAAACAAGCGTGTCCTAACCAAAAAATTTCCATTTGATATTCCATAATTATCACTTATTATTTTAATACAATTCATATTAATTCAAATTATTATTAAAATTCAACTTATAAAATAACATACTGATCATCTGTTAAATCAATTGAAAATATTAAAATAATTAGCTTTTTTTCAATATTTATTTAAAATTAATTGAAGTAATTGTGGAAAAATGAATTACACGAGAGAAGATCTAATTAAATCAGATGCAACTATGAATCAAATGCGAAATGCAATATATCATCTACAAAGATTCTTAAAAATTAATAATATTACTGAGATCAAACAGAGATTAAGAAGAATTGGGCAAAATATTGCTCGAACGTATATTCAATATTGGAAGCCTATCGAATACGTCGATATTTCTAATTTTAAGAATGTAATTGCTACTTTATATAAAAATGTTTTAAATAGCTCAGTTTCTATTGAAATAGACGATATTAATAAAAAAATTCAAATTAAAGATTCGGATTGTCCGCTCTGTAAGTATTATTTTCAAGATA
Source organism: Promethearchaeota archaeon (assembly GCA_011364975.1). GTDB lineage: Archaea > Asgardarchaeota > Lokiarchaeia > Sigyniarchaeales > SOKP01 > SOKP01. Next base: position 527 of record RDOE01000009.1, on the reverse strand, counting down.
TTGAAGCTGCGGGATGTGAAATAATAACTGCAATGGTATCGGAATTTATCCTATTAATCAATCAAGAATTAGGAGAAAAATCTCCTTTTTTAGTAGATAATCTTGATGTTAAAGAATCAAGAGTTTTAGGCCATAAAATTTGTATCCACGAATACGTATATCGCCAAGGAGGTGCCTAATCTTGGGAGCATTTCAATGGTTGTTAAAAAAAATAACCAAAGCATTCGGAAGAAGTACAAATTCTTTGTTTTATACACTCCTATATCGTGAGATTCTTAAAGAAATTAACGAGGTCACTCAAAATGAAGAGGATAGCCTAATTTTACTTCGAGAAATAGGAAAACGCTCATCAACAGAGTCTTGTGAACGTCACAGTACTGTCTTTAAATGGATGCCTGGTAGCCCCAAAAAAGTTCTTACTTACTTCGAACTACTCTGGGTTGTTGTTTTTGGTAAGGAATTAGAAGAAGGCGAGCTAACTTATGAGGAATTACCTAAAGAAGGATCCAAATATAATGATTATCTTA
>RDOE01000094.1 GCA_011364975.1 Promethearchaeota archaeon | reverse complement strand
ATATTTAGAACCTTCAACCAGGATTTTTCTATTTAGGAGAGTTTGGATTATGCTTAGTAATCCCTTTCGGGGGATATTCAGCTTCTTTTTAGCGATGTTATATAACATTTCAGTATTTAAGACTTTATTTTGATTGATTATTTCTTTTGCAATTTCAAGTACACCTTGAAAGCTAGGATTTTCCAATACTTCTGAAGCTTTAATAATGTTATAGCGCATTATTTAACCCAAAAATGATATCCTGTTTGAATATCTAAAGAAGATTATCAATAATATCCAAATTGATTGCAATTATAAGATTTCGTTAAATATATTTATATTATTTTCTGTTTTGTAATGTTTTAAAATTGAAGAAATTTATAAATAAATTTCATTCAAGATATTTATGTAAAAAATCAATCCTTATTCTTTTAAATATGAAAATTGAATAACTAATCTTATAAAATTTCCCTTCAAGTTTCATTAGATTCAATGGAGAGATTTTATATAGAGGGCATCTAATGAATATTAGAGAAATATATTCTCTAATATTTCTTTATTTTTTACTCAATCGCTTTAAATTCAAAGGATGTAATCGCTTTTTCCTTTATCCCCATTTTATAAGCTAATTTTCTAGTGAAATTAATCCTATGTCCTCTAATCAAATCATTAAAAATCAGAGCTGGAATCATTGAAAGCACTAAGTAAAAAGGGAGTCCAAACCATAAGATTAAAACTGCAATATCCCATTCGTTTATAAAGCTTGTTGTGATAAGATAAACGATAAAGATATAGGTTAAGATTGCTCCAATTCCGGCATAACTTTTCAATAAGGTTTGGAACCAATCTCCTAAAGACTTTAAATTAAATGATTCCTGAGATTGTTCTATTTTTCGTTTATTTGTGTAAATTATACCTGAATCCCTTAAATACCAGACTGGTGAAAAAAGAAAAATTGAAATGCCATATGTAAACATTAATAAGATAGTCAAAGCAAAAAACCGAGTCAATGCTGGGATTCTCCAAACATTATTAATATCTGCAATTAAATTAGACTCTAAAAGGAAGCCCCATATTTCTGGTCTATTAAAAATTGAAGCCAGATTGATGGACATTAAAACTGGATAGAAACCAAGGGATAAAAAACGTCTTTCTTCTAGATGGCTTTCATATTGAATACCATAAAAATTCTTGGATCTAAAGAATAGTTTATGCAATATTATTACTATTGGTGTTAGTATGTAGCCCCCTATAAGAAGACTTAATATACTAGTCAGTGGAAGAATAATGATAAAAATTGTAGCTAGCTCTGTCAATATATCTTGAGCAGGAACAAACTCACTTAAAGAAACATCCACATTTAAAGGAAATTGGGGTGATTTTATCATAGGTACCAGAACTAACCATAAGGCAATATATATAATAAAGATGATTATTAGTTGTTGATATTTTACTTTTCTTTTTTGAGTCATGTTTATTACCTAATAACTAATTGAAAGAGTTATATTTTTTAATTAAAATAGAGCGCATATTAAGCTTTTTCAAAAAGGATCGGTTGAATAATCCCAAAATATTTTTCTATTACGTCTAATATTTCATTCTTTGTTCCAAAATAATTAATAATTTGGTGTTTAGCTTTTCCATGGGAACTATTATCAATATTTTCAAATTTACTTAGTTGTAGTTCAATCTCTCCATATTTTAGAACACTAGGTTTTTCTGGAGATTCTGAGTTATATGATTGAATTACACCAATCTCGCCATCTGGGTTATCTCGAGCAATATCGAAACAATCTGCTTGAGATCTTGGAATGTCATCTGATAATTTAACTAATAAGCCAAAGTAATCTGAATCAGGAACTCTTAAGATGTATCCAATTTTAGCTTTTCTAGAAAAATCAATATCGTTAGGTCGAACTGCTAATTTATAAATATCTTCAACATCAATTTTGAAGGCAATATAATTTTCTTGAACCTTTATCCTATTACTTGGTATAGTTCTGAAATAAGAAAGCGGTTTAGGATTTGATTTAGTCGGAATTAGGACCGTTCCGGGATTTGAAGCCCCTCCGCTGATGATGCATGCCAAAGACCACCCGTTAATTTTAAGATTTGGTGCGTATAGAACGCAATCATCAAGAAATTCAACCCCACAATATGAAATACCTGTTTTTATTGGCTCTTTTATTAATGAGATCTGTCTTGTGATTTCTCCGCTAAATATTTGCTTGGTAACCTGAGATTTTACTGTAAGGGGACTCGAGAGTGTACATGATGTAGAATTACTATCTAAAATATCATACATAGCGGGATCTAAGCCTGGAGGACAAAACCAACCTTCCCAGGTTTCAGGTTTTTCATAAAAAAACTCTCGTTCAGGACTGATCCAATATCTATCACCCCCAATAGCTCTTTCTCGTGATTTAACAACTTCTTTTATTCTTGGATTAACCCAAAGCAAGCTTATTATATTTTCTTGAGGAAATAACCCTAATAACCGGCCTCCATATTCTGAGATTAAGGCCGAACTTTCATTATTAAAGGATAATTCAACAAGAGGTCCGATTTCATTATCGTAAGATTTTAGTTGATCTAATGAAAAGAATTTCATAAGCTAAATTATGGATATTATCATTAAAAACTTTATATATCTATAATTTTTAAGAATAAACTTTTTAATACAATCTCAATAATATTTAATGAAAAATCTAAAAAAAGGAATCTAATATGGTTATTAAAGTAACAGATGAATATATTGCCCTTTTAAATAAAGCTGTAGCAAGAGAAATACAAGTTTCTGCTCAATATATGCTTCAACATACTAAAATGGAGAAATTATTACGTAAAGTAATTAAAGAGAATTATCTTTTAGAGACTACTACTTATGAAGAATTTGGAAAACTTCTCAAAGAATTAGCCATTCAAGAAATGAAACATTTAGGTGCAATAATGGAACGAATTTATATCTTAGGTGGAGAAGCTACAACGAAACCATCAAAAATTACAATTGGAAATACAATGAAGGAATTTGCCAAGCTTGATTTAAAAGCGGAAGAAGAAGCATTAGCAATGTACCGCGAAATAATTGAAGCTGCTAAAGCTATTGGAGATCGGGAAACATGGCAATTATTTATGAAAATTTACAGTGATGAAGAAGAACATTTACTTAAATTTCAAGATTATAATGAAATGGAAAGTGAACCTGATCTGGCAGAGACCCCTGAATCTGAATGGAGGTCAATTTTTAATAATAAAGAATATATAGCTTTATTGAATAAAGCCTTAGCAAGCGAAATCTCTGCGATTGTTCAATATACTACTCAGCATGAAAAAGCTGATGGTTTAGAAAGGTTACGTAAGAAAAAAGCGCCACTAGAAGTTGCTACTGGAAAAAACAAAGCGGGTGTAATTTCTGGTATATTAAAGAAAACATTTCTTCAAGAAATGGAACACATGGAAATGATTTCAGAGAGAATTTATGAAATTGATCGTGAAGCTGTCGCTGATATAAATCCCGTTCCAGAAATTGGAAATAATGAAGATGATTTTATTAAACTTGATAGGGAAGCTGAAAATTATGCCATTGTCCTCTATCGAAAAGTTATTGATGAAGCTACGAAACTGGGAGATATTAAAACCAAAAAGATGTTTGAAGACATTATTCAGCAAGAAGAAGAACATTACTGGGCGTTTGATGATTTTCTTCCTTAAATAAATTATCTTATTTTTTATTCTTTTTATTTTAAATGATTTAATATTATTATCTAATAATTAAGCTTTATATTTGCTACTATATTTTATTTATTCGCAATATTCATTAGTAGCGCAGAGCTCTTTAATAACAGTTATAAATGATTGAAATAATTGTACCTGACTAGGGTCAAATGAAAATCCGAAACTTTCAATAAATTTGTTAGCGATCTTTCTGCCTTCTTCTTTCCATAAGTCGATTGGATCTTCTTGATCAACTAATAGAATTACATTTATAGGATATTTTGGGATAATTATACAATTATGGCCCTTTTTTCCTTCAGTAGATATGAGGACCACATACCCTATATCTAATTCAGAAGTAATGTTTTGTATAGCAGTCATGAACCCACTAAAGATATCCGAATGTTCAAGTTTCATTCGGGTATTTACTTGGCGATACTCCAAAAGATTAATTCCTGTATCTGCATGTTGTATTAAAATAATATCTAACATAAGATGATTCCGTTAAGTAATTTTGAAGTATATTTTCTATATCAAAATTATAAACTTTATAAAATTACAAATAAGTTTTAATTGTTAATGAAATATTAAGATTTTCTAATTACTAATAAAATTATCATTATAAGAGATTTATTGAAAAAATAATTTATGCAAACGTAGAATACCGGATTTTAGTATGATCTACAAAATAGATAATCAAAAGTTAGATAGCAAGTGTAGGTTAGTTTATAAAAAATGTTAAAAAACACTATTCTTCATAACCAATTTTTATTGTCATACTAATACTTTCATCAAACGCTTGACCTTCAATCATACATTTAAATCCGAGTTCTTTTGAATTAAATAATTCAGTAAAGTAATTTAACCAATACTCTGAATAATTCTTGTCTTGTCGATGACGGAAAAGTAAATGAAATTCATCCTCACTTTCCTGGCTAACGTCAATTACGTAAAAATAATTTGCAACTACCCAAATCTTCTTTACAGTCTCAATTATTTCCTCAATCGTAAGATGCTTTAGAGGTCTTGACTTATTATACCACATTATTAAATCAAAAGCTACATTTCGTTTAATTGGTAATTCTCTTGCATCTTTTGGTTCTTTTGCAGCAGCTATTAATTGATTAAATGTAGTTTTACCAATTAACATCATTTTCATTTCTTCTCTCATTCGAAGGAATAAATCTCGATCTAAATCCCGCTGATCACCATAAAATTTTACTGCTTTCTCTAAAAAATCAATAACAGATTCCTCTTCTTGTTTATATTTCTCTATTACTCCCTTAATTTCAGGTTTCAAAGAAGAAAAATCATCATATAATGTCACAGCATCTTGAATAAGTTTAGACATCGTGATACCTAATTCTTTATATTTATCAATCTTATGCCTCGTTGTTTCATCTACTTTAACATAAACAGGATTTTCTTTAGCTTCAGCCTCTGGTTCGTCAGATTTCGTAGTTTCATTCGTATTTCCCATATTCTTTGCTATAAGAATCACCTCGATAATTCCTAAACCAAATCAATATAAATATATTAATTGATATATCTTTATATTCATATTTGTTGTTTATAAATATTCATCTTATTTTTATTTAATTTTTAAGCAATACATATTCATTATTAGATATATACAAAAATATGCAGTGCTTTTTGTCAAGTGAAAATAAATCATTTTAACTTTATATATTTTTCTATATTTTTAAATATCTTTAAATAGCTTAGTCATAAACATTCTATGACAACTTTAAATCAATTTCCTAATTTTCAGTAAACTGAAAAATATATACGAAACCTTTAAATATTTACATATATATATGATAATCAGAAAAAATATATTCGTAAATATAAAAATATAAAAAGATGTATCAACGTAGAAATTCAGGAATAGGCTGTTTTATTGGCCTTATAATGATGATCTTATTCGGGGTTTTTTTCTTTTTTGGATTCAATCGTATATTTTTCATTTTTCCGATATTTCCGGTAATTATTATTTTTGTTATATTTATTGGAATTACAGTTGCTGCATCGCAAGGATCGAGACAAAATAGAAGAAAACCAGAGAATTATTACTACCAACAAAATTATAACCATACAAATCCTTATATGGTAAAGACTTCCACAGTCAGTATATCTCAACCCACTTTAATTAAGAGTAATAATGCGAGTTCGAATATAAAGCCACAATCAGGCTATTGTAGAGAGTGTGGTGCTTCTATAACTCAAGGGGCATCATTCTGTCAAAACTGTGGAACTCGATTAAATAAACCTGAAATAAATTATTCTCGGCAAATTGAAATTATTGAAGAGAAAACGAGAGAAGAAAAAGTAATAGATAAGAGTTTTTGTCCTTATTGTGGAACAAGAACGGATAAGGACTCGATGTATTGCTTTCACTGTGGTACAAAATTGGTTTAATTTAATAAAATTTTTTTTAATTTAGAAAAGGGATTAATAACTTACAAAAAGTAAAAAGAGGGTAAAGATATTCAATAAAAAGTCAATATTGTTAGTAAGAAATTTGAAATTACCATTTTTCAAAGAAAAAGAAAGAATTGTATGAATTATGGATGTATATGATATTTTTTTTAGTATTTGTTTAGGGTTGTTTATTGGTGGGATCATTTTTTCAATAATTTCAGTCTTTTTAGCACAGATGGAATCCCAATCTTTAGGACAAGAAGTTGATACTGAGGTTGATATTGATGCGGATGTCGATGTGGATGTAGATCTGGATGCTGAGATAGATGTAGATGCTGATATAGATATAGATGCAGATGTTGATGTAGACATTGATGCGGATGTCGATGTAGATGTTGACTACGACATGGGGGCGGAATTCGACTCGGTTGAAGCTGATGTCGATGTAGATTTGGACGCGGAGGTAGATGTGGATGCTGATGTAGATACAGATATAGATGTAGACACAGATTTGGAAGTGGATACAGATATGGAAGCAATCGGAAGTTCAACTACCCCCGCTCCAATTATGTTACTGATATCAGCGTTTTTGCTTGTATTTGGCATTTCAGGGATATCCCTTTACTATTTAATATCAATTGAAGGATTAAAATTTTTGATGTTTATTGGTTCACCATTAATTGGCTTTTTTGTAGCAAAATATCTAAATGTAGCATGGAAAAAGATTGCAAAATCAGAATATTATAAAATTTCATCAACCCAAAATCTGCTTGGAGTTGAGGGTGAAGTTATTTTACCTGTGGATAAGAGAGGAGGTGTAATAAGGATTGAATCTACTACTCCAATGAAATTTGAAAAATTGCATGTTAAACCATATGATGATGAATCTGTATTTGATAGAGGAGCGAAGGTTTTTGTGGTTGCGATTAGAGAAAATAAAGTTTTGGTTGATAATAATAAAAGGTTATTCAATAAAAAGAGGGAATAAATAAAAATGAGTAAAAGTGAAAGTAGAACGGAAAGTAAGTATTTTAAACCATTATGTTTTCACGGGAAAGATATCCGTTCAATAAAGTACCAAAAAAAGCTGCATCGTAAACGCTCTTTAACTCGTGTAGTGTTGTTTAATATTATGATTATTATATTGTTAATCTTTAGTGTCTGGATACTTACTAGTATTATTATATAAGGGGTGGATAAAAAAATTATGTTTCAAAATCACAAAAAGGATTTAGATTTAAATCGATCTGAATTATCCAAAGCTAAAGAACATTTAAATAATGTAATTGAGAAAGTTAGGTTGAGGTGAAAATATAACCATGGATATTTATGACATCTTTTTTAGCATTTGTTTGGGCTTGTTTATTGGAGGCTTAATATTGTCCGTAATCTCATTTGTTTTAGCTGAAATGTCCGTTCATGATCAAAGTACAGACCATATTGACCATGTGGATCATCTTGACCATATAGACCATCTGGACCACATTGATCACGTTGACCACATAGATCATCTGGACCACATTGATCACATTGACCACATAGATCATCTGGACCACATTGATCACATTGACCATATAGACCATCTGGACCACATTGATCACGTTGACCATATAGACCATCTGGACCACATTGATCACGTTGATCATCTTGATCATCTAGACCATTATGATAATATAGATAATTTAGAGCAAGTGGATCATGATCTTGCAAAAGAATTTCAAGTAGATTCACGATATCAAGAGAGTAGTACACCAGCTCCATTTATGCTATTGTTATCATCTGGTTTGCTAGTTTTTGGGATTTCAGGAATAGCGTCATATTATATAATACAATTGAAATTTTTAATGTTTATATTATCTCCCGTTGCTGGTATTTTAACAACTAAATTAATATCAAAAGTTTGGAAAAAAATAGCAATATCAACGCATTATCCAATTGCTTCCACGCAAAATCTACTTGGAAAACAGGGTGAAGTAATATTAAAAGTGGATAGTCGTGGTGGGGTTATTAAAGTTGCATCAGATAACCCTATGAAATATGAAAAATTACATGTAATGCCCTTCCAACCGGAAGAGGTTTTCGAGAGGGAGGAAAAAGTATATATTGTTGGTGTAAGTAATAAACATCTATTAGTAGAGAGAAATACCAACAATTTAAGAAAAAAATTTAAAAATCTAAATAAAAATTAAAAAAAAATAGAAAAAAATTAAAAATAATAAAGGAGGAAAGAAAAAAATGTTATTTCAAGAGATTAATCCAGTTGGAGTCGGCGTAACAGTTACTATTGTTATAATCGCGTTTCTTTTCATAATCTTCTTAGCCGCACGGTATAGAAAGTTCAAAACTAACCAATTCGTCATTCATTTGAGGAATGGTAAAGTGAAATCTGCTGGTTTAGGTGGGAGAATCTGGTTATTACCATTAATTGATGAATATATTGTTATCCCAACAACAAGTATACAGACTAAAATAGAAGCGCATGATCAAGTAGTTTCGAATGAATATCAAAATTTAGAAATTGTCGGTCTTCTAATTTGGAAGGTAATAGACCCTGAAAAAGCATTTAGTTCAGTATCTTGGAATCCAAGAGATGAGAACTATGTTGAAAAGATTTTAAAAGGAGCTGCTGAAGCAATTATGCGTACAACTTGTGCGAATATGCCGTTAGAAAAAATAATTAGAGAGAGAAGAGAAATTATAGATCACGTTGAGAAAGATTTGCACGAACTTTCTGCCGATTGGGGTGTTATAATTGAGTCAATAGAAATCTTGGAAGTAATTATCGTAGAACAAGAGCTCAAGAAAAACATGGAAGCTGTAAAGCAAGCGATTGAATTTAGAAAAGCAAGATTAGCAAAAGCAGACGCAGAAAGAGAATCACAATTAAGAGAACTAGAAGTTCAAAATGAAGTTGGAATACAAGAACAAGTCGTCCAACGAGAAATTGAATTACGTAGAAAAGAGAAAGAGATAGCTATTGCCGAACAAGAAAGAGAAAGGAAGCAAATTGAGGCGGATGGTGATAGAATAAAGAAGGTAATTGAAGCTGATGCTGATGCTGCTCAAATCAAGAAGAGATTGATTGCACAAGCTGAAGGTGAAGCTGAAAGCATTAAGCAACAAATGTTAGCACAAGCTGAAGGTTTCCAGAAACAAGTTGAGGCTATGAGTTCTGCAGACCAAAGGTTTTTAGCAGTACAGTTAACAAATATATTACCTGAAATATTCAAGAACTTAAGTCCAGACAAAATGTTCATTATGGGAAATGGTGATGAGGCTTTCGGTGCGTTATCGAAAGCTATACTTCCGTTTTTACAATTACTTCCTGAATATTCTGATAAAATCAAAAATTTTCTTGGAGATGGCGATAAATCAAAGGTGCGGGAAATAATTTCTACATTTGCCAAAAAATAACTTTTATTAATAATTTAAAATTTTTTTTTGGAGTTTAATAATTAATATAAATTTTTTATGTTATGTCCGTAGAGGTTTAAAACATGATCGATAATATAATGGAAAAATTAATAGAGGGAAACAATCAATACCAATGGAAAATAAAACAAGATTTAGAATCTATTGAAACTAAAGGAAAAGGCCCAAAGTATCCAGTTTTATTTCTAACATGTATGGATTCCAGAATTGACATTCATCGGATTTTTCAATTAAGTCCAGGAGATGTGCTTGTATTAAGAAATGCCGGAAATATCTATACTAAAGACACTCTAAGATCAGCATTAATAGCAGTTTATGAATATAATGTGAGATTCATTATTATCTTAGGACATTTAGATTGTGGAATGAAAAAAGTTAACCTAATGAAGCTAAAGGATAAATTGAATATTACTACTTTGAAAATGATTATGAGTCAAGGCACAAATGTTTTTCTTGAATTTCAGAAGTTTTTTAAAACGTTTGTCGATGAGATTAAAAACATCATGTATCAAGTAGAAAAATTTCAAGAAACAAAATTCTTTCCGGCAAACGTCAAGATTATAGGAATGCTTTATGATCCTTCTACAGGATGGGTCTTACAAGACTCTGAATTCAGTCGATATTCTATTTATGAAAACTTTATGCGTGATTATAAGAAGATAATCGAAAATAAAAAATTTAAACTGATTGATTATATAACATCAATTGAAAGTGAAATAATTGGCATTCAAGAGAATAAGCCAGCTGCAAAGGCTTGGAAAGCCGAGGATTCTAGCGAATTAAAGAGCTCTCCCGATACTGTAAAGATTACATCCCAAGAAAATATAAAAGTTGATACAAATCAATACGTTGCATTGCAAACCATTTTGGAGAAAAATTCTGAAATGATCGAAAAAACTATAAAGATGGTTTCAAAAGTTCAAACACCTAAAATCTATGTTCCTAAAGTAAAAATCTACATTCCAAAAATTGATAAATATAAAAATGATAAGTCTGAATAAGTAGATGGTATAATGAGAAAACTAAGACGTTTAAAAAAGAGAAAGGTCAATTTAGAGAAGCTTAAAAAAGAAAAAGTTAAGGAAGAAGGTAATTTAGATTATCATTGGAGTGATCTGAAAAAGGGGAATTATTAAAAAACGTAATATTGATTCTTTAATCTAATGATTTGATTTTAATATGTTGTTTAGATTTAATTTCATTTGAGTAAGAAATCCGTCTTATAAAATTGTATGAATACTTTTTTTTACCTAAAAATGGCGAATGTCTAAACAAATTGAAAAATGGCTATGGTTCACACTGATAGCGTTATTTTTTAAGAGAAGAAAAAAATTTTTAATTTAGAATAAATTAAGTTTATTACATTTAAAGTAAATAATAAAGCCCTTGTTGCTTAGCAGGTTTCTAATATATTATTGAGTTAGACTGTAAAGAGCGTTGCCTTGGTAAGGCAAAGGTCGGGGGTTCAAATCCCCCCAGGGGCTATTATATTTAAAAGCCGGTGTGGCTTAGTTGGTTATAGCACCAGACTCATAATCCTACTGAAGTAATGGGTC
>RDOE01000093.1 GCA_011364975.1 Promethearchaeota archaeon | reverse complement strand
TCTCTTTGTCGAGAAAAAACTCATATAAGAGATTATTCCGGGAATTGAGCGTGTAGGAGGCTGTTGACCATACATAAAATATTAATAATACCTAATGGGTTTGAAAATAAAATAATTAATTATATTCTTATTTGTATTGTATTATCTATTATTTAATTAAGTTTTTTTAACAAATTATTTATTATTAAAAAGATAATAAAAAATTATGTCAGAGGATTATCAAAATCTTGAGAGATTTGCAAATAAAAGATTTAGTGAGGTACTTTCTGCTGGTTTTTCCTTTTTTGGTAAAAATTGGGCTAAGCTTTTATTACCCTTTGTCAGTTTTTTACTAATTTCTATGATCCTAAAGAATTTATTAATTGCTGATCTTAATTGGCAAAGTATCATTCTTACTTCCGAATTGAATCTTATTCTTCAAAAAGACCCCGCTGAGATAACCGAATTGGATCTTTCTATTATGATTGAATATTTATCAATTTCATATATCATTTTATTTTTAGATGGATTAATGAGAACTCTATTTGGAGTTTTTTCAATGTGTTTATTTGGATCTTATGTATACAAAAAGTTCATAGGTGTATCTCCGAATTTTTTCACAGAAATTAAAGAGACTTTTAATGGTAAATTAATAATAGTTTTATTATTATTAGGATTAGGAGTATCTCTTGGAGCATTCTTAATATATATTCCCTCTATCATAATTTTAGGATTTTATTCATTTTTAATATTTACTTATAGCTCACGAAATACAGAAAATCCCGTAAAGAGTGCACGAAATATTGCTAGAGGGTCATTCTGGAAAATTATTGCAGTTTTTTTCATAAGTAACCTAGTTATTTGGGGAGCAGGACTCGTTTACCATTTAATTATAGATAATTTTTTAATAGTATCTCAAAACACTTATAACTCTTGGTTTAATCCTACTACAAGGAATTTTGGAATGATCTTTTTATATAATTTTTTCAATGAACTTATGGATTATGTGTTTAGTCCACTATTCGTAAGTTTATTATGTTCTTTATATGTGCATTTAAGTGTTGGAAAGAAATATAGTTATGATATATCTCAAAGAAATATGCTATATTCTTATGAAAAGCAATCTAGTGAATCTCATGACATAATAGATAAACCCGTGATGAAGGGATTATATTGCCCTTTTTGTGGAACGTATATGTCTCAAAGAAAGCAATATTGTCCTAATTGTGGTGAAAAATTAAATTTTGAAATGTAATAAACAAGTTGAATAAAATGGATATGAAAATAAACAAAAAATTTGATATAGTACCTGAGGATTTAAATGAGCCAGTGGTCCTTGTTGGGTGGCCCGGGATCGCTTTGGTGGGTAAAATTGCCATAACCTCTATAAAGGACTCGATTAAGGCTGAAGAATTTCTTGATATAGAATATTTTGATTTTCCACCTAAGTCTAACGTTGAAAAAGGTTTTTTAGAAATTCCGACAGCGAAAGTATATTATAAATCCAGAAAGAAAGAGAATGAAAGTGATATTTTTATCCTAACGGCAAACTATCAACCCCAATCTTCTCAAGGTGTCTTTGAATTTTCCCAAAAATTCTGTGAAGAGATGAATAATATTACTAAGAATAAAGTTAAAATGTATGTAAGCACTGGAGCTATGGTAACTGATAAGATAAGAGATCAACCTAAAGTACATGTTTGTGGAACTCATGAAAAAACGACAAAATCTTTTTTGAAATTTGAAGATACCCTCTTAATGGAGAGCGGAGTAATCGCAGGAGCAAATGGAATATTACCTGCTTATGCTGGTCAAAGAAATTACGCACCTGGGGTCTGTTTATTGGCTGAAACTTTACCATTACCCATGATGACTCTTGATCCTCGTGCATCTAAAGCGTTGGTCACGATTTTAAAGGATTACTTCAATATTAAAATGAATTTTGATGAGTTGAATAAACAAATCGAAGAGATGGAAAATGTGCTTGATTCTTATAAAAGACAAGCAGATCACTTTATGAAGGGTGTTCAAGAAGATAGGGGATCTGATTCCTATTTCAGATAACTGAAAAATACAATTTATTTAATTTCTTTTCAAATCTTCAAAATTTAATGTAATAGAATAATGAATCCCTAGTTCTTAAAAAAAGTTAAACTTTATTTGGTTAAGCAAATTTATAATTAAAAAGATTTAACAATTTCAATTATATTAAATTAGAAATTAATCAAAGTGGATTAAAATGAAATTCTTTAAATTGTTTAGTCCGTTAAAAATTCGGGATATGACGATTCCGAATAGGATAGTGATGCCTGCAATTAACCTAAATTATGCTAATGAAGGTTATATTACCCAAAGACTTATTGATTTTTATATCGAAAGAGCAAAAGGTGGCGCTGGAATGCTTATTGTTGGAGGTTGTTATGTCGATCTTTATGCAAAAGGACTTCCAATGATGATTTCCATAGAAAATGATAATTTCATACCAAAATTGACTGAGCTCACGGCTTCAGTTCATAATGCACGAGAAAATGTTAAGATTTGTGCCCAGCTTTATCATGGAGGTGCCTATACTTATCCCCAGATAATTGGTACAACACCGATTGCCCCATCAGCGGTTTACAGTAACTTTAGTAAGACAATGCCGAGAGAAATGGATTTTAATGATATAGAGCGAGAGCAAAAAGCTTTTGCTGAAGCTGCATTAAGAGCAAAAAAGGCTGGTTTTGATGCAGTTGAAATATGCGCAAATGCCGGATACTTAATGACTCAATTCATTTCTCCATTAACTAATAAACGGAAGGATAAGTATGGAGGGAGTTTAGAGAATCGATTAAGATTTCCAATAGAGACCTTGGATTTAATAAGATCTTATGTTGATAATTTTCCGATAGGTTATAGAATCTCTGGTGATGATTTTGTTCCAGGAAGTAATACTTATAAAGAAAAAACACATATAGCAGAAAAATTATCATCTCATTTAGATTATTTAAATGTTACTGGCGGTTGGCATGAAACTAAAACACCTCAAACCACAATGGATGTCCCAGAGGGTTGTTATGCTTATTTAGCAGAAAATATAAAAAAGCATGTTTCAATTCCAGTTTTTTCGTCAAATCGAATAAATAATCCTGAATTGGCTGAACAAATTCTCATGGCTGGCAAAGCTGATGCTATTTGTATGGGAAGAACATTGATTGCTGATCCATATCTTCCGTTAAAAGCTCAAAAAGGAGAACTGCGAGACATCATGACATGTATTGGATGCAATCAGGGTTGCTTTGATAGTATTTTCCTTCTAAAGCCCGTCTCATGTTTAAGGAATGCACGTGCAGGGAATGAAGCTAAAACAGAATTAAATCCTCTTGAAACTAAGAAAAAAGTAATGATAATCGGATCAGGTCCTGCTGGGCTTGAGGCTGCAAGGATTGCAAAAATAAGGGGTCATGACGTTCATATTTTCGAAAAAAATGATAGGATTGGTGGATTACTTAACCTTATTTGGATCCCACCTGGAAGAAATGAATTTAAAAAAATGATAGATGATTATACATACTGGATACAAAAACATAGAATCCCTGTTTATTTTAATGAGGAAGTTTCAGTCGAAAAAATAAAAGAGTTTAATCCTGACGTTGTTGTTCTTGCAACAGGATCGAAAGGACTCAAACCACCAATTCCTGGAATCGATAATAAAAATGTATACTGGGCGAATGATGTATTCAGTGGAGATGCTCCTGTTGGTAAAAATAATGTCATAATTGGAGGTGGGGCAACAGGAATTGAGTTAGCTCTCTATTTAGCTAAATTTGGGAGTTTAAATTTAGAACAATTTGATTTTCTTACTTTCTATAAAGCATTAGAAGCAGATATAGCCTTGAAAATGCTTCACGAAGGAAGAAATAAAGTAACAGTATTAGAACAACTTCCAAAATTAGGATCTGCCTTAGGAAAGACTACAAAATGGGTTCTACTTGATAAATGTGATGCTTTAGGAATAAAAATGCTAACAAACGTAAAAGTTACTGAAATTGGAGAAAATTATGTAAATTATATGGATGCTACAGATAGTGAGCAAAGAATAAGTGATGTTGATTATATTTATTACGCAACTGGAGTTGAATCTGATGATATTCTTTATAAACAAATCAAGGCATTAAAGATTCCTGTTGAAAAGATTGGAGATGCAAAAAAACCCCAGACTGTTTTAGAAGCGATTAACAAAGCATATTCATTAGCAAATCGAATCTAATTATCTTAACATTTTCTTTTAATTAACAATTTTAATAATCTAAAATATTTAATTATTGATCAATTTGGATAAAATTGACTCTAAAGAGACATCGGAAAGAATAAATCAATATCTCTCATCTAAGCTTAATTGGATAAATGAAAAGTCTAGGAATTACATAATTGACGTCATAATTTTAATAAACAAAGAAATTGATAAATAAAATACTCTCTATCTTTTTATTTGGTAGTCAGCAAGCGGAAGGAGATTATAGCCCTATTTCAGACTGTGATTTATTATTCATTTTCAAGGATAGAGTTTCCAATCACCACTTACGAGAAATAGAAAGGTACTTTATTGGTCTAGAAATAAAGCATGAATTTAAAGACTCTTCTACAAAACTTACTCGAAGTATTTTAGGGGTAATTAATTACTCTACTGGAATGTTTATTAGTCATTTTTTAACCAAGAAAGAATTTTGGGAAGCGGCTAAATTCCATAAAATTTTTCGAGTAAACAAAGTTTTTTCAACTATTTTTGCCCCTAGAAATATTGTCCTTAGCAATGTAATTATCAATAGTACATTATTATATGGCGAGGATTTAAGAAACATAATCAAGCCCAAAATTAACATTTCTGTTCAGGAAATGTTTAGAAGTACAGTTATGAATATCTTTATTTGCTTTTTTGGTATTTTGTTAACTCCTCGTAAACAATTAAAATCAATAAAATATATTTTAGAATCAATTAAATGGTCTTTAAAAGCCTCAAATTATTTTTGTTTTAAGGATAGTGTAGAGTTGAAGAAGATTACTGAAAGATTTATAGCATTAGAAAAACCAAATAAAAGAATTAAAGCAGAGTCTTATTATTCTAAATTTTTAACCCTACGGAAGAATCCTCAAAATAATATTCGATTTATTATGTTAAGTCCAATCAGAATTCTTAAAATGCACATTCAAGCAATAGCTTATCGAAAAATGATAAAAAATATACCTTATAGGATACCAACTAAATTTGAGGAAAAGATAGTTGACCAAAGAGCCTTTACTCTACGTTATTAGGAAGATAAGAATTACTCCCTATCTTTAAAATAAAGTTTGGTAATACTTTATACATTCACATTAAAATCAACTCCAACACGAATCAAAATTTAGTTAGCTAAAACACTATACCAATTTAAATATCTTTATATTCTCTAGTATTAAGAGAAGAACCGAATAGCTAAGTTATAAGAGCTGCTAGCAGAGCAGATTAAGCAAAGATTGATGAGGAGGAGAAAGTTTTAATGAATAATACAGACCTTTTTGATAATCCTAAATATCGATAGATAGATCCGGCACTAAATGACCTGTGCTGGCCTATTTAGCGTCCATTAAGTGCCTTAATTCTTCTCCGCACCGTGTGCTTTAACTCCGTAAAGGACATGACTTATAATCCAGTCCATAAAACTTGGTATTGCACCGAGTGTAATGAAAAACTAAGATGGGGAAATATAGAATGAGGTACTCTCGAGGAGTTTCCTTAAATCTTTTTCTTTTAAAACCTGTGTGAAGTTTATGATACAGTAGATTAAAGGGTTATACTAAGATTAGGGAGTTGTTGCTGTTTAAGTAGTGCTTAAACATAAAAATATAAATACTTTAAAGCATATTTAAAAATTGGAATTTTAAATTAAATTATTTTAAATTCAAGGTTACTTTTATCATATTATTAATTTTTTAACTCGTGTAAGATAGTTGAAACCAATCTAAAGATTGAGGAGATTAACCGAAACGGTGAGAACATGATTGAGGATATAGATATACGCGAACTCTTCTTGGATATACTTGCAATCGTCAAATTTGAACTTCGCTTCTACAAAGATAAGCAAAGTCCTATGTTTGAACGAATTGTTAAAACAAGAGTATTCCAACAAAAATTACAAAAACTAAAGGATTTCATTAACACATATTTCGAAATAATGTATAAGGATGAAGATAGTCCTATTAACCAAGCGGCGTTAAAAGCACAGTTAGACAATATTGCTCTTATAACCAATTATTATAATGATCTTTCAGGCTTTTATAAGGATCATACTAAAATGTTAATCTCTAAAGAAAAACTGCATAACCTAATCGATTATAGCCATATCGAAATTCTATTCATTATTTTTACTGGAATTCTTGACTGGGAACATTATAAGAGTAGTTTAATCTTTCCAAATGATAAACAAAAGGAAAAAATACTAAAGGAATTTTTAAATAAGATAGCGGGTTCTGAGATTAAAAATATTGATGATATAATAGATCTTGAGCAATCTATCGATTCTTTTGTGAAAAATGTTGAAGTAGAACTTTAACTTTTAAACACTTTTAATTATTTCTAAAATCAGTATATTCCTCCTTGCTCTTTCCTAATAGAAATTAGTATTATTGATCTTTCTTAGATTTGGACAAGAATCAGATATAAAAAAGAGCTTCAAAAATATTATTTTCAAGATTTTCAAGTGAAAAGAAACTCAAATATATTTTTATACCAGTTTTATCATTTGTTATTAAAAAGAATAAGGAAAAATTAACTTAAATCGAGTAACTAAATTACTGCGATTTTAAAAGTTAATTATAGGTATAGGAATAAAATCAGTATGGATTGTGTAGCTCACATTTTAGATTTTTACAATAGCAAACTCAGTACTAAAGAGGTTAACCCTAATCATTTTTCTAAACTGTATTTAAGTAATCTTCTAATAAAGATCATGAAAAATTTTTCTGAAGGAAAAACCAAAGATTTAGAGCTACGAAATTGCTTAATTTTATTAGTAAATTTATTTTCAGATAATGATAGTCCTGATCATTATAATGAAAAGGGAAAAAACGTTAAAGAGATTATTGGCGAAGAAAGATCCGCATTTAAAGAAATATTAAAAAATGAATTCCTAAGTAATTAAAAGACTTTCAATTCCACTTCTTTCCATTTGTCATAATCATTAAAAATCTGATCGATTTTCTTTAATATGTTATTTATAGCAACCTTCGTTTTATGTTCATTACCTATTGTATCAGTAATCACTTGATAAAGGTTAATATTGTATTCAAGAGTTAATTCAGAAATTTTTATTAAATCCTTTTTTGTAATACCCTGCTCTTCTAATTGAGTGAAGACATTCCCAATTTTTTCCTTCAATTCTTTTGTAGCGTTAAGAGAAGAAATGCATTTTTCTAATAAGGTTTGTTCTCTGTTATAAACATAAAAATCTTCCTCTGATAATTGAGAACTATCTGGGATTATTTCTAATCTTTCGTTAAGAAGATTCTTAATTCTATCGTATATTTTTATTGCTTCATCTATTTTGTTCACACATCTCAATAAGTCGTTTTTTCGGAGTAATCTTGCTTCTACAATCTTCAACTGTGCATCTTCAAAATAAATTTGAAGTTCTCCAAAAGTGCTTTTTTCACCCTCTGCTATCTTTAATATTATTTGTTTTAAATCTTCATTTAGCATATCTATCTCTTTTTCGCTAAGATCTTTATTATCTAATATCTCATAAATTTGATTTGCCATTCTTTTAATTGACTCCGCAAGTATTAAAAGATCGTTAGTTCTTTGTTTAATATTTGTTATAGTTCTGTTCTCACTCTCTCTTTCACAATATTTCAAAATTTTGATTGCGCTAGTTATTAACTCATTGAATTTCTTATGATCGTTTAAAATGTAGTATTTTGAATCCTGAATTTTCTGGATTGCACGATCCATTTGAATTTCAAGCTCAAAGACATAATCTAATAATCCTATTTGTTGCCGTTCTGATAAAATCATCGATTTTACAGTTAAATCTCTTCCTACTGTTTTATTTGCGAAAATCCATAATATACTTGCTGGAATCCAGAATAATGATGAAAATAACAACATGTTAAATATACTTCCTAGGTAAGATATTAAAAAGTATGAAACTAATAGTGTTAAACCTTTACCAACTTGTTCTGATAAATTCATAAATGAAACTGAAGTTCCGCGATGTTCTGGCAGGTTTATATCAATCATTATTGCATTTCGATTGGCTACAGGACCTGCACTAAACATAGTCCCCAATAAGCCGAATATAAAATAATATATATAATTTGGATAAACTCTGAATATTTCAAATATCGTTCTAAACATATATGATCCTATTTCGGGTGTATTAATAGGATCAGGATATGTAATATTTAACCTAATTACTTGAATTGGTTCTATTGAAAAAAGACAAGCAATAAAAAAGGGTATTGCTAAAATTATGCACACAGTAGCTAACCTTGTCCTGTTCTTTTTGTTTTTTCTATATAAAATGTCTCCTAAGTATGAAAGAGAAAGATTTCCCAAAATATATCCCACTCCTAAAATTCCAGCCATAATAGTAGCTGTTTGAAGTCTTATTTCCGTAGGAATTTCATATAGAAAATAGATGTTTAGCATTGAGGTTAGAAAGAAAATAGTTATTGTGCCTGGAATGATTGAAAAAAAGTTTTGTATTATTAGATATCGATTTGTTTTCTTTTTTAGGATTTTAGATAAATCTCTTTTTGTAATTGTATACTGATATTCAAGATTCATTGCTTTAAGGTCTAAAAGTTCATCCTCACTTGCTCCTCTTTGAGGAATTTTAACAAAAAATAATATAAAAACAATACAAATACTTATAGCGGATAATAGAAAAAATGGAAATTGCCAACCAAATATTGGTCCTAAGAATGAGGATAACCCCTGACCTATTCCATTCGAAACAGAGCTTAAGATTGCTAACGTACCAAACCAGCCGGATCTCTCATCAGGGGGTATTGCATCCGCAATTATAGAATAACCAACTGGCAGAACGCAACCTAAACCTGCGCCACTTAACATTCTTGAAATAATTAATATTTGATAATTAAAGGAAAGAGCGGTCAGCATCATACCAAAAGTCCATGAAAATGCTCCTGCCATTATTACTTTTGTTCGATTTATCCTATCGGTATAGTATCCCCACATCAGTGCAAAAAATGCACTCACTAAAACAAAAAAGGCGTCTGGTATTGCAAGCAATGTTTCTGGTATTCCAAATTGAATTTTAATAGCACTATAACTAGGGATTAACATATTAGCGCATGCAATTGAGATAAATAATAAAAGCATGACTAAAATGATTGGTGCAATATTCTTTGCTTCAATTCTAGTAAGTTTAAAGCGACCTATAAGCAATTACCATATTTATATAATTATTATTTATAGCATTTGAGGATTAAAAAAGCTTTCAAACCTTTCTTTTTTTATTCTAAACAATATTTTAATGTCTCAGTTGTATGAATATCCATAGTATCAAGTAATATTATTTCAATATCTGCTTGCTTTAATATCAGAGGAAGTTCCGTACAACCGAGTATTACACCATCTACACCATGTTTCCGAATAATTTTTAATAATTCATTTCTGCTACTGTCTTTTAAACTACCAATAACCAATTCATTGAAAATTACACCATCTATAATTTCTTGGTCTTCAAGGGAGGGTGTAATTACATTTATTCCTATTTTTTTAAATGATTCTTGATAATAGGAAGATTGCATCGTATATTTTATACCAAGTAATAAAACTCTCTGCATATTTAACTTTTTTGCTTGTTCTGCTGTTACATCAACAATACTCAAAATTGGGATTTCAGATAACCTCTCTAATTCATTATATACAGAATGTGGAGAATTCGCTGCCATAATAATAAATTCGACACCAGCATTCCTTAGACTTCTAATCCCTGAGATTAAATACTCAATATATTTCTCTTTTTTATTATTTAGTTCATAGTCAATAACTTTTTGAAAATTAAGGCTGAAAATAACTATCTCTGGATAATTAAAGTCGTGAAAAGTTTCATAATATTTCTTTAAAATCAACTCATAGTATTTTATTGTTGATTCATAAGACATCCCTCCTAAAATTCCAATTTTTTTCATTGTTTTCTTTACCTCCGTTTTTATAATTTCTTAAAAGGGTTATAAGAATAATCCTATAAATGAAAGAAAATAAATTGATACTAAATATATTTTCAAAAAAATCGGGAAAAATCTCATTTTTACCTCCTTCATGTAATCTCTGTAATTTTCACCAAATATTGGTAATAATTGAAATTTTTCTTCATAAAGTCCCAATAACATAAAAAATGATAAAAAGATAATGGAAAATAATACTCCTAATGCAGAACATAATGAAAAAAATAAACTCGCTTGCATTATTATTATCATGCTATACATAGGATGACGCATTTTTCCATAAAGCCCACTCCTTATAATATATCCCGGTTGATTTTTCCTTAATTGGGCTTTTCGATTAATAGCTATAATTTCAATAACATTAATAATCCCATAAATAAAGAAAAGAATGCCTAATGAGAGATGAATAATTCTAAACAGACTGACGTCAAAATAAAACGAATTTAGGTTTTCCATAATTTAAGTTCGGGATATGATTGCCAAGAAAATAATATAGCAATGAAATACAAATTAGCAAGAATAATGGCAATACTATATTTTAATATTTTGCTAAAAAACATTATAAACTACTAAAAATCTCAAACACATTAAGTTTTACGGTAGTTAATATGATCGTGAAATCAGCATTTCACGAATATAAGGATCTATTATTTAATAGAATAAAAATAAACTAAGAATAATAGTGGAGCTGGGGGGATTTCCCTATTATGGGTAATTCCCAAAGTTTATTGAACCCCCGGCCTTTCGCATGCCAAGCGAACGATCTTATGGAAAAGTAAACTTTTTTCCACTAATCCACAGCCCCAATTGTAATTCTTTAAAGTTATTGCTTCTAAAAAAAATTTTGGTTTTTCTTAAATATTCTGATAACTGATTTATTTATGCCAAATCTTTAATTTATTATAGAATTTTTGAACTATTAAATAAAAAAATAAATATTTAGCTTATTTTGTAAATATTATGATTTTTATAAGGAGGAAAATCGGAAATTTAATAATTACTTTATTAGTATTCAATGCTATTGTTAGTCCCTTTTACATAAATAGCATAAATTTTCCCATTAATTCAAAAAGTTCAGTAAATTTAAACCTACCTTTGAATGATCTCAAACAAGCATTTTCAGATACTAAAGTAACCGCTGAAGAAAATTATTTAAAAAAAAATATTCAAAAAAGTAGTATTTTTGATGATCTTCTCCTAAACGATTTATCCGACAAAAACCACGAACCTGAAAGTAGAGTGATTGTTCTTTTTAAAGAAGGGACTACCAAATCGGTTAGATTGGAATTTATAGAATCCATTTTTGATAATTTTGAAATTATTTATAATTATGATATTATCCCGGGAATATATCTTAAGTGTGATACTGAGGAATTAATAAAAGAAAAAGAAAATCTTGAACAAGATACTATTATAGACAGAATTTTCAAATCTAAAGTTTACACGCTCCCATTTATCAAAGAAAATATACCATCTTCAAGCGACTTAAACAAGGATTCATATCCAAATTGGTGGGTTCCAGCAGTTGATGCTGATGATCTGATTTATAATGGAACTGGAATTAAAGTAGCAGTAATAGACACCGGTATATATGATCACCCTGACTTAACAATAGGGTATGCAAGAAATTTTGTAAGTGATGAGCTTT
>RDOE01000092.1 GCA_011364975.1 Promethearchaeota archaeon | reverse complement strand
TATCCAATCTTATCCACGCCTATAGATTTCGCGTATTCTTCAAATTCGCGTAACCCTTCTGGAGTTATTGAAGTAACGGGGTTTTTAGGATTTTTTTTGAGGGTTATAAAAGATTTTCTGATACCTAATATGGCTCTTAAAGCATAGGGAACGGTCCGAAAGGTTATCCTTCCTTTAGGTTTTACTTCTATGCTTTTCTCTCGAAAAATTCTAAACCAGGTAAAGAATCCAAATTCCGGCGATTCTGGTAAAGCTTTAATCGTTTCTTGACCGTCTTCTATATAATTTTGCATTTGTTCAAATAGTCGTTTTCGCATCTGTTTTTCAAAAAATTTAGTTTTCATAAAAACACTCTACTATTGTTAGATTAATAAAAGAAACTAATTATTGAATAAAAAGGAAGCCATTAATTCATTCTGAATTTTTTGTTGAATAAAATATTAAATTTAATTATTAAATATAACTGAAAAAAAATGTATAATATGTATAAAGCCCGAATTTATTTTGGTTTATATTTTATCATGAAGACTATTATTATCCACATTAGATATAGGGATCCAATTCCTATAATCCACCCTACTGGTCCTTCATCAAAAAATCCAAGATTTATCAATATCTGACCAAAAAAGACCATCAAGAGCATCATTAGAATTTTGCCAATGAACATCCAAAAGAATGTTTTCTTTACATCGTATTTTACCATTCCCAATGGTACCATTAGAATTGATTCCGGAAGGGGAGAAACTCCAAAAATTAAAATAACGAAAGGTATAGCTTTTGGTCGTTTTAAAATTATATTAGCCCATCTATTCCGTAATTCAGGATCGTCTTGACTTAAGACATACTCTGCTCCTCTTCCGATATAATAATCTATAATGTCTCCAATCGTGTTTGCCAGTGATGAGAATAATACTAAACCAATGATGTAGAGCCAGGCAATATTGATAAGACTACCATCGGCAATCCAAGCCGCGGAAAACAACGCAACCGGAAGCATGTATGGAATTGGTACAGGTACCAGAGCTCCTAAAAAGCATAATAATATTACAAATCCTATGGCAATCCAGTAATTTACCGACCCTAAAGCACCTGTATTAAACCAATTACCAAGGTTGAAAATTGCTCCAAATGAGGGAAAAATTATGCATAAAATAGTTATGATAACAATAATAGCTAAAAATACTATTAGAAAAATATTAGTTTTTTTAGACTTCTTAGAATCAGTCATGACTTTTCAAAATATTTTATTAAATAAAAAGTCTGATTTTGGTGATTGATGACTTTGTCTTTCAAATCTTGCAAGTCTAAGAAAAATGTAGAAATATATTATTTTCTAAAAAAACAAAATGCGCTAAAGATTATACCTAAATATTGGAAAACTCGCTTAATTATAGGATTTCTACTTTTGTGCTAATTTAATTCCGAATTCTTTGCACTTTGGGAGATCCACGCTAGTTATAGGTCCTTTTGACATTCCCGTGCCCTCGACCTTTATAGATAATCCGGAAGAGGCTTTTGTTAAATCCGGCATCACTTCACTTACCTGTTGTTCCATGCTTTTTACACCCTTTTCAAAATCGGTTAATATGTAAGTGTCAAATACAGCATAAGTGTTTACTTTTAATTGAGAATTTGGAATTTTATTGATAAATTTCTTTATCGCCCCGACATGACGTCCAAAGTGAACTGGGGATCCAAATAAAATTAAGTCGCAGGATGCTGCTTCTTTAAGTTTTACGTCTTTTACAAACTTAACTATTACTTCATTGCCCTCAACAGAGGTAATTCCTTCTGCTATTAACTTAGCTACTTTTTCCGTATTTCCATACTTGGTATAATATACAATTAGAACTTTCATTTTATCACATCCCTTTTCTAGAAATTATTTAGATTCAATTAACAGAATTAAGCTTTAGAATTAAACTTTTAGTAACTTTCTTATAATATAGCGAAACGGTTAGAGGTCAAAAATTAAGGTTTTCTTGACAACTGTTGTTGTTTCAAACATGAATTAAAGTTTATATTCAATACTTTTTTTAATAACAAGGTATGCTTTTATTATCAATTCTATTTTTAATATTAGGATTTTTTGGGTTGTATTTTGGTGCTAAATTTGTGATAATTAGCCTTGAAAATATTGCAGATCGCTTAAATATTAGTCATATAATGGTAGGGCTAACAATTTTATCGATTGGGACTAGCTTACCTGAAATTGCAGTAAGTATAATGGGGGGTATTGATAAGATTTTGGGTATTGATCCTTACATCGATGGAATAGTAATAGGAAACAAAGTTGGTTCTTTTTTGACTCAAATCACTGTGATTATTGGAATTCTAGCAGTAAGCCAACCAATATTCGTTAGTAAATGGGAATTGAGAAGAGAAGGGCCAATGCTTCTTATTTCCATATTAGTTTTTCTTTTTTTCTCCTTGGATGGAATTCTTACTCAATTTGAAGCACTCATCATGATAATAATATATCTTATTTATCTAATTTTTGTGATTTGGAGCGAGAAACATTTACAAAAGATTAAAATAGAATCTAAAAAGATTGAAAAAGAACGTTTAGATGCTGTAAGTTTTGAACCGGTTAAGAGTCCTCGTAAAAAATCATCACTAGCTAGAGATATAGGTATTTTTCTTGTTGGGCTTATTGTTCTAATAATCGCAGCAGAGACCACTTTACTTTCAGCACATGATTTATCAAAAGAATTTCATATTCCTGAAAATGTTATTGGAATATTATTAGTTGGATTTGGCACAAGTTTACCGGAACTTATTGCTGACTTAACCGCGATTAGGAGAGGATCATTCGGACTTGCGATAGGCGATATATTAGGTTCCAACGTATGCGATATTTTATTAGCTACAGGATCAGGAGCAATATTAATTAACTTTAATGTTCCCGTGATAATTCTGGTATTTGACATACCAATTCTATTCTTAGCATTATTTTTAGTTCTGTATTTATTATGGACTGAAAAAACACTTAAAAGATGGGAAGGAAGTCTATTAATCGGATTTTATAGCGTTTATGCAATTTTAAAATTACTTTTTTTTCAAATTTAAAATTAAGTGTTAACACACTTATTATTGAAAAAAATTAATCCTCACCATCTATTTCTTTGTCATCTTCCTAATTTAAAAAATAAATCGTGAAACGGTTATTTCACGATCTATATTATGCTAGTAAAAAGCTTAAATTAATTTATAAAATTCTTATTTTAAGGCTTATTCTGTAAATTTCGATAAAAACCATTATTTATATTACAAAAAAATATATTTATGAACTGCTATTTATTATTTAAAAAAGTATTGTAGCTATAGAATAAAATTCATAGGGGCTAATATCTTAAATGAGCAATAAAGAAAACTTAGATTTAGTAGAGCAAAAAATTACAGATCTTTACTTATTTTTAACAAAAGAAGAGCCAACACCAGATGATGAAATCGAGGCAAGAGAAGAGCTTATTAGTCTATTTAGTAAATTCAGGAACCTTAATAAGGATCCTGCTAAAATTGAAATTATATCGGAAATCTTTTCTGATTTAAAAGCATGGGATACCTTAGATCTATGGTTTTCAGAGACAAAATTACCCGATAAGATAGCAAGTTTACTTAATATGCCTCAACAATTAGAAGAATCCTCAAAAGATAAATTTGAAACTGATAAAGAAAAAGATGGGGAAATTAGAGAATCACAAGAAATTGATTTAACCGACATATTTAGTAAAGTTTCAGAGCAGTTTCAAGGAGAAATTGATGGATTGAAAGGAAAAATTGAATAATTGAAAAAACAACTTGAAAAAAAAGATGAAAAACTGAGAAGCATAACCCAAAACAAGAAAATCCAAAAAATAAGTCCAAGAAGAGAAACAAGATTACCGCCTCCGAAAATTAAGATTCCTGTTATCAAAAAAACAATACCCCCAATTCAACCCCAAATCCAATCTACACCTAAAAAAACCATAAATGAAACTAAACCTAAATCACTTACCTCCATCCCAACGATAGAAAAACCCATGCTAAATGCAACTAAAGAACAATTATCTTCCCCTCCTGTGGTCTCTCAAAAGGAGCCCCCAGAAATGGAAAGAGAAGAATTAGTCCCAATTCCTAAAACAAAATCTCAAATCGAACCGATAGTAATCGAAGAATCTCAGGATATTCCTATAATTACCGAAAAAAGAAAGATCACACCAGTTATCTCAGAACAAAAAATAGAAAATTATGAAGATGTTAAACTTAAACCCTCACCTTTCATCATCGAAAAGCCAAAAATCTCTTCTGTGAGTATAGAGGAAATCGAACAAGAATCGATAAGATCAACGAGTTCCGATCTTTTTAGTGTATTTTCTTCTATAGGTTCAAAAGCTCCTGAGAAGCAGGAGCAAAAAGTTGATTCTGACCAAATTAAAGGAGAGCGTCAAAGTAGTAATATCTTCCCAGAAAAACCAGAATCTCACAATGAAACGAACGATATGACCTCATTTGTTAGCTTTAATAGTGTGCTTTCAAAAAATCAAAAGGAAACAAATACGAAAACTCAAGATGATCTTACAAATGATAAAGATTCTCTCTACCAAGAATTGATTGCTCTTGAAGGGAAAAGGTATGCTCTTGAAAAAGCATATACCGATTTAGATAAGAGTTATAATAAAGGAGCGATTGCTGATATAGAATTTAAAAATCAAAGCGGGAAACTTAAGGATCAATTGGATCAAATTACGTCTCGCATAAATAGTATCAGAAGACTTATTTCTAGCTTGTAATATTCCCTATATCAAACATAGGTGGCATTTTTAATTTATGTTCTGCGTTCCGCATCAATGCTTTTACTTTTTCAATATTGTTTTTCTCTAGCCCTTCAAAATCTAAATCATTATCTATTCTATAAAGAATCTCATCAATAATATTATAAGAGAGCCCAATTTCCCCTTCATCAGTTTGACCTAACCATAGCCCCGGAGATGGTGGTTTATTTATAATTTTATCCGGAATCTTCAATAATTTTGCAATTTCTCTAACTTCTTGTTTAAATAATCTCCCAATTGGTTCGATGTCTGTTCCACCATCACCGTATTTTGTAAAATAACCAATTGCTATTTCTGCTCGGTTTCCAGTACCTACGATTAAAGAATTCCCTAAGGATTGTCCAAAATAATATAATGTTATCATCCTCATTCTTGATTTTAAATTTGCAGTAGCCTTTTTGATAGGACTAATAAAAGGTGTTAGATCATTTAAGTACTTTCTGTATATGGCCGTTAGATCTATTACTTTAAAATTAAATCCTAATTGTTTGGCAATTAGTTTAGCATCTTCAATGTCTTCAGAAATTGATTCACATGGTAAACTTAATCCATACACTTTATTTTTACCTATCGCATTCACGCATAAAGCTGCAGTTACTGAACTATCTATCCCTCCGCTTATTCCAATGATTAACCCATCTGCATTAGCAAGCTCAAAGTAATCTTTAATCCAGTATTGAATAGCTGTTACCAATTTTTCATAATTTAGTTTACGCATATAAGATACTAGTCCTTTCTCTAATAAAAATTAAATTAAAACGATTAAAATCATAAGATTCAAATAAAACTTCTAAGATAATATATTAGAAAAAAAAATCTTAATTACTTTAATACTGTTAAAATTAATAAACTATCAATGAGATTGAATAGTTATGAGTGAAGATTTTAAGGAGATAATAGATTCATCATTTGATAATGGAACTCCATTTTGGATTTATTCTGAGGATTATATATTTGGGATGGTTCCTATTGATCCGGAGGGGAATAGGTGGAAGGAGATATCCTATACATTTGAGGATCCTGAAGAACCATTAATTATTACTGAAAGAGATGCTGATCTTTCATTTCAGTTTTTAATGGAGGAAGTAGAAAAGGGAATTTCTTTTTATGTTGAGGATTTAAAAATTTCATTGATTAAGGAGTATGCTACGTCGTTAGAAAATAAATCTGGTACTGAGAAAATGAAATCAATTATTTCAGAGCTCATAGATAATACAGTTAATTATTCAGATAAATTTCCAATAATTAAAACTAAAGCTGAGCTTCAGCTTCTAAAAAGTAGGTTATAATATATTTAATTATCTT
Organism: Promethearchaeota archaeon; assembly: GCA_011364975.1. Taxonomy (GTDB): domain Archaea; phylum Asgardarchaeota; class Lokiarchaeia; order Sigyniarchaeales; family SOKP01; genus SOKP01. The sequence goes on along the minus strand of RDOE01000092.1, from coordinate 6,156 downwards.
TTTTAACCCTATATCCTATAAAGTAATTTGATAAGTAAAAATCATACGATATTAGTCTTAAATATATAAATTTTTTCTCTGAGGATGCTTTTTGGTAAATTCCTCGTCAATTCTTTTTGCTAAATGATATCCTAGATTTGCGTTTTGTTCTCCTATTACTTTTTTTAAATGATCACCGTGCTGTTGTGAATATTTTTCAATCCCTGCTGCTATAATATTTTGATCCGTTTTTATTGGAACAATCATTCCAAATAATCTTAGCATTTCATCAGCAGATAATCGTTTTCCTACTCTTTCATCTATATCTTTGTTGATATTTCGTGCAATTGATCCCATGGTCATTGAAGAGTAGGGGCTTAAAGCCTTTGATTTCAACCAATATACATCTGGATCCTTTGTAATAAGTGTGTCATAATTTCCATGGTTATCTGTAGAACCAATAATTCGCCAATCTTTGGGATCTTTATCATACTCCTTTTTCATTTTCTTGATAATTGTTTTTACAGGAGCTACTCCTTGATAATCTTCTTTTTCTTTTTTATCAGTCATAATTTACAAATTACTCAATATGAAATTATTTAAGGTAAAACAATAATCTCCATATTATTATTAGAGTTTATATGTTAAATTCTTTATTAAAATTAATTTAACGATCACAAAGAATATTTATTATTGCTTTAAAATGAAAACTAATAGTTTTGAACAAGAAATCAATGAAATATATGATCTACTTTTAAATGCAATTAATAATGAAGATCTATCGATTATCCAAGAACGAACATCTTTAATTGAATCAATCGAACGTAATTTTGAACAATCATTTCACTTAAAGAAGAAATTTGGCGCATTTTATACGAATCAAAAGATTTCTGATTTTATACTCACAAGAACGTTAACGATATATGTAAAAAAACATATTCCCGACGTAAAAATACAGAATATTAATGAAATTATTTCTTTTAATGATGATATTAAAGATAGAGTCTGTCATCTTCTTATGAAAGTTAGGATTTGTGATCCCGCCTGTGGATTAGGGGTTTTTCTTTTAAGTGCTTTGGAAATTATCTTTAATTTAGTTTCTAAATTGCATCCCGAACCAAAATTACCAGAAATTAAGCTTTCTTTACTAAAAAATCTTTTTGGGTTTGAAATCAATCAATCTGCTCTTAAAATTTGTAAAATGAAACTTTTTTACTGGGCCATGAGTGATATGGTAATTGATTTTAAAAAAATAATCAAAGTTATATCTTCAAATCTTACAATGATTAATAGTTTGTTTGACCAACAAAATCAAAAGTTTGATTTGATTGTTGGAAATCCCCCTTACGGCAATATAATAAAAACTGAAGAAAAGAAATTATTAAAAGAACAAAAGGTATATTATAATGATATATACTGTGCTTTTCTATTAAGATCTCTTCAATGGACAGAAGGAATTATCGGATTCTTGGTACCAAAAAGTTTCCTTTTAAGGCAAAGCTATCTACAATTTAGACAACGATTTTTATCCAAGGCAAATCTTCTTGAAATTTTTGATATTGGCCCAAATTTGTTTAAAAGAGCTACTAATGAAGTACAAATCATAATATTTGAAAATAATTTAGGTAATTCCCCTCCTTTATTGGTTTATAATTATCCGGATGAAGAAATAATTATTTATCCCGAACAAAATTATGATAATCTAAGAGTTTGTCTCAATAAAAAATGTCCTCTTTGCAGTGTAGTTCGAAAAATTTTTGTTTACACTTTTGCACCAATATGCCCTTACTGTGGGGCAAATACTACTCCGTTAAATAGAATTAGAATCAAAGTTAATAAAATTTCCAAAGATATTATAGAAAAAATAGAACGAGAAGGAGATTTAAACTTTCTTAATATAAGGGACTTCCCTAAGATGATTCGGGGAGAAGAGGATTATGGGTTGAAGGAGATACGAAAACTTATAAAAAGTAATGGTGAAGGTAATTGTAATTTTCTTTATGCAAAGGATGACCTCCAATATTATTATTATAAAAAGAATAAAACATTTGATCTTAAAGATATAGGCTCAAACATTTTAAAAGGAAAAGATTTTGAGTATTACATACAACCTAAACTAATTATTAAACATAATAATATTTTTCCCCAAGCTACATATTCAGAGGATTGTCTATGCTTTACTTCTTCAATCTATTCTCTCTTAGATGAAAATAATGAGAATTTAAAATATCTAAGTGCCCTTATTAACTCTTCCGTAATTCAATTTTATTGTCTTTACGCAATAAATAACCAACGGAATACAACTATTAATTTAAATCAGTATATGATTAGACATCTCCCGTTGAAAAATATAGATAATAATGTAAAATTAACTATTAATAATAAAGTAGAAGCAATAATGAAAGCTTTCAAGAGAAGCCAGGGAAAAATCGATAAACTTAATGCGAAAATCTGGCAAGAAATTGATGAAGGAGTTTTTCAAATCTATGCTCTACCTGAAAAATATAAAGAATATATTCTTACCTCCCTAAAAAATGAACTTGAATTTTTAAAGCAAATTTATTCCTTTGAGAAAAAATGAAACTCGCAGATGTTATCTCCATTCCCCATTGATTTTTTTCTTTCTAATTTGATTTTTGGATTAAAATCTTTAAATGCATCTTTATAAAACGGCTCGCACATATGTTTACAGATTATAGGTATTTTATTTTGACGTTCAGGATTCCGATCCATAGAGGATTTATAAGGACACTCTGTAATATTGATTATTACTTCGGAATTTGAAATATTTTCTATTTGATACTTCCATCCCTCTATAGACCATCTAAAGGTAATAATTTCTATTAAATCTTGTAAGGTATCAGTCTTTATTTTTAGGTAATTTTTAATTCTCCTTATTATTATTTTCAATAGTTTTGTCCATACTGCTACATCTATTTTTAATGCACGATCCCATCCGATTTCTTTTTCTATTTCTAACATCCAAAGACCATCTAAGGTCACAAAATTTCTTTCAAAGTAAAATAACTTATCTTCATTACTAACTTGTTTCATTGTATATTTTCCTCTCATTCATTGAAGTGTTTAAGTTTGTATTATATGGGAAAAATCTTCATTTTATTTATAATATTTAGATACAGCAAAAAAATAGAAAGTTGATTAGTATATAAAGTAAGTTTATACTTATTTTTGAGATTGAATAAATATCCTCTTTTTAAATTGCGAACGTTTTCAGAAAAGAATATCCCTTTGAATTAATTAGATTCAAAATCTTTAAATATTTAGAATCAATTACAAAGATCAGATATAAAGTATTTAGACATGCCTAATAAAGCATTCTTCAAATTGGATTAAATGCTTGAACGAAGAGATCACAGAGAAAATTAAAAGGTAATCTAATCATTAATATATGATTATTTGCTAGTATTGAAATTAAGACACACTTGAGATAGTTGATAATTATGGAAGATTTCTTATTTGCTCTATTATTGAGTTCCTTAGCAGGATTGTCAACAACCATCGGGAGTTTATTTGCTTTTATCGTGAGAAAACCAAATCCGCGATTTATTTCGTTCATTATGGGTTTTTCAGCAGGAGTAATGATATTAATATCGTTTGTGGAATTGTTGCAACAAAGTATTGCCAGAAATGGTTTATTTCTAGCAATGATTTTCTTTTTTGCTGGAATGATTATAATGCTTGTCATAGACATAGGAATATCCCATTACTATGAATATGAGCATGAAATAAGTAAGAACCCCGAATTAACTCCTCAATTTGAGAGTTTTCATTATAAATTTCATAAAAGAAGTCGTAGACATCAACATCGACATCGTCATCAAGAGCACCAATATCAGGGGTTAAAAAAAACATCTCTTTTAATAGCAATAGGCATATTTATCCATAATTTCCCGGAGGGTATGGCAACATTTTTGGGGGCCTTAAAGGAAGTTAACCTTGGAATCCTTTTAGCAGTGGCAATAGCCCTTCATAACATCCCCGAAGGAATTGCTGTCGCAGTTCCTGTGTATGCTGCAAACAATCAAAATAAAAAAAAAGCTTTTCTTTGGTCCTTTATCACTGGGTTAAGTGAACCTTTAGGTGGAATAATTGTCTGGTTAGTGCTATTTCCATTTATAAATGATTACATAATTGATACAATACTCGCTATAGTAGCAGGTATCATGATTTATATTTCATTAGATGAGCTATTACCTGTTTCTCGATCATTAGGCAAGGAACATATCTCAATTTTGGGAATTATTACAGGAATGTTCATTATATCAATTAGTTTATTATTCTTTTGATATTTTGTGTAAGCTATATTAATAAGAAATTCAGTAAAATAAAGAAGATAAACACTGAAAATAATATAATTCCATCTCTTTTTTTTAACTTTCCTTTTATTGAGGATATATTAAAGAATATTATAATTCCTATTAAAATGAGCCAATTCCAGATCAAAATCCAGTTAAAATTTATATTCATAATTATTATTCCACTTAATCCAAATGTAATAGTAAGATTCCATATTAATTTCCCTATCATCCCTCCAAAACCAATCTCTATTGATTTTTTCTGGATAGATTTGATAACTAACGTAATCTCTTCAACGTTTGTAACAAATCCAATGATAACAGATCCAAAAAAAATTTCCGGGATGTTAAAAAGGTCAATTAGATTTTCTGCGGAAAATACTAATAATTCACCTCCAATGAATACAAATGTTAATCCTATGATAATGTATATTATTTTTTTGATTTTTGACTCGCTTATTAAATCTTTTATTTCCTCTTCATTAATTTCTAACTCTTGCTCTATAACCTCCATTTCAAATTCTTGTTCTTTCTTATGATGACTTATATTCCTTATAAGATAAGTAATGTATCCGCCTAAGGCAATTAATCCTGAAATGACAAGTATATAATTAAAGAGAAATCCTAGTAAGGCTATTACCATTAAACAATAGAGCATTACAAAATAAAATGTTGCTGGTGGTTTGAAATTTAAAGTTTTAACTAAAAGGGGTAAAGCAAAAGGAAGTGTCATAGCAATAATAGAATTTCCAATAACATTCCCCATAGAGATATATGGTAGACCATTGATTGCCGCCACAATCGATGCGATTGATTCTTCAGGGTCTATGCCTAAAATTAGCATCCCTATTATAAAGGGAGAGAGCTTGTAAATTAGACACACATCTTTTAAATTATCAATAAAAAAGTCTGCTGCAAAAAATATAATTAAATAGCTTCCTATAAAAAGCAACAGCCATAAAATGATATCCCACATAATTTAAATTTAAAGTGAAAGGAAATAAAAATATATCTAAATTATTAAACAGCGAGTTTGGATAAATTAGAGAACCAAGAAGATAAAAGAGAGGAAAAAATGAAAAATTATTCTTTTCTTAGAATTGTAGATAACTCTGTCTTAAGTAAGTCTCTGATTGCTACTCTAATTACCTCCGAACGATTGGGATATAATTCCATATTTACTAACTCTTCAATTCCTTTGAGATACGCTTCCGGTATATGACATGTTATGAGCTTTATTAAAACCACCCTTTCAATACTAAAATGATTCTTTTAATATTTAGGAGCTAGAATGAGATAATATATCAATATAATATTACGATAATATAATTTAAAACCAGACATATTTCTCGTTTTTTCATTAAAAATAGTTTGAAGGTTTCACGAAGATTATTTTTTCTTTTTAATGTTTAAAATTAAAAATCTGATAATTAACTTCAGAATTTCATTTCAAATAATTATTATCGTTAGTAAAGTTACTTTATATGTGCTTTAGGAAGAAGCTATAGGTTTTTTAATAAATTTTTTTTATTAAAATTTTTTTAATGAGACTATATAATTTTGAATTTCATCTTAATTTGTTCTTACGTCTGCTACATATCATATATCAGATCATAATTTTGAAAAACAATCTATGGTTAAGATCTCTAATTTATTGAAAAATTAAGCATTCCCCAAAAATGAAAAGAATAAATAGTGTTGATACAATTCGTGGCCTTTCAATTTGGTTTATGATATATGGACATATTATTCTTTTTTGGTTAAGACCTGAAGATCATTGGTTAAAAGTTTGGTTATATGCCTTTCTTCAACCTATTGGGGCAACAGGATTTTTATTCATTTCAGGTGTTAGCGCTAGTTT
>RDOE01000091.1 GCA_011364975.1 Promethearchaeota archaeon | reverse complement strand
GGCTCCTTCTTCCCTACTTCTGGATCAATAAATTCCTCTTTCATATTCTCACAGAGATCGCATACAAGTGCTTTTTGTGTAGTAATATGCATAGTCATAACCCCAAAATCGCAAGCACGTACACAATAACCGCATCCATTACACTTATCGTCATCTACAAGGATAGAACCATCTCGTTCATCTTTCTCCAAGGCTTTTTCGGGACAACTGCGAATACAAGGTGCATCTTCACATTTCTGGCATGCTAGAGCTATGTTAAATACAGGTTCTATTCTTACTCTATGAATTCTAGTATTTATTGGATTGAATTCGCCATCATGTACAAAGGAGCATATCGTTTCACATGTTTCACACCCAGTGCAGAGATCTGGATCGACAACAATGAATTGGTGTACTACGCCACCTCTTTTTTTCGTTGTTATGGCTTTAGACATTCTACTTCTTACCTCCGGTTGACTTTAGTTTCCCAATTACAAAATCTAATCCTAATTTCTTCAACGTAGCATCAGTAGGTATTCCTGTCTCTTTATCATATCCTCTAGCTTCAAAGTATCCACTTAATAATTTCTGATAACCATCTTCTTTTAAGGTCACACCTTTGTTAGGTCCTCTAGTGTGAGCTTCTTTAAAGAATCTTGCAGGTGGATGATCATCGGCTCGTGTCCATCCTTCTCGAATATTAAAACATCGAGAGAGAGTAACGATTGAATCGCCTCTAAGATTTATTGAGTCTCCGGTATGTGGAATTCCTGTAACCAATTCGAATGCTTTTGCCATTTCATCATCTGATTCATAAATTCCACGAGTAAATTTACAAATAATATAAGAATCTATTATTCCGTAAATATCTTCAAGACTTTTTATAGCTTTTCCACGTTCTACCGGTTTATCATAAGCTAATCTATCATAAGTTCCTTTTGCATCGATACCATACGCTCCATTACGTAAGTGACAAGCCCCTCGGACTGATACACTCATGCCAACAGCAAATGTACTCATTCCATGAAGATCAAATGCTGGCATTTCAAGCCCTTTTATATGCATTCCATAATAGGATGCATTTTTTCTCCCCATTTCTTCTAATCTTTTACCTGCCTGAAGACAACCATCTCCAAAAATCTTACCGGCAAATCCTTTACCAAGACACATTTCTTCAGTGAATCGTGCTAGATTTACCGTAGAGCCGAAGGGTAACTCATATCCTAAATCCTCTTTTGTAATAAGACCATCCTCATATAAGTTACAGGCCATAGCGGCTGTGACTCCTCCAGAAATGGCATCAATTCCCAAATTATCACTCAATTCCACACATTTGAAAACTGTTGGCCAATCATAATTCCCACAAGCGCTACCATAACTATAACAAAGTTCTTGATCAATACTAATATAGAGATTAGGCCAATTTGGATGATTTTTAGGCACTTTAGTAATATGATCACATGCTATTGAGCATTGGGAGCACGCAACTTTCTTAACCACCCAATCTGCATTGAGTGTGTCTCCTGTGAAAGTGCCATCATCTACTCTATCCCAACTTCCTTCAAGCATATTATTGGTAGGCATCATACCGAGTTTATTATAACTGGTAATCCCTGCAGGGGTTCCCAGATCTCTATATTTGGCAGTAGCAGGGCCATTAGCAACTTTAATTAGCTTTTTTGCTAATTTATAAAATTCTGCAGGTTGCGCAACTTTTACCCCTTTAGTACCTCTAAAAGCAATAGCTTTTAGATTTTTAGAACCCATAACTGCACCCATCCCTGTTCTACCAGCTTGTCTGTTGCGATCATTGGTTATGCAAGCCATGTGGCTCATATGCTCTCCAGATGGACCGATTGACATAACAGCTAAGCGATGATCTTGGAATTCTTCCCGAATCATTTCTTCTGTTTCCCAACAACCTTTGCCCCAAACTGTTTTTTCACAAGGAACTAGGTAATGATCATCGTCATCAACAACCATATAAACAGGTTCTGGCGCTTTACCCTTGATGACAATCAAGTTTACTCCTGCTCTCCGAGCTTGAGCTGCGACCGAACCTGAAGAAATGGCCATTCCAAACATGTTAGTTAAGGGTGATTTAGCAAATACTCCATATTTTGAACTTGTTGGCAAAATAGTAGTTGGAAAAGGACCATGGGCATATACAAAAACATTATCTGGACTTAAAGGATCTACTCCTGGTTTAAGTTCATCCCATAAAACTTTTGCACCGAAACCATAGCCACCAATCCAATCTCGGCAAAATTCTCTTGATAATGTAGATTTTTGAATTTTTCCAGTGGTTAAATCAACATCAAGTCTAACTTGGGAAAAACCTTTAACCTCGTCTGGTAAGGTTATTTCTTTCGCTTTACTCATGTTTTTCACTAAATTTTATTTTTGATGATATTTAATTTTAACAATATACTACTATTTATTAGTTTACTCATTGATGCTAATAACATAGCAATAATTATACTCTTTAATTGTATTTCTACTCATGAAAGTGCATTGTCGTGTATGATAATTATTTGAGATATAATTTATTTAATATGCGCTAAAATATCATTAGTTCCTATAAAATAATTTATATAAATAAGAGAAAAATTATCATCTCAGATTGGCCTATAACAGCCTAATTTTTAATCTTATAAGAAATTAATCGTTCGAATTTAAGAATTTTCTAATCTTCCTATTCTCGTCATAGTTTAACTTATTTATTTTCTCCAATATTCATTATTAATTTTCAAGAAAAAGGTCAAATTTGTTTAATTCTATAATCAAATTATATAAAAATTTTGATCATCTATATTTATCAACAATAAAGATTTATTTTGAATTATAATGACTGAATCGAAAGATATAGACGGCGCTAAAAAAGAACAGACTAAACTTCCTAAAGCAGTAATTGATAAAGTTAAAGCGGCGGCAAATTATTGTTATAGCTGTAATCGATGTGTTAACGTATGTCCCCTCTCCCATATAGGCACCTTTTTTCCAAGACAATTAATTATGGATTTAACTTTCTTATCACCAGAAGAAGCATTAGAACGTAATAATATATGGAGTTGCTTAACTTGTGGAACATGTATGGAATATTGTCCGATGTTTACAGAAAAAACAGGTGTAAACTTTCTTGATATTATATTAAATCTCAGAACTCTTATTTCAGACTATGAACCCTTAGAGATAGAAAAAGTAAAAGCTCATCATGATCGAGAATATTCGAATCTACCCTATCTAATGGCAAATGATTTAATTGATACTCATAATAAGCTAGGGTTTTTAGAATCAACAAATTTAAAAATATCAGATAAAGGTGAAATTGCGTACTTTATGGGATGCTTACCCTTTATGAATTCAATACCTCCCTGTACAAATGCTTGTCCTGCGGGAGTAGATGTCCAAGGTTATATTTCATTAATAGCAGAAGGTAAATTTCAAGAGGCTCTTGATCTAATTAGAGAAAAAAACCCTTTCCCAATGATTTGTGCTCGTATATGTACTGAACCTTGCGCTTTAGCTTGTAATCGCAAAGATATTGATGATCCTATTGCAATTCGGGCATTAAAGCGATTTATTTCAGATTATGAATTGAATAATAATCTTGAATCAACGATTAAACCTGTTGAGCAAAAGAAAGGAAAAGTTGCAATAATAGGCGCAGGACCGGGAGGGTTATCAGCAGCTTATTATTTAGCAAGAAAAGGATACAAACCTTCTGTTTTTGAGGCGGAGATTTATAAAGGAGGTACTTTAAGGTCTGGAATTCCAAGATATCGTTTACCAGCTTATATTTTAGATCATGAAATTGAATTTATCGAAAGTATGGGTGTAAAAATTAAACTTAACACACCTGTAGGTCCAAGCTTAAGTTTTGAAAATTTAGAGAAGCAAGGATTTAAAGCATTTTTTATCTCAATTGGTCAACAAACTTGTTTAGAAATGAAAATTGAGGGTGCTGATCTGAAAAACGTATTATGCGGTCTTAACTTTCTCAAACAAAAAAACCTAACTAAAAAGCAGTTCGAATTTAAAGATAAGATTATCGGTGTTGTTGGAGGTGGAAATGTGGCCATGGATTCGGCAAGAACTGCTTTAAGATTAGGTGCCAAGAAGGTCATTGTTATATATAGACGTTCTGAACAAGAAATGCCAGCTTCAGAAGAAGAAATCGAGATGGCTAAAGAAGAAAATATCGATTTTCAATTCTTAACTAATCCTATAAGAGTAATAGGGGATGAACAAGGAAATATAAAAGAGGTAGAATGTATAAGAATGGAACTTGGTGAGCCCGATCCTTCAGGACGTAGGCGTCCCATCCCAATTGAAGGTTCCGAATTCAAAATGAATATTGATGTTATGATCCTCGCAATAGGGCAAGGTACTGATTTTACACTATTAGAAGCTGCTCATGATCAATTAAAAATCGATAGATGGGGTAAGATAGAAACTGATGAAATCACTTTACAAACTAATATTCCAAATATATTTGCTGGTGGTGATGTTATTGAAGGTGAAGGAATCGCAATTAGGGCAATTGCCCACGGATATGATGCTGCAGAATCCATAGATAGATACTTGAGAGGTATTGATTTGAAGCAAAATAGAACCTTAAGACAATATGCAAAAGTAGCTCCCATTCCAAAAAAAGACGCAAGAGAGTTACCAAAAGAAACTTTAGATATATTACCATTGGAAAAAAGATTAAGAGGATTTGATGAAGTTGAATTGGGTATGACTGAGGATAGGGCAATTCAAGAGGCAAGAAGATGTTTAAATTGCAATATCTGTTGTAGTACTGATCAAAAACTTGAAGCTTATAGTAATGCGTGTGATGAATCTAATATACAAGAATGTTCCTATGGATTTCAATCTACTTACCAATGTTATGAAGCCCAAGATTTCTTAGAAATTCCAAAAACAGTAATAGGTTTGTTAAATCATAACGAAATCTCGCCTGTGGTTCTCTCAAATGAAAAATGTTGCGGACATGATAGTTTATGGCAAGGAGATATGGTTTCATTCGAGAAATTAGCACGATATAATGTTAAATTATTTAAAGATGCTGGAGTAAAAACACTAATTTTTAGTTGCGCCGAAGGATATTACACATGGAAATTTGAATATCCAAAATTGTTTAAAGATTCCCAAGAATTCGATTTTGAAATTTACCATATAACTGAATACCTATTAAAAGAACATATATTAGAGGATTTAAAATTTCCCATTATGGAAAAGATTAAAGTTACTTATCATGATGCTTGCAGATTAGGAAGAATGAGCAAAGTTTATGACCCTCCACGTGAACTACTTAAAAAAATCCCGTTTATTGAATTGATTGAGATGAAGAGTAATAAAGCTGATGCATTATGCTGTGGAGTGTCCTCATATATAAGTTGTAATGAGTATTCAAGAATGATACAAGCAGATCGCATTAAAGAGGCTATCGATACTGGTGCTGATTACTTAATCGTAAGTTGTCCGAAATGTTTAGCCCATCTTAATTGTTACCTGAACGAAAATAAGGAACAAAAGAGCAAATTGAAAATAATGGATCTAACTACTTTTCTAGGGAAACTACTCTTCCTTAATTAATTTTTATAATTTATTTATTTAAGCATTACAGTAATAAAAATTATTACCAACTAAATCCGCTTTACATTTTCATAATCATCAATTTAAAAATAATTGATTAATTTAGATCGCTTAAAGATAATCAATTTAAATTTTGTTATTGAAAAGTTATTGATTAACCATGCCATATAAAATTTTAGAAAAGAGGGAATTAGGGAAAAGTGGTGTATTATTTGAGATGGTTCTCGATACACCATTAATTGCTCAAAAAGCATATGCTGGTAATTTTATACTCCTACGTATAAATGAAACTGGAGAAAGATTTCCATTAACCATTGCTGATTATGATAGGGATAAAGGAACCATAACAATAGTCTATCAAGTTGTTGGTAAAAGCACAAAATTACTCTCACATCAAAATGTTGGTGATGAGATTCTTGATGTTGTGGGACCTTTAGGAAACAAAATACACATTCAAAAGTATGAATATCCTGTTATTATAATTGGGGGTGGGGTTGGGCTCGCTCCTTGTTATCCTCAAGCCAAAGAGTTAAAAGAAGCAGGAAATACAGTCATCACGATCATCGGAGCTAGAAATACCGATTTGTTATTTTGGCGTGAGAAAATGAGAAGTGTAAGTGACGAATTGATAATTTGTACTGACGATGGAACTGAAGGTATTAAAGGAGTGGTAACAGCTCCATTAAAGGAGTTAATAATCAAGCAGAAAATAAGCATTGTAATTGCAATTGGGCCATTAATAATGATGAAATATGTAGCTCTCACAACTGACGGTTCTGGAGATTTACCTAAGGTAAAAACTTATGCCTCGCTAAATACTATAATGATTGATGGAACAGGTATGTGTGGAGGATGTCGTTTTTCCACAATTGATGGAGATATATATTATGCCTGTGTAGATGGACCAGATGTGGACGCTCATATGGTTGATTTCGATAATTTATTAACCCGCTCAATAAGATTTATTGAACAAGAAAAGCAATCGCTTAAGCAATATGATCACGAATGTAAAGCAATGAATAAATTTCAAGAGGAGGTCTCTTAAAATGCAAGTTAAATCTCCTTTAATTGAACTGTTAATGGAACATAAAACTAAAATCTTAGAGATTGGCAAATATAATCAAAATGAATTCGAAAAATTAATTAATTCATTAACGGAAGCAGAAAATGAAAGATTCAGGATTTTAGAAAAAATCAAAAATGATGGTCAAATTGATATTAAAAAAATTCAGAATGAGTTAGAATTACCCGAAGAGAATATTCTTAATAATATCGAATATTTAAAAGAATTAGGCTTATTAGCATTTGTAGATAAACACCCAAGGTTTTTCAAAGAAATTATTGAAAACTCTGAAAAGAAAGGGATATTTCCGAGTACAAAGCTAATTAAAGAAAAAAACCTTTGTTGTGGGTGCGGTTTATGTGTTGCAATTTGCCCCGTTAATGCGATTGATTATTCAGAGGGTTCCTTTGAAATCAACGAAGACTTGTGCGTAAATTGTGGATTATGCTTCTCAGCTTGTCCACGATCATTTTTTTCCAAGGAATTAGAAAAATTAGAGGAAAATCACGATCCTAATATCAAGTTTACGAAACAATTCAATTGTTACCGTGATCTTTTTACGGCTCAAACAACCGAACCTAGGATAAAGTCAGTAGCACAAGATGGAGGAATCGTAACAACTCTTCTCAAGACCGCTTTTAAGCAAGGTTACATTAACGGATCTTTCGCGGTTACCATAGGAGATAAACCGTTAAAACCTTTGCCTATTTTAATAGAAAATGAGGAGGACCTCTTAAAAACTGCCGGAACCAAGTATACAAATGTTCCAGTACTTAAAATATTTCACGATGCTAGAGATCATGACAAAATTGCAGTAGTAGGGACTCCATGTATTATGAAAGCTCTTAGAAAGATCTCCTTTTTTCCGTTTAATAAACCATTTTATGATAATATTGTTCTAAAAATTGGCTTATTTTGTATGGAATCTTTTGATTATGATAAAATTGTAGAATTATTAAAAAATGAATTCCAAGTTTATCCATCTGATATTAAAAAAATGAATATAGATAAAGGTAAATTCATCATTTACGACCAAGAAAGCAACATCTCTAATATTCCTATCAAAAGAATCAAGAAATACGGCCGATTTGGATGCTTCTTTTGTGATGACTTAACTGCAGAATATGCAGATATTTCAGTAGGATCTATAGGTTCAGAACCAGGATGGTCAACTGTTATTATTCGAACTAAAAGAGGTGCCGAGTTTTTTCAAAAAGCCTTAGATATGAATTTAATCACAAAAAAGGATATTCAAGAAGAAAGTAAAAGCTTTGAGGAGTTAAGCAGAATTGCCTTATCTAAATTAAAGAATTATGTTGATCAAAGAAGAGTAAAGATGGTAGAACAACCTCCCAACGAAAGAATCACTAATTTTGAAGAAGTTCCTTATGGATTAACCGATGAAATGATGAAATTAGAGGTGCAAAGATGTTTACAATGTGGTTTACCTTTATGTGTGACTGGTTGTCCGGTGAATATCCGAATTCCTGAATTTATAAAACTTCTTAGAGAAGAGAAACATGTTGCTGCTCTTTATAAAATAAAATCAAGTAATTTATTACCTGCAATTTGCGGACGTGTATGTCCCCAAGAAACACAATGTGAAAATTCATGCTTATTAGGTTCGCTTGGAGAACCTATAGCAATTGGATATTTAGAGAGGTATATTGCTGATTGGGAGAGAAGAAATAAATTAAAAGAGTGCCCAGAGTGTGCTCCTCCTACGAATATAAAGGTAGCAGTTATTGGCTCCGGACCTGCTGGATTAGCATGTGCAGGAGAATTAGCTATGAGAGGGTATGATGTTACTATATTTGAGGCTTTTCATGCAGGAGGTGGTGTATTAACTTATGGAATTCCTGAATTCAGGTTACCGAAAGAAATTGTTAAAGATGAGATTGAAACTCTTAAAATGTTAGATGTAAAAGTTAACTATAATGCCATTATCGGAAAAACGTTATCATTCGAAGATTTGAAAGAGATGGGATTTAAAGCTTTCTTTATAGGAGTTGGAGCAGGTCTACCCATGTTCTTGAACATTTCAGGATTGAACTTGAATGGTGTTCTATCAGCTAATGAATTTCTAACACGATCTAATTTAATGAAAGCTTATAGGTTTCCTGAGTATGATACTCCAATTAAAATAGGAAAGATCATAACTGTAATAGGAGGAGGCAATGTAGCTCTAGACTCTGCTAGAACCGCTCTAAGATTAGGTGCAGAACGAGTGATTGTAGTCTATAGGAGATCCGAGGAGGAGATGCCCGCTAGAAGAGAAGAATATCATCATGCTATAGAAGAGGGTGTTCAATTTCAATTTTTAACTAATCCAGTAAGATTCGTTGGCGATGAATCTGGAAATGTCAAACAAATGGAGGTAGTTAAAATGAAACTAGGAGAACCTGACCAATCAGGCCGTAGAAGTCCAATTACTATTGAAAATTCAGAATATCTAATAGATACTGATACCGTAATAGTTGCTGTAGGTACTAAAGCAAACCCAGTTTTAACAAAATCAATTCCAGACTTGAAGTTGAATAAGTGGGGTTATATTGAGACTAATGAGGAAGGTCAGACTAATATTGAGGAGATTTTTGCAGGAGGGGATATCGTAACGGGTAGTGCTACTGTTATTTCCGCTATGGGTGCTGGCAAAAAAGCAGCTAAATCTATCGATGAATATTTACAAAAAAAATATTCAATTAAAGAAAATTGATTACCTAATTTATTACTATTTCTTGTTTTTTTCTCTCTTATTTTGAGAAAATCTATATTTATTTCTAATAAAAGGCAATAGTAAATATTATAATTATATATAAATATTAAATCAACTTAATTTTTATCTGTAATACTTTATAAAATTTCAATGAAATCAGAATGAAATCAAATAAAACAACAACAACACTAATTTTAATAATTTTAACGATAATTTCACCAATTTATTTCAATAACCCAAGGTTTAAAGTTAAAAGTAGTGATATAACTTCAAATCATAACGATATAATCAATCATAATAATCTAAAAATCTCAATTTTCTCGAGAACAATCCATATTAATAATAATTGGACTGTTACGAAAGCTGCAGGAATATGTACGGGGGATGGTACTTATTCCAATCCTTATATCATTAAAAATCTGGTAATAGATGGAGATAATTCAGAGAGCTGTATCTTGATTGAAAATTCTGAGGTCTTCTTTAAGATTGAGAATTGTAGTGTTTTTAATTCATATTTTGGAATAAGATTAACGTATACTAAAAATGCCTGGATACTAAATAGTGATTGCTCTTCAAACAAAATATCTGGTATATCCTTAAGTCATAGTACTAATAATAATATTTCTGGCAACATCGCAACTAACAATGATTTTTATGGTATAAATTTATTCTACAGCAATATGAATAATATATCAAAAAATATTGAACTAGATAACTCCGATTATGGAATATCATTATATGACAGTGATAATAATTTAATTTTAAACAATATTATAAACAGTGGAATAGAATTAGATGGAATCCATAATTCATTATCAAATAATTTAATGTATGAATGCGGATTACAAATATCATCCTCTAACACTATGAATTATTATTACCAAAATATTGATATTACTAATTTAATCAATGGAAAATCGCTCTATTACTACACTTACGAGCAGAATTTGGGTCCAAACAATTTTACTAATGCAGGCCAAATTATAATGGCTTCTTGTAGTAATTCATTAGTTACAAATTTAAATCTCTCTTATAGCGATACGGGACTAACATTTATAAATTGTCATGATAACATAGTAAAGAGAAACTCGATAAATAACAATCGTAGGGATGGTATCTATATCTTTGGTGGAGATAATAACACTATCTCTGAAAACTCTTTTTCTTACAATAACTTCAACGGTATTTTTTTAGAGCTTAACAGTAATAATTCATTCTTAGAGAACAATGTAAGTTATAATAATTTCAATGGATTTTATTGCTATGGTTTGGAAAATAGCCTTATTTCTGGAAATGACATAAATCACAATCAAAAATATGGAATTAACTTTATAAATTGTAAAATTAATGCGATTATAGGAAATTCCCTTATTGGAAATGAAAAATGCTTTAATGAAGTATATTCCGAAGGTAATGTATTTGAAAATAATGAATGTCACGATCGCACAACTTACATTCCCGGGTATAATCTGTTTCTTCTCTTAGGAATTCTATCTACTTTAGTAATCATTCTCATAAAAAAAAAATTGAAAAAATCATTTCAGAATAAATAGATTAATCATGAAGTTATAAAAAGTTAATTTTTGTGTCTCATCTTTCTTATTGTAATTAAATATTGTTCATTTTCTTCCCTGAGGACACACTTTCAAACAATTTGAACAATAATTATTCATTAGAAGACTTTCAATACATTTTCGGCGATCAATATGAGTAATTATCCCTGAGCCCTCAATTTTTTCAATAGGTTCATCTAAAGTGGCTTTACCAAGGCAATTTTCAATACATAAACCACAAGTTTGACAGAAATCGATTAGATCTGTAAAATCTCTTCTTTGTTCCCTTGGAATTTCTGCATCGGTGGTAATCATACTCCATCTTTGTCGAGGTCCAAATTCTGGAGTAATCACTAATCCATTTCTTCCCATATATCCTAACCCAGCAGCAACTGCATGTGCTGTAAACAATAATTTACCTCCAAAAGGATGATGGGCTTCGGCTTTATAACCTAAGTTCTGCAAATATTCTGTTAATTCTATTGTTAACTCTCCTAATTCATAATATACTCTAAATGCCTCAATTCCGCATAAAATACTGGGTGCAGTTTTTATTTTATTCCAATCCATCTGCATACCAAGCACAATCGCATTTTTACCGACTACCGGTAGGTTTTTAAAAATAAAATTTTTGAGGACGGGAGTGAAACCAATAAGATCAATTCCTTTATCGGCAGCTAATTTTCTAAATTTATCCCAACCCTCCGTAGGAACCACAGTGTTAGAATTATCCTTATTATTATATTTTGTTTTATTGGCTTTTTGGAAACCTTTAAAGGTTCCAGTCAAGTATTTACTAAATTCATTAGCAATTTTCCGATCAAGTTTTTCTTCAGAGCTTAATTTCATTGTAAATAATTCTTTAGGTACAATAAAAACTAAATTATCATTTTCACCTACATAGGTAGGTTCTACTTTTTCTTCAGTCATAAATAAATCCCTATATCTAAAAATAAAAAAATTTTTACTTCAGAGCATAATATATTGAATAAGTAGAGAGAATAAAAACTGTGTGATTATTACCATTAACGAATCTAAATATAAATGTCCTTTTTGTGGTAATTCGGTAGAATATAGATTCTCAAAATGTTTTAATCTCTATTGTCAAGGACATAACTTTAATTTAGATAATTTAGTATTATTTCGATTAAATCAATCATTAGGAATTGGAAGAATCGTTAAAATTATTGAAATTCCAACATCTAAATCTTTAGATAAGGAGGATACTTCGTTTATCACTAAATTTAAGGTGTTATTCAAGGATAACATTATAAAGATTATTCATCCGATGGATTTAGTACATTATATCTTTAAAGAAAATGAGAGAGTAATCCTCTCTGAAGGTATCGGAGTAATCAATTCTAATGATTTTCTTAT
>RDOE01000090.1 GCA_011364975.1 Promethearchaeota archaeon | reverse complement strand
TATTCACGTCTATTGGGGTGCCGATCTTTGATTCACCTAAATTAATTAGATTCTCATATGGATGATGATTCTCAACATTATACTTATTTGCTATTTTCTCTCCTAATTTTAAAATACAATCATGCTTATTCATTGGTCGGTGAGCACCTATTGCTAATAGAATTGTTATGTTATCATCAGGAATATTTGCAGATTGTAGTTCTTCAAATACAATGGGTAATATTTTTGACGCCTGAGTCGTTCGCGTCATATCATCAACTACTATTACTACATTTTCTTTTCCTTTTGCAATTTCTGATAACTTTGGGGTGCCAATTGGATTTGAAATTGCATTTCTTATTTCAATATTAGTTATTTCTGGTACATCTGCTCCTTCCATTCTTAGGAGTGATACATCCCATTTATCTGGAAATTCTAATCCAAGGTATTTTGGTTCGCGCCATGCTGCCCAAGGAATATTATATTTCTTTACCATACTCTTTAACCCATAGTTCATAAATAATTAAATACATTATATCCCGTATACTCTAAAAAGTATTTTATTTTTAATATTTATTCCCAATTAACCCGATTTATTAATTACTAATATGTCCCTGAAAAGAATATCTAAGGATGAATACTTTATGGAAATCGCAGAAGTGGTTTCTAAAAGGAGTACTTGTATTAAACGACATGTAGGTGCCGTCTTGGTTAAGGATTCGCACATTCTTTCTACTGGATATAATGGTGCTCCTTCTGGATTTAAACATTGTAACTCCGAAACATGTGTTAGACAAACCCTTAAAAGTGGCGAAAAGCCAGAGCTTTGTAGAGGTGTACATGCAGAAATAAATTGTATAATCCAAGCAGCAATACATGGAACCTCAATATTGGGATATACAACCCTTTATAGCACTCATTTTCCTTGTATGAATTGTTTAAAGTTACTTATTAATGCTGGAATTAAACGAATAGTATATGGAGAAGGATATAATATGGAAAACAAGGTAAAAGAAGAAATGGTTAAAGAATCAAATTTAGCTATTGAAAAATTTGAGTAAAAGTTTGACATTAGAACACTAATCTTAATATTGCTTGTAAAATCAATTAATAGTTTATTCCTTCTGACAATTGCACTGTGTAAGATCCAATTTCATGAAATAGTTCTCTTAAATAAAAAATGAATAATCATCAAATAAGTTTTCTCGCAATCTCTATATTAGTAAAATTTTTAGAGATATTGGTAATTTTGAGAAAAATTGTAACCACATTTACTCCCTATGCATAACTAAACATATCTAAAAAAACTTATGATATTAACTTCTTTAAATAAACTCTTTGAATTGTAATAGTAGAAAGGGCTGACTGCCTATTTTTATAGAAAAAAAACATAAGATTTAAATACACTAGTTTCTATTTAGATCATAGTCAACTAATTGATGTAAAGAGATAGTTGACATCAAACCAAAAATAAAAATTAAGCATAAAAGAGGTGTATTGTATGACAGACAAAGAAAAAATTGAAGTTAAGAAAAAAGAATCAAAGGAAGAACAAAATCAAGAAGGCAAGAAATCGCGAGAATTAACGATTAGAAGAGAAAATCCATTTTCATTATTCCAAGAGATGGATCGAATGTTCGATGACTTACGAAACAACTTTTTCGACGATTTTTGGTGGCCAACTAGCAGAAGGAGATATAGACCCTTTAATTTAGCAATAAGAGATGACGAACCCCTCTTTAGAACTCCATTATCAAACATTTCTGAATCTAAGGATGCATTTAATATTACTGCTGAATTACCCGGTATGGATAAAGCTGACATTAATTTAACCATTCAAGATGGGATGTTAGAGATTAAGGGAGAGCAAAAGGAAGAAAAGAGAGAAGAGAAAGATGGACAACTAGTTAGACGTGAATATCATTCTTCTAGCTATTACAGAGCGTTTAGTTTACCGGAAAACATAGATGCAGACAAGATCGAAGCAAATTTAGAGAAAGGAATCTTATCGGTTAAAATTCCAAAAGTTGAGCCTCCAAAACCAGAGAGGAAAAAGATAGAGATTAAATAAGTCATATAATATTGTTTAATTGCTCTATCTGCTCTAATTTTTTTTTGACTTTATAGTTTTCTTGTAAAAGGTTTTTCTTAATCTAATTTTATTCTGATTATGTAAATTTTACTTACGTTTTTTCTCTTTTTAATTTAGTAATTTAACTTATAATTATGAATATTTATAACCTATTCTTATACGTGATAATCTTTTTTAAGTGACATTTGATCTCGATAGATAATAATTGTTTAACTGCGTTATGATTTTAAATGAACATTAGAAAATATCTTTGGATTTTAAATATTATTGGAGCAATAATTATATTAATATCGATTTTAACTCCTACCAGCTATAATGATACATATCCAACGCTCTATTATGTTTGGATGACACAAATAGGTGTAGATATTGACCCTCTTGCTATATATTTGCTAAGAACAGATCTAATGTTAGTTGTAATTTCTACGATACTTGCCTTAATTATATTTTCGAGTAGTGTTATCGCAATTACTCTTAACCTTACCTATGTCAGATTATCATTGAATTTTAAGAGACTCAGATGGAAGATGCTTTTGATAGCAGGATTGGTAATTGCATCAACTCTGTTTTGGATTATCATGATGGAAGCATTTTATAACCAATATGGCTATAATCACTGGATTGCAATGGGTGGGGGATATTCACCATACTTTGGAGTGATAGGACCTTTTATTGGAGCGGTAATAATAGGATTTGGATTTTTTGTAAAAAGAGAGGAGCGAGAAAGTTCATAAAAATTGCAGTTAATTCCTAATTATTATAGTTTTTTTTGTAAATTATATTGATTTTTTAATGAAACCTATATTTTATTTTACATTTATAAGTTTACTCTTACTTCTATTCAATTAAGATAAGTGTAAATTAAGATGGTAAATCGAATGAAAGATCTTGTTGTAATGAAATTTGGTGGTTCATGTCTAAAAAACAAGGACTCATTTCAACAGATCGCCAAGATTGTCAAACACTATTTAGCACATTCGAGAGTTATAACTGTCACTTCTGCATTAAATGGGATAACAGATAAACTTTTAGAATTTTATACTAAATCCTGTAGTGAAGATAATGAATGTAATTTGATAATTGAGGAAATAAATAATATTCACATTAAATTAATTTATGCGATTTTAGATGAAGATAGTGCGGAGTTCCATCAATCAAGATCGTTCCTTCAGAAAAATATTGAGGAATTAATTCAGTTAGGGCAAGTTATTAGACTAATTAGGCCAAGCTTAGATATACAAGATTTAATTAGCTCCTATGGAGAAAAATTGAGTACTTTCATTCTATCTCAATTTCTAAAAAGTATTGATTTAAGATCCCATTACTATTCCTCAGATACGTTAATCATAACAGATGATAATTTTAGTAGAGCATTACCACTTTTAGAAGAAACTGAAGCATTAATAAAAGAAAAGTTTGTCCCTTCTTTAGAAAATAATGCAACTGATATTCACTGTATTACTGGATATTTTGGCTCAACGACAGATAAAAAGATCACTACTTTAGGAAGGGGTGGAAGTGATCTAACGGCTGCCATAATAGCTTATTCATTACGGACTGCTTGTAATTGCAAAATTATCTACTGGAAGGATGTAAAAGGTATTCTAAATGCAGATCCTAAACTTTCTGACAAAACTGATTTATTAAAGCAAATTTCATATGTAGAAGCTAAAGAACTCTCTTTTTTCGGCTCAAAAATACTCCATCCTTTATGTTTAGATATTAATGAGAAAGGTAATATCCCTTCGGAAATTAGATCTTTTGAAGATCCTGAATCTAATGAATATACCACTATTACGAGAGAAATAATACAGGATGAAAAAATAGTCAAGGCTATAACCTCTATTTATCAACTATCTATGGTGACTATTATTGGTGATACAATGATCCCCTTATCCGGAACTGCATCCAAGCTTTTCTCGCTTTTAGGAAATAATAATATTAACCTTGTATTCATTTCACAAAGCTCTTCCGAAAATAATATAACTTTTGGCATTGACTTTGAAGATTCTAAAAAAGTTAGTTTTTTATTAAGAAATTCTGAGTTATTTGGAAAACAGTGGTTTAAAATAAAAATTGATAATGAAATCTCATTAGTTGCAGTAATCGGTGCAGGATTATTACACACTCCCGGAATCGCTGGAAAAGTGTTTACATCGTTAGGAGATAACAATATAAACATTAAAGCAATTGCACAAGGATCGTCTGAACTTAATTTTACCGCGATTATTGATAGATCTAATTGTAAAAAAGCTATTAAGGTATTATATAATGCATTTATCAATCGACCCAGTATGTAAGAAAAAAGGGGGCTAGATTAAGGTCTTTATTTTGAAAAAAAGTCCTTGAGTGCATTTTCTGCGATTTTTATACGATTTTGTTTTCTCTTTTCTGAAGACACTTTATTAATTAACGCTTCATTACAAATTTTTTTACCAATAATAACCTTAGGGTTATCGGCCCAATTCACATCTAATAATAAACATAAAAGGTAAACGGTAGATTGAATGAATGCAATTAAATTACCAATACTATCCGCTTTAACGTTTTCTATAGTAATTTTCGCGGTGGGAACTTTTTGTTCAATTAATGCTTGGAATGTAGCATCTGCTTGATAATTTACTATTGTGTGAGCGCTTTGTCCATCTATATATTCTAGTGATGAAGGTAAAGTCACATCTCTTAGTTCATTATTAACATTCCATAGAATTGGTATAACATTACCCTTAGTACCTCCCAATAGAAATTCTAAAACTGAATGTTGACATAAGGGAGCAGACTGAAACGCACCCATTAACCCTTTTTCATTTTTTCCAGTACTTTCTGAAACTTCTTGCACAAATAAACCTATACTTCCCTCGAGATTCACCGAGTAAGGCATTGAAAACACAATTTTATAACCTAATTTATATAATGAATAAATAAAAACTGCAAACTGATGGGCTAAGCTTTCCTTCGAATTTATGAAAGATTTATATCCCTCTTCTAACCCATATAAAAAATCTTTAATATCAATACCAGCAATAAATGCAGGGACAATCCCAACATTTGAAATAGACCCTGCAAAACGACCTGAAAGGTCAGGTACGCTTAAAATTGGAACTTTTGCATCCTTTAAGATTTGATACATTTCTCCTTTAGAGGAGAGCCCAATAAATGGATATCCTCTCTTGAGAAAGATTCCTATTGTTGAATTGATATCCAATGTTTCTCCCCCTCTAGAAATGGGAATAACCACAGAATTTTGAGGATTTGTAGTCTCAAGACAAGCTTTTAACTCCATAGCTCTTGAACTTGTAATTGCAATAATATTCTTAGTTGCTATATGTTTAATTGCTATTAATGTCTGAATTGATCCCCCTGTTCCTAAAACTATTACATTTTTTATATTATCTTTAATAAAGTCTTTTGAAATGGTTCTAATTTCCTCTAAATTTATATAGGACTTAGTATCAATAAAGAATGGTTTTTGCCATTTTTCTCGATTTTTTTCTATAATTTCTTGGGCCTCTGTGAGAAATCGGGTAGAAATTTTAGGATAATATTCAAACTCTAATCCAAAATCCATAAATAATCACTTATGATAAGATTTCTAGTTTTAATGAAATAAATTAAGCAATCCTTGTTTTAATTATTTTATATAAAATTAGACTAATTAGTGTAATTTAATTTAATTTTTATTAGTTTGAGGAAAAAAATAATAGAATTAAAACAGCTAAAAACTCTATTATTAAAACTTTATTAAGGGCTTAATATCTCTGAAAATTGATAAATTAGAACTCTATTTTGTTTAAAATACCTTCAATTATATTTAATCTATAAATAGTTAAAAGTATAAAAAATACACTAAAATTTTAACTCTTTATAGTGAGAAATTATGGCTAAAGCTACAGAAGTAAGTAATGGTGCCCAAATCGAGATGGGAAAGCCTTATTTTTGTCAGGAATGTAAAAGGAATCATACAAAAGGAAAAATCTATAAAGAACATCTAAAATTTGCAACAGCTATTGAAGATGAAGAAAATCCTGATGAAATGGTTTCTAATAATGAATTAGATGAGGAAAATGGGGAAGCTGCCGATTATGATGATAATTTTGAAGATATAGAGGTAGAGGAAAATATCGATTTCTTAGATACTGAGGATGATCTTGAAGATGAGGAAAATCCTGATAATGATGAAATTGCTGATGATATAGATGATGATGATGTGAATCTTGATAATGGTGCAGATGCTTGCGTTGAAGCTGTTAAAAAGTTACCGGGCGTTGGAGAGGCAACCCTTAAGAAACTAATTAAATCTGGATTCAATAGTTTAGAATCTATAGCATATACACCTCCAAGTATTATTCAAGAAGAATCTGGACTAGGTGAAAAAACTATTGTTAAGCTAATTAAATCATCGATGGATAAATTGAATATTGGATTTAAATCTGCAGAGGATGTGTGGGAACATAGAAGAACAATAGCTAAAATTTTAACAGGAAGTCAAGAGCTTGACGATCTACTAGGTGGTGGGATCGAGACTGGAAGTGTAACAGAATTTTTTGGTGAATTCAGAACTGGAAAAACCCAATTAGCTCATCAACTATGCGTAAACGTACAATTAACAAGAGAACATGGAGGTTTAGAAGGAAATGCTTTATACATAGACACCGAAGGTACCTTTCGCCCTGAAAGGATTATCCAAATGGCAGACGGGCTTGATTTAGATCATAAACAAGTTTTGAAGAATATTATCTTTGGTAGAGCTTACAATTCGGATCATCAAATACTTCTTATTAAGGAAGCTGCTAATATCATCAAAGAAAAAAACATTAAATTGATTATTGTTGACTCAATAATTGGTCATTTTAGGAGTGAATATATTGGAAGAGGTACGTTAGCAAATCGACAACAGACTATTAATTCCCATCTTCATGACTTATTAAGACTCTCAGAAATTAATCCAGAATTGGCAGTAGTAGTTACTAATCAAGTCCAATCGAAGCCAGATGTGTTTTATGGAAATCCATTACAAGCTGCAGGAGGTAATATTATTGCTCATGGTTCAACTATTAGAATTTATCTAAGGAAAGGAAAGGGTGAACAAAGAGTAGCCAAAATTGTTGATGCACCTCATTTACCTGAAGGTGAAGCAGTATTTAGTATAACCGAAAATGGTATAACTGATTAAAATTTAAAAATTCTCTTTTTAAATACTCAAAAAAAAAAATAGGATAAAAATAAATAATTTACTTAAGCTTTTCATACTCATTAGCTTTATTTGTTAATCTTTTAACTTCTTTTGTCATTTCAGTTGCGCCTAATTTAAAAATCTCTGAAGCTATTTTTGAAGCTTTTTTATATGTTTCTGCGGCTTCTGCATAATTCTTCTTTTTCACTGCTAACTTAGCGGTTTGTTCAGCTTCTTTCTTAATAATTGTTAAATCTTCAATTTTAATAATACGTGTATACTCTTCAATCTTTAAGAAATCATTCGATAATTCCCAACTAGAAGCGATCATGGCAGCATCATGAAGATATTCAATTGACGTAGTGTAATTTTTCTTTCCTTTAGCAATTCTAGCTCTCTTAAGTAACTCTTTCATTTTATTTTTAGCAGACTTCTGACTTTCTATTTCTGTTGTCCCAACTTTCATTTTAATTGGTGCAGAAATAATTTCCTGACGACTCATTAGACTTGACAGATAAGCCTCCCTTTGCATTGGACCCATCTGAGCTAAATCAGCTACTAATTTTTGCTTCTCTTCTGCCGTAAGATTTGAAAGTCCTGATACTTTTTGACCTATCAAGTTCATTTCCTGTTGAGATATTGCTTGTGGTTCAATCGCAGAGATTTCAATTGGAATTAATATTCTCTTATCCCTTAGTTCCTTTACACCCATAAAGATTTCTGCAGTGTCCTTATTGGTTTTTTCTGATGCATCCTTGAGTAAAGTAGCAATGAAGAAGAATTCCCGTTCCGTTTCTTCGCAACAGCTATGGGCAATCTTAAGAATATCTTTTGAATGCGGGTTTTTTAAATCTTTCACATTTGAAAAATCGTATGTTATTTGATGCGGTAGTATTATTGAAGTATTGAAAATATCATCAACTATTTCTCCTGCATTCCTGAAATAATTCAATTGTCCTCTCCAATTTGGCAGAACTTCATTATATACCTTTTCAAATTTATCAATAAACTCTTTCAGATGTTGTCGAAGGATTAATGAAGCTTTCTTTCCTAAAACTAATGCTACCCTAATGAATTCACCATCGGCTAATAATAACATTTTATCTCCATATGAAATCTCATTTAGTGCTTCCTGAGCAACCATTTCTTTTCCGAAGGAAGATACAGCTGTTAAAAATCCGCCAATTAATTCGGGGTCAATCTGTTCCGAGCCATAAGATTTAAAGAATATACAGGTTCCAGTAGCTTTATAGAGAACTAAAATATGTTCTAAATTAATAGCATCATCAAAAATGGTTTTTACTTCACTTAGAATTCGCTGTTTTTCCCTTTTTTTGGGAACCACTACTCCACGATAAACACCCACAGAACCGCCTGCCACAGCTACCGCAGCACCTATTATTATTATATAGGGTAATATATCTTCAAATCTAAATCCAGGATTAAATGGAATCACTTCGATATCTGTGATAGTGAATTCATAGGAGGTGTAATAATATCCGCTTGCTAGCTGGACTAATAGACTCATGTTTTCAGCATCTCTTCGAATAGTGATCTCAATTGAAATACCTCCAGTGGAATTCGTAGATCCCAGTATTGGAGTAGATGCTATTCCATCGAAGTATGGTGTCAAAGTAATTTGTGTCCCTGTTAAAGGTATCCAAATACTGCCATTTAAATAAGCAACTTGGAAATGAATTACAAAAGAATCTCCCGCAGTTACTTCAGAGGGTTGTATTAATACGGTTATATTAGTTGTATGTTTTGCTTTAAGTGTCAAATTGATTGAATGGGTCGAATTCTCATAATTAATCCTAAAGATGGTAATATTGATGATATAATTAGAGGTTATTGAAAAAGCGGATGTTAATATGTTACCTTTATATGAATATGTGTTTGCATCATAAACTATAGTATGGCCAAGTGTACCATTGTTAGATAAATTCCCAATTTCAAAGTACTGAATTAAAACTGATGTGCCTGCCCCGGTAATCAATCGATTTCCAAATTCCAAATCTATTATAGTGAAATTAACGTAGAGATTGCGCTCAATGTATATGCTATAGTTTTGTCCAGTTGGTTGAAGAACACCTTGGCCTCCAACATCCGAAAAGTAATCAATATTAATCTCGGTGAAGTTACCTCGTAGGTAAAAGCTAAAAAAGAAAATGCTATAATTGTAATTGGGAAATTTTGATACGTTTACAGAAAGATAATATCTCCCCGAATCTAGTCCTTTAAGACTAATACGTAATATGTAATTTCCATCATTAAGAGGGTTAATTAGTTCCCAGTTAAAATCTCCCGTATTCCAAACAGAGCTGGTTCCTTCATTTCTAACAATTATATCAGATGAGATTAGATCTTTCACGGGTTCATTTGTGACAGTATTATTGAAATAAAATGTAAATGTTTGATTTATTTTTGCATTCCTTGCAATGATATCGTCCCAATCAGGATTTACAATATCTGTGTAAATTATCAACACATCAATATTAATCTGAAGTATCTGTGTTTGTTTGCCATAGGCCGATATATTGAAAAATAGTGTAAATGGTGAGAGTGATACATCCGCGAAAGTTGTATTAAAATGAAAGGTGTAATTACCATTGCCATTTTCTTGTAAGTAAAATAAAAATCCATAACTCAAACCAATTAAGGACCAATTTGCATTTAGAATTGCTGAATCATCAGTATCAGAATAATTAAACATGTAGCTAATATTTAATCCGCGCAATACACTGCCTAGATCTGGAAAATTTGAAGGCGATATTGTAGTCGTGATTTGACGATGGAACGTAAAGGTATTGGAACGATTGAGGTAAAAGTCTTGATTAGCATAAATATCAATCTCTACATATCCAAATGTATCAAAATCACCATCGTTTACACTAACTTCAATTCGATAAATTCCATTTCCAATCTCTATAATGTTATCAAACCTTGGACTACCACTTAAGGGTAATAAGTATGAAATGGTAGCACCTGTAATTCCTGCATTCTTTATTGTATCAAAATATTCAATGGTGATGTTATAAGTTTGACCACTATAATATGCAGTCAAATTGTTGGGACTTAAAATCCTAAGTACTGTATATCCAACGACTATTAAATATGTTTGAGTAGTTTGATTATGGTAAAATGTTTTGTCCAGGAATACTGTTATATATTTTGATCCATATCCATTAAAATCAGTATCATTACAATCTATTGTAATTTCATAGAAACCATTCAATAAATCGACAAGATTATCAGATCGAATTGGTCCAGATTCAATTCGATAGGTGAGAGTTCCTCCAATTATTCCAAGATTCTTTACTGTATCATTGAAATAAAGACTCAAAACCATAGATTCACTAGAATCATAATATGCTTGATCTGGAACCTTTTCGAGCGATAAAGACGTTTCACCAAAGATTTGTATAACTATTACTTGACTTTTATTATGATAATTACCAAGATTAATGAAGATACTAATTGATTTCACACCATAGAAGTTAAAATCAGTATCATTACAATCGATAGAAATATCATAATATCCCGGTCCCAAACTGAATGGATCTATATTATCAGTGCGTAATCCCGCCGATCCAATTTCATAAGATACAGTTGCTCCATCAACGGGGATATTTTTTACCGTATCATTAAAATATAATCGTATTATCACAGTTTCAGATGCATTATAGGTTATTCTACTTGGAACTTTGAGTGCTGTAAGACTCGTTTCACCTAAAATTCTAATGCTAAGTGATTCACTTTGGTTATGATAATATTGTTTGCTCGCATTGAAGATTAAATCTTCAATACCATAACCGTTAAAGTCTGAATCAGCAGCAATTAATGTAATATTATAATAACCGGGAGCATAATTATCATAACTAGCTGATTTGAATGATAAACTACTATTAAGTTGATATTCAATGATAGCTCCATCAATTCCAACGTTTTTCACGGTATCATTATAAAATAATGTGATATTAAAGGTATCTCCAGAATCAAATGATGACAATGGAAGAGGATATAAAATTATCAATTCGGTATTCCCTATAATAGAAAAACTAATACTCTCAGTTTGATTATTATAAAAATACTTACTCGTATTAACTTCTATTGATTTTATTCCATATCCCGCAAAATCTGTATCATTACAATCGATGGTAATATTGTAATATCCATTCCCAAGTGGAGTTATATTATCGGTTCTTACACTACCTGTACCAATCTGATATATAATGGTATCTGCATCAATGCCTAAATCTTGACCAGTGTCATTAAAGAAGACTGATAAATCAAAAGTTTCGCTGGAATTAAAAGTATTTTTTGGCAAACTTAAAATTAATTCAGTATCTGCTATTATCGTGATATAATCTTCTAGAAATCCGGCTGCTGTATCATTATTCCAAGACATTTGGATCTTGAAAATACCATAGTTTTTAACATCTTCATAGATATTCCAGTCTGAAACGTCAAACTCATCGTTTGAGCTAATTAAGGAGATATCTACAATTTGAGTATGATTCAAATATCTCGGAATTGGTGAAAACACGCTTAAATTTAATGTACCATCATATATGATCTCACTAAAGGTGCTATTAAATTTCACCGTATTTGAAAAATTTACTTGATTTAGAGGGATACCTCCAACAAAAGTGTCTATAGATGTGAGTAGATTTGATGAAGTAGCATTTAAATACCAAAAGGTGCCGTTTCCTGCATTAAGAACTTGAATTTCCCGATATTTATTATCGATTAGTCTTTTATTAATATTGGATGTTTTTTCTGTTGCTCCATTAAATACTCTGATTGAACCATCATTCCAAATTCGAGGAATGGTATAATTAATGGTATTAAAATCTGTTATTCTTGAATCAAAATAGTTTAATCCTCCAATATTTGTCACATTCCATCGAACATCCTGTCCACTTGTAGGGATTGTAAATTCGGAATAAGCTAAAATATCAGATTTAGTAAAGTTTAATTGAACATTTGTAACATCACACGATACTTCCCACCAATCCGCATTTACTTCAAAATCGATATTATCGCCATAACCACTAAATTCTTGATTAGAATAGTAATATCCTTGATTATTAGAATCAATATCATTCACCGTTGTACCGTTGACCAAAAGATTTACATCTGATGGTCTTGGAGTTTCATCTAACGGTGAAAGATCAACTTTTAATAACTGATCTCTACTAACTGGAGTATTACCCGTTATAGAATCCCAAACAATTGTATCATCGCCATCTGCTTGATTTTCAAATTCCCACTCACCAAAATCGTTTATTCTTTGAACAGCTATAAAGAAAGTTTTATTATATGTATCACTCACGTTTAATCTTTCATGTAAATAAGTAAGATTTAACCAAACTGATCCTGATGTTTGTAATAAACTTTCTGCTGTTGACAACGTAGCAATTG
>RDOE01000089.1 GCA_011364975.1 Promethearchaeota archaeon | reverse complement strand
TGTTTTAAAAGGTGGTGAAAAAGCCAACTCACATAATTTTTATAAGATTTATTTACTGAATTCATATTTCTTTTTGTTTTTTTATTTTGAAATTAAGATTTAATTTAAAAATATTTAATCCAAAAAACAGTATCATCATGGGGAAGAAAAGCAGGTATTGTAAAAAACTCCCTAAAACCCATTCTTTTATAAAATTTTCTGCCTATTATATTACCATTTTCCATAAATAGATAGATTACTCGTAATTTATATCCAAATTGAGAGAAAAATTTTTTTGTTTCCTCAATCAAGGATAACACTAATTCTCGTGCAATACCTTGTCGTTGATAGAGCGGGCTTATTCCTAATGCTATTAATTCAATAACACCATCTTCTAATCCACCTCTTGTATCCCATGAAATGGTCCCAATAATTTTTTTTTCATGTATACATCCTATGGTCTTAACTTTATGTGATAATTCATAAGCAAAACGCGATGCTTTTTCCTGATTCTCTTCGATATCTCTTAAATACATATCTCTTAAAAAAGGTTCATCATCTTCATTCACATATTTTATAATAAATTCTTTTTCCTTTATATAAATTCAACTCCTATTAAGTTTGAGATAGTAAATCAATTAAAGCTCTTGGAATTTCATTATAGTTATTTACAGCATAAAATTTACCTTTTCCTACTTTGGCGATTTCCCTACAAGTGTCTATACCTCCTTCAGCATCATTTTCAGCCGGCATCCCTATTACATGAAGTTTTGGGAATCGTTTTGCAAATTCTAAGGGATTATCCCCCCGATTATAATTCCCATCTGTAATCAATATTCCAAATTTATTTCGGGTCTTTTCTTTCACTTTAGATAATTCTTTTAAGCCCCTTTCTAGACCTATTTGAATATTAGTAAATCCTACAGCTTCTGAATCTAAAATTTCATCAATTATAGAAATCACAGATTTTCGCTGATCTATTTTTTTAAGTGTCATTGCAGTGGAATTAAATAAAATAATTGCATAATCCTCCTTTTCCATATTATATGCTAATACGGATGTTGTTAAGGCTGCATTCAATAATAATCTCCCATACATGCTTCCACTTGTATCTAAAATTAGGACAATCTTTCTTTTCTGACGTTGCCTTTTAATCCCAAAAATATCACGGTATGTAATGGACTTATCATAGATTTTTAAAGGATTATGTTGAATAGTTTCATCCAAATCAAATTCTGGCATACCAATTTCATAATAAGGTACTGACTTTTTGAAATTACCTCGTATTCCCTTACTTGTAATCTTAAGGGATGTTTTCAAAATACTTTGTCGTGCTAAGCGCCTAAAAATGGATTTATATTTCTCTGATATTGGACGTCTTATGAAAAAATACACTTCTGCCATTGAAGCAGATGATTCTTTAGCTTTCTCAGCAAAGAATCTTACACCCTCGTCACAATCTAATGCATCCGAAGCAGCGTAGACATTTGATTTTAGCAATCCGATTATAGCTTCTAAATTCTTATACTTTATTGCTAAATATGAAAGTTCTCTGATTTGTTTATAATCTAACGTATTTGCTAGGTGATGAAAGTAATCCGGTTTTCTTTTTTTCTTTCGAATGATTTCGTACCTTAAAATTTCATTATCAGGAATCCTTTCTGTTAACCTTACATGAAGCCTATCCTTCTCAATTTCTTCAAATTCTTGTGAAGAAAAATCATCGATTATTGAAAATCCGCTTTATTTAAAATTGAAAGAACTATCTCTGTAATAATTTCAGATTTAGACCGGGTCACTCCATCTTCTAACTCAATTTTATTATAGAGTGCCATTACTGCTGCATCAATCCAGTTTTGGGAACTATGTTCATTACCCGAATTCGAGATTAGTTGCGCTAGATCGATAGCACCCCTAATAGAGCTACCTCGTCGAATAGATGTGCTATCTCGAGAGGTTTGAATGATCATTTGACATAATTGAGCTATATTATCACCGTCTTTTCCATTTAATTTTGTTTCCTGTTTAATTATTAAAACTTCTTCTTCTGGTGGTTGATATTCTAATCTTATCCATATAAATCTGTCTTTAAGTGCTTCTCCTAACACAGTGACTCCAACATGTGCAGAAGGATTTTGAGTAGCGATAACAAAAAAATTTTTATTGGCAGTGATAGTTTTTAATTTTGGAATTTCTAAAATCCCTTCATCTAATGCCGTTAATAATGAGTTTTGTGTACTTTCAGGCATTCTATTTATTTCATTAATAAATAGACACCCTCCTTTTAACATTGATGTTGCTAAAGGACCATAAGTATAAGAATCTTCAATATAGCCTTTTGATATAACTAATGGAGGTTCCCAATAACCGACTAAATTATGAGCAAGTGTTTCTTCAGAACAGTCTATGCGGGTAAATTCAGTATCAAAATATGAAGAAATTGCTTTAGCAATGGTGGTTTTACCAACTCCTACTTCTCCTTCGATTAAAATGTTTTTTCCTACTGAACGTGCTAATACAATCTTTTTTAATTCATCATTTCGTCCGATGATTTTATAATTTTCTTGTATCTCTTTCACTATCTCAGAGACATTTACCATAAGCTATTTAATATAACATATCTAAAAAAGTAAATCCTTCAAATTAATAGGATTTATTAAAAACTAGAATAATTTATTAATTAAAGGAGAAAAGCATGCTGGTTATTTATGAAATCAAATCATAAATCATTAGGGAAGAATTCATTTCTGTTAATTATCTTGGTTTCAATCCTATTCTTTTTCTCAATAAATTCTATTTTTTTTAACATAATACTATCGCAACAAGAAATTATTCCTTTAGGTGATAGCTTAAGAACTCATCAATCCGAAAATTTTGATATTTTAGATTTTTGGGAACGTGAAATTGAACGAGTTAACAACACTCCATTAGCTTTACATTATGGTGAAAATCAGAGTATCCGATATACTAATCCGTTCATAAATAAAGAATATATATTAAATGCTCAAAATATTTATTTTGATTCACCTAATTGGGTGAATAGTAGTCCAGAAACTATTAGAATACATGGTTATATTTTATATCCAAATGAAATTAAGGCTATAAATCCTGGTTGTCTGATTATGCATGGTTTAAATGCA
Organism: Promethearchaeota archaeon; assembly: GCA_011364975.1. GTDB lineage: Archaea > Asgardarchaeota > Lokiarchaeia > Sigyniarchaeales > SOKP01 > SOKP01. The sequence continues at coordinate 9,735 of RDOE01000089.1, read as the reverse complement.
GATATTAAGGATGTATTTGAGTTAACAATTCCCTATTTAGAAAAGGGATTTATTGTATTGGCTCACGCTCATCCCGGTCATGGTAAATCTGAAGGAGCAAAACCAAGACCTGAAAATTTGTATTATGAAGGTGAATATAACGAATCGGCACATTTTTACCTTACTTTGTGTGCGGCAATACAAGGATTAAGAGTTTTAGAGAACTCTACTTTAGTAGATAATACTCAAATTATGGTTACGGGAGAGTCATATGGAGGTTTAAATGCGATGTGGTTATCTGCGATATGTGGAGATCGCATTTCTGGTTTAATTTCATATATCGCTATCGGAGATATTTCAAAGAATATAAAGTACCCCTCAAAACTAATCTTTTGGATTTTGGGTAAAAGTGCTACTGAGATACAAGATTCCTATCTTTATAATCAACTTTTACGCTTTGACCCAAAATATTACCTAAAATCGCCAAAACTACCACCAATTCTTTGGCAGATAGGAACAAATGATGATTTTTTCCACTATAGTTGTATAAAGGGTACTTTTGATGCAGTTCAACACGAAAACAAATTTCTACAAATTTTTCCAAATGAACATCATGGCTTTCCATTCTTTGAAAATTCTACTAAATTTTTTATTGATTATATTTTAAATAATGGAACAGCACCCCCTTTAGTAAATATTACGCAAACGACTAAAGTAAGCGGAATGATTGGAGATTCTTTAAATCTTTCTATAAAGGTTAATTCATCTTCACAGATCTCTTCAGTTATGGTAATATACAATAGGATTGATATTATGGGTAGTTGTTGGCAAAAAGTGTATTTTAATAATGTTGATAATCAAACATGGAAAGTAACCCTTACTCCCGGTTTATTTGACTCTAATATAGATTTCTATGTAGTTGTAAATGTAAATGATATAGAAAGAATCTGGTTTTCATCGAACATTTTCTCAGGTGGTATCATTCATAGTAATTATTTTTCGGTTTTTATTATATTATTATCAATATTAATATGTATTCCGATTGTCTTAGCGATTAATAATAAGTTTATGATATTATCTAGACTTGAAAAAGATGTAAATAAGGTGGTCAAAAAGAAAGTTATTATTATGCTAATTATAATTAGCCTAAGTGAAATCCTTGCTTACATAAGTTTAATCCTACCATGGGTAATATATGAAAAAGGTGGAGTCACCTTTACTCATATATATTTTTTTAATAACCTATTTACTTGGAAATTATTTATTGGAGAAATAGCGTCTGTTTTAACTTCATTATTTTTAGTGATTATGTTTACTTTTTCGATTTTAGCCTTTATAAAACCAGTAATTACTGGATTCTTCAAATTAATCTATCCTACGTTATTATTAATTTTAATAAGTTTAATGCCGTTCTTTTCAGAGGCTACTAATCCTGAAACATTAATTTCAAATTTCGGGATTACTTTTCCGGGAATGGGACCATTTTTTATGTTAATTTCAGCTTTCTTAATTATTATAATAGGGAAATGGGAATCAAATTTATATTTAAAGTTAGGAGTAAAAAAGAATAAACGAGTTCAAAATATTAAAAAAATTTTAACAACGCTAAAAAGAAAAATCTTTAAGATCAAACTAATTTAGTAAATAATGCCAATTTCTTTAGAATTTATAAATATTATTGAAGACATATCAAATGTAGTTGATTTGCCTTTAATAAAGGAAATCGTCACACCTCAAAATAGAGAAAACGCCAAAAAATCAAATTTTTCTGCGATAATATTAGAAGATAATTCAGTTGGTTTAATTTATATTAATTTGAGTTCTAAAATTAAAAATAAATTCAAGAATGAGGAGTTTACTTATCTCAAAGGTTCGGAACCATTATCTATAATAAAGTTTTTCAATTCGAAGGATTTATTTGAAAGATCATTATCTTTAGGTGTTATTAATGCCGTGAGTCAATTTATTTTTAAAAAAACAAATTTCTTGTTTGATTTTACCTCTGATTCCTTAGGGCTATTGGATATTAAGAGTTCTGATATCATTGGCATGGTGGGTTTTTTTCCTCCTTTGGTAAAATTAATAGAAAAGATTGGATCTAAGTTAATTGTAATAGAAAAAAAGGAAGAATTAGTACAGAAGTCAAAAGATTGGTTAGTAACTTTAAATCCTTCTAAATTAAAGGATTGCAATAAAATTTTGATTACAGGTACAACTGTTTTAAATGATACTTTAGATGAGGTATTGGATTATTGTACTAGTGCCGAAAAAAAATCAGTTATAGGCCCGACAACTAGTTTTTTGCCAGATCCTTTATTTAGGCGAGGAATTGATGTAATTGGTGGAACCTATGTGAGTAAGTCTGATTTATTAGCTCAAGCAATACATCAAAGTATTAGATGGAGTGATTCTGTAAAAAAGTATACAATTGAAAGAAAAAATTACTCGAGTTATAAGAAGTTAATATCAAAATTTAGTACGTAAGTAAATAGTATCTCTAAAAGGCAAGTTTATGTAAAAAATATGCTATATAATGACGGTATTCGAGGAATTGGCAGGAAATTAAAAATATAAAGAATAATAAAAATGAAACCTAAAATAATAAGAACCATAAATACGAGATCAGAAAATTTAAACTTAACTTTTATTAAATTTGTTCTATTCTTGAAGACTCCAAAACAACGATTTTCCATAGAAAGAGAAACTGTTTGACCTTTTCTTAAAATTGAAACTAACGTACCAATCATTCTTTCAGAGATAAACGCATATGCTTTACGAAGCGTTTTAACTTTCTCTATATTAAAGCCACGAGCTTGTTGTGCTAAAGCAATTGTTTTAGCTTCTTCTTCAATAGATGGAATAAACCTAAGTCCTACCATAAATGCAAAGCAAAACTTATATGGGATTCGCATTCTCATCATAGAATATACAAAATCTTTAGGGGATGTTGTATTTGTAAACAGTATTGCTGAAGTATAGAGTGTTAATAATATAAAAAAGGCTCTTAAAGCAAAATAAACTGCTAATCTTCTAATTGGTAAAAATGGGACATTAAATAAATAAAATAACACAATCTCGTCTTCATTTGGAAGGGCATTAAAAAATATATTTAAAACTACACTAATCAACAAAATTATAACCATAAATCGAAGTTTTTTAAAAATAAATTTTGGCTTTATTTTACTTAATAATAGTAAAATAATAACAAGCAAGAATAAAGCTGATTGTAAAATAATACTCCCAATTATAAATGTTTCAATCGTAAGAAATAAAAGAAAGATTAACTTAGAAATTGGATTTAATTTATGCATAAAGGAGTTGTTCGAAATATAAGCAAATAGGTATTGCCTATTATCTAATAACTTATTTCTAGACGGCATTTTATTTCATATCTCTTCTATTAACTTATTAATTTCATTCAATAATATTATTGGACCCAAACTTTTATGTTTCGTGAAATAATTCTCTTTAGTATCGTAATCTATCAAGCTACCATCCTTATTTAATTCTAAAATACGCTTAGTATATTTTAATAATAGATGATAATCATGAGAGGAGATTATTATCGTTTTACCCCTTTTATTTTCTAAGTATAGTGTTTCAATTAATGAATCAATTGTTTTTTGATCTTGACCGATAAATGGTTCATCCAACAGAATTATTTCAGGATTGTAGATGAAGATCGAGCTTAAATTCAATCTTCTTTTTTGTCCCCAACTTAGTTTAAATGGGTTTCGATTATGATCCTTAACTCCAATTAGTTTAATTAATTTACTCAGATATTCATTAGAGATCTCATTTAAAATTCCAAAATTTAAGGGAGCATATAATATCTCTTCTTTTATGGTTGATTTAAAGATCATATTTTCAGGGTTTTGAAATATAAAGCCTATTTTTCTGGCATATTCGAGGGGATCGATCTTGTTTATATTAATTCCGTTAAATAAGATATTTCCCTTAATTGGTTGGTATAAATTTGCTAATAAGTAAAGTAAAGTAGTTTTTCCGGAACCGTTCGGTCCAACCAGACCAATAAAATCTCCTTTTTCAATTTTTATTGAAAGATCATCAATAGCTTTTATTCCACTGTTTGGATATATAAAATTCAAATGTTGGGTTTCTAAGATGACTTCAGCGGTCTTATCTTTAACTTTGTCAGCTAAATATTTAGTCTCATCTTCTTTTTTGTCTTTTAATGATTCGATGTATAAATCTGGGAAATTGATTATTTGTTCATAACTCTCATACTCTTGCAAAGCTTTTGGATTAATTTCAGTTTCAATAATTATATTTTTTAAGACCTTAAGATACTCTTTTGGAAGATTTTGAATAAGCTGCATTATTTCATTAAAATTTATTGGATTGATCATTTCAAGGTGATTTAAATTTAACTTTTTAAATTGATTTATAATATCAATAGACCAAGGAACTCTAAGATTACATGACTTCAAAGAATTATATTTATTTCTTAAAATTTTCGCTATATCACCAGCTAGATGCATTTCTCCATTTTCATTTAACACTACTAGTTTATCTGCAATATCTATCACTCTAGATAACCTATGTTCTATGATAACTAGCGTAAAGCGATATCTATTAGATTTTTTCAATCTTTTTAATTGGTTTAACAATAAACTTTCGGAATTTTGATCTAAAAATGCGATTGGTTCATCTAAAATCAATATTTTTGGGTCCATTGCTAGAAATGAACTTAATACAGTAAGTTGTTTTTGACCCCCACTTAGTTGATTAATATCTCTATCTAAAAGAGGAGTAATTTTCATAAATTTAGCGATTTCATCCACTTTTTTTAATATTTCATCTTTAGGATATCTCATATTCTCAAGACCAAAAGCTATTTCATCCCGTACGGTGAAGGTTGTTAGCTGATCTAGTGGATTCTGTTTTACTAAACCAACTATTTTGCTTAATTCTGAATACTCATAATCCCAGATATCTATTCCTAAGACTTTTACAAAACCTTTCATCAATCCTTTTAATCGCCATGGAATAATTCCATTCATAGCATATGAAAGGGTAGATTTCCCACTACCACTTGGTCCTGCTAAAATTAAAGTTTCTCCCTCTTTTAACTCAAAATTAATATTAGAAACTGCAGGACTTACATTCTCATTATCATCATAAATAAAAGAGAAATCATTAAAAGAAAGAGCTAAATTATTATTAGAAGGAATTTAAAGCACTCTCCGTTAAAACGTAGTTGGGACGCCTGCTTTGATCAGGCTATTTTTTATAGCTCTTCCTAATAAACCAACAATTATTATACCCGAGATAAAGGCAAACATAAAAGCTAACACCCATAAGGTCCAATGAAGATACCACCTCTGGTTAATTATCCAAAAAAATGGAGCTTGGATAAAGTTTCCTAACCCTCCAGCAATCCCCCATCCTAGTTTGGTTTCACCTTCCCCTATCTTTTCCATTAGCCAAAATCCGCCAGCTAAGCATAATGCCTCCATCACATTAACAAATATAATTAACAAACCCCATGGATCACCAAAAAGAAATTCAAGTAGTCCTTTTGCTAGCATCGTAATTAAAATATTAGTTTTTTTTTTGGTCAGTCCATAGATAATTGATGCCCAAATAACATGATGTCCACTTACTAATTGAGTGCCCCCTGTTAATGGATACCAAACTTTTATTAAAATACTAAAGGGAATAAGACTCGATATAATACCACCTAAAATTCCTATTATTACAGAATATATTAAGTCTAAGTTAGTGATTTTATTAGATTTTTGTAATAAATATCCTGTCTTCTTGAATTCTTCAACTTTATTATCGGACTTCAAATAATATCCCTCATTATTCAATAAGTATGGTTTTTAAGTATTTAACAGCATAATGAGTGTTTGCTTTATCCGGTATAACTTCATGATCAACCACTGATCTTAAAGGACCATCATAAAATAATGGTTCACCATCTTGTTCATAAGCTAAAATCACTTGTTCTGGATTTTGCTCAGCTAATGAAAGGGAAAGAGGAGTCTCTGCATAATAACCATCTCCTCCAATGAAGAGAAAAGTCATAGCACCTGGTTTTAAGAGGTTTTCTACACTTAAAATACTCCAGAGTGATACTCCTGAAAATATTAAGTCATATTCTCTTCCAATTGCATTCAGAAAATGAAATTGTTTATCTTCAATTTGCAAATACCGATCTGATTTTAATTCACTTAGGGTTAGTTCAAATTCCTCGACTACATTCCCTTTGATTGTAATCACAATTGTATTTTCTTCTGGAAAAAGATTTTTAATATTTTGAAATGGATCAATATCTAATATGATAAAACTATAGACTGAAATCCAAAATACTGACATTCCAATCAAAATTGATGCTATAAGGATATAAAAATTTCTTTTTTCCATATTGTTCTTAGATGACTTTTTTTTTTCCCCTAATGCATTTTATAATGGTAACAATTGACAAAATCATAATTAATGTAAAAATTATAGGATTTGGCCCAAAAATAATAGCTGTTTGCTCTTCATTTCTTAGATCTAAAGCATAAGTCCAAGATATGGCATGATCTTCATGAGTTCCATCTTGCATTATTCCGATATTAAAGAGATAGAGCTGACTTTTATTAATCTGAACATCATAATCCTCACCAGTAACTAATTTTCTTTCAATTTCAAGGGTATAAGATGAATTCGCTTTATATGTATAAGCTACTTTAACATTTTCACTTTCTAAAAAAGGATCATACCATCCATAGGTTCCAAAACATAGATCATCACAGTAATTAGAAGTCCCATTTGGGGGTGAAGATGACATAATTCTCCAATCCCAACAATCGACATCACCCCCACCCATCTCATTAGTATCCATCCCTCCTAAAAAATAAGCAGAAAAATTAGGAACATTTATATTCCAACAAAAATAGAGCCCATCATAATAATTGCCTCCTAAATCGGGTCTGGTTGTGTTATCTTCCCAGCTACATAAAATGTAAAGATACTCTTCTGAAAGAACAAATACTATATCAAGGTATACAATAAAAAATTCTGTTTCTGTAATTTTTGATGCTAAAGGTATAATAAGGGAACCATTTTTTGTAGAATCTGAATGTTCTGTCCAGAAAGATTCGCTTGGAACGCCATCCAAATTTATCACAGCATTATCCTCTAAATAAGGTTTAATATAGGTAAGACCGTGATAATTAGTGCAATCTCCATAGCCCCAAAAACCAAGAGTAGAGGGTATTGATATTAAAAAGCATAACGAGATACTCAATATACTTAATAAATAATAATTTTTTACAATTTTCATAATTATGTCTCTTATTTTTATTTTAGTTGAATGAATATAAAAAAAAATAAATTTTTAGGTATTTACAAAATAAATCCTGATGGAATTGGTCCTAGATATTTAGTTATTTCTATTTGAGTAACATATGAAAGGTATGAATCTCTTGGTCGATTGGGTACAATTAGATAAAATGGTCCACGATGATAACCACACATCATTCTATATGGCCAAACTGGATCGGTAATTCCTTGTCCTGTTTCCCCGAATTCTTGGTCTGCATAAACTAACGCCATTAAAAGATTAGTTTGAGGGAGTGGTACCTGTGAGGCATTAACTAAATCATTTGTTCCACCAATATTGTTAGGATAAGGTGGTATTATCCCCTCTTCGATGTGAGTGTTATTATATCTTAATTCTTTCTTAGTACCAAAAGGCCGGGGTGTGGCATAACCATCCACTGACCAAGTTCTCATAGTGTAATTTAAGCCTGCTGCTGATGTGTGAGAGATAATTTCGGAAATATTTCTTCCCCAGTAATGTCTATTAAAGTTCCACCAATCATCTCTATCATAATGATAGACATCATCATACTCATTATATGTCATATTTGATGGATCTATAATATATTCAACCGTTCCGTTTACTATTATTTCAACAGTCCAGTCACTTGAAACATCTACAGACTCTAAATTATATATTGCTGAGGACATTAATTCTCCGACAAAACTAAAATTTCCCCAGTATGGACCTACTGGAGATTGTGCTAGCCATTGTTTATTTGCTGCAATTGCCACAATAATACTCTCTTCATTGCCTTCATACATTTTAGCAATGATATCCCCTGTCGTTATTTCTAATGTGTGTCCGTAAGCAGATGTTAACTTAAGATCCCAACCAAAATTTATATCAAATGCTTCTAATATATCTAACAGATCGACGCCAGTAACGTAAAGTCCAGTGCTAGATTCAAGAAATGTATAAGGATATATGATTTTTTTATATTCATTTATTTCAGGGCCTCCCGCGGCTTGTTCTTCTAAGGCTAAGGTTATTCCATCCAAGATATCTTTTAAAGTAACTGAAAATGAATCACCTGTTTGATTATAAAGTGTGAAATATGAGGCATTTGGAGCATTTGACCAATCATCAGGAAGTCCAAATAGGTCAGTTGGCGGTTCCTCAGTAGGATTTGGACCAAATAAGCTTGGACCTGCAATAATGACATAACCTAGTCCTCCACCTAACCCAACTACAGCAATTAATAAAATACCAAGTATAATATCTTTGTTCTCCATTTTTAAAAGTTTTCTTCGATATGTTTGGAAAGTAATAACGAAAACTCATTTAAAAAAATTTAGGTTTACATAAATGATCAAAGAAAAAACTTGAAACCTAGTTTTTAAAAAATCTAAATCTTTTTAATGTTATTTTCAAAGAATTTTAATTAAAAGTTTAAAAGATTGTAAAAATCACTCCAGTAGGTATATAGTACTTCTATTAACTTTATAGACAAATTTAGAAACCTATAAGGAGTCGCTTAGATCTCTTAAAGTATAAAATCAAAAAAGATGTATTATTATGGTAAGCTAATAATATTGGTATTATCATCAAGATTTATGATACCTTTGACTGCAAGTTGCTTGATCGTCCTGAGAGCCATTATTGGAGGGACATCGAGCAACTTTTTCAGTTCTTCCAGATTACAGCTTCCTTGATTCATAATTGTGGAGATAATATCCACTTCAGGAAAATCTTCTTTAGAATTTTCAATTAAAAACGATGTAAAGTAATTATCTTTTTTAAGTAATGCTAATTTTCTATTAAGCTCTTCCATTTTATCTTCAGTATATAAAATCTTTAATTGTCTTTCTCTATTTTCGTTATCGATCTTCCTCTGGTCAAGGGCGATCTTTTCGGACTCTTTGATTGATAATCTTTCGTTTAATGTTTTCAATTTTAATTGGAGGTTTTCTAATTCACTAGAAGGAGCTTTTAATTCAACAGAGGCTTTTTCAAAATTATTATTTAATTCATTAATTTTTGAAAGATTATCTTGCTTGATTGAACTTAAATCAGATAATTGTTTTTCTAATTCTTGTAACTTCATAGTTAATTCCGTTAATTCAGAATTTTGAGTATTAACTGTTTGTTCAAACTTTTCAATTTCAAGTTGTTCTTCTTTCATTTTTTTCCAAGTTTGACTTAAATTCTGTAACACACCTTCTTTATCTTTTTGGAGGGATTGTAGATATTCATCAAAAGTAGTTTCAAGTTTTTCAATTAAACCGAGAATTTCCTTTAAATTTGAGCTCATTAGAAATCAACCTCCTCCTTAAGGGTAATTGTACCAGTAGAGTTATCGTATTCGATTGGTCCACCATCTTCTATAATCTTATTGATAATTTTTTTCGCTTGATCATCACGCATATCAATAGCTAAGAGAATATTTTTCAAGTCTAAAGCACTCCCTACTTGAAGCG
>RDOE01000088.1 GCA_011364975.1 Promethearchaeota archaeon | reverse complement strand
TTCTATCAATCAAAAACTTAGGAAAATTTAATGTTTTATAAAAAGAATTTTTATATTTCTTTTTCAGATTTATTTTATATTATTTATGGTGTTAAATTTGGATTTAAAAATTGATTCTAAAATTGAATTAAACAATGGAATTGAAATGCCGATATTTGGACTCGGTACATGGGCTTTAAGCGGGAAACAAGCTTATCAGGCAATTTTATGGGCTTTTAATATCGGATATCGTTTGATAGATACTGCTATGATTTATGGAAATGAGCGAGAAATTGGAAACGCATTAAAAGATGCAAAGGTGCCTCGAGATGAAATATTTGTTACCACAAAAGTTTGGAATTATGACCAAGGCTATGATAATACTTTAAAGGCATTTGAAAAAAGTTTAAAACGCTTGACATTAAACTTTATTGATCTTTATTTGATACATTGGCCTGCTACACCATTAAGAAATGAATCTTGGAAAGCTTTAGAAAAACTATATAATGAAGGAAAAACTCGGTCAATAGGGGTGAGTAATTTTACTATTAGGCATATAAATGAGTTATTAGATACATCTTCGACCATGCCTGCTGTTAATCAATTTGAAATATCACCCTTTCTTTATCAGAGAGATTTAATTAAATATTGTCAAGACAAAGGTATTGTTGTTGAAGCATATAGTCCATTAACAAGAGGACGAAGATTAGATTACGATAAATTCCAAAAAATAAGTAGAAAGTATGGAAAAACCCCTGCACAAATTTTACTTCGGTGGGGAATTCAACATAACATCGTTGAGATTCCTAAATCAGGAAGTTTAGACCATCTTAAAGAAAATGCTAATATTTTTGATTTTTCTATTAACCAAGATGATATTACTTTTCTTGATAGAATAAATGAAGAATATAGATTGGGTGAGGACCCACACTTAATTGATTAAATTCTTATTATAGTTAAACCCAACAGCATATTGTAATTTCTCTGAAATAGCATTATTGATAATAATAGAATTTTCCCAGTTTTTTATAATAAAGGATAATTTTATATCGTTGATATAGGTTCTATTTTTCATTTCTGTAAACATTTCATAGATTTCTTTTAGATTATTTCCATATAGGAAAACATTTGTAAATGGTGTAAGTATCTCAGATATTCTCCAAAACTTTATCGTATTCTCATTTTTTATTCTATTATTTGCCTCTTTCGACGAGTTAACAATTTTTACAGAGGCTAAAGCAGTGAACATCCCTTTTATAGCTTCAAAGTTTATTTCAGGAGTAAATCGTATTAAATTTTTATTGATCATTCTATTAATTCTACGTTTAACTGTTTTTGCACTTATCCCTATGCTATGTGCAATTTCTTTATTTGAAGCTCGACTATTCTTCATTAAAAATTGTATAATACGCCAATCTGTTGATGTGTATAAATCTTGTAGTGAATCATTATAGACAATTTCATTATAATTGTTGAATGAAGCACCAGATTTAGAAATTGAATTTATCAATTGCTCTAAATGCAAGTCAGTTTTTATAAAAAAAGAGATAATTAGTGTTCCATCTAAAAGATGCCAGATTTTATTTATTTCTGGGATTAGTTGAAGGTTTTTATAATAATTGTCAATATTTATCTCTTCCGAGAGATTTAATGAGCCAATATAATGATGTAAACCTAACCAATTATAATTAATTTGTACAGAAAACCGTTTAATAACATCATCTTTAATCATAGAATCTAATCTTTGAGAAACTTTTCTGAGAGAAAGATCTAGCTCTTCTGCGATTGTAGAATAAGATATTCTACAGTTATTGTCTATAATTTTTAGGATTTTGAAATCTATCTCATCCATTCATTGACCAGATCTACTAATTTTTTGTTAAAAAGAGGACATGTCAATTTATAAAGCTTATTGTTGTTGGATTGTATTCAACATAAAAAACTACATAAATGTATAAATTATTCTTTTTATATTAGTGCCTGTGCTAGGAGCAAAGCTCCAAAGATTTCTGAAGAATCTGCAACTCGTGAGGTATCTATTAAATTTTTGATTTTGTTCATATAAATAGCACCATAAGCTTTGCCACCTCCTAAATGAACTAATGTTCTATAGATTAAGTTTCCTGAAATTCCATTTGGGGCAATTATTAAATTAGAATCATGATTAATCGCATTTTCAATCAGAATCTCATCATGATTAATAGTTATATCGGAATATTTTTGCTTAAAATGGTGGACTACTTCAAGAGCATTCTCAATCGACTCATCCACTATGGAGTCCCTTCCTCTATCAGATAACCTCCCTCCACTTAAAATACTTATTTTAGGTTTAATTTTTAGAGAATCTAATTCTTTTAATGCACTCTTTATAAAAGTTATCTTACTTTCCGACGTATTACATTCATCAATACCAACTGGGCCAAAAAAGAATTGAAATTGCTTAAATGATTCTAATAGAGCCAGTCTTTTTATGCTTGAAATTCCTAATTGTTCTTTAATGTTCTTAATAAAAAGATTTGAGTCAAGACTTCCCCTTATAGCAACATCGATATTATTGAATTTGAGGTAAGAAATTATTTCTAGTTCAGGATTAGTGGATGTTATTAAATTAATGTGAGCTTTATAATCTGGGTAATTTATTTGATTTAACACTTGCCTAATTGAATCTCTTTTTCCAAAAAGAAATAGATCTATTGAACTTTCATTAATAAATCTAGTTAGTGCTGAAAATATTTTTTTATTTTGTTCCTGCGAATCTGCTAAGCCAACGCCTATTTTTCCCTTTTTATTCTTCCCTTTAAGAATAAATTTCTCAAGAATGTTCATTTAGCATCTTAAATTTATTTTAAAACATCGTATAAAGGATAAATACTATTATTAAAGTTAGAGCGTCATATACTCCATGAGTTATCATTACAGCTATCAAATTTTCTTTCCTCCAATCGTATAATAACCCTAAAAGTAAGGAAATTGCGAAAAAGGGGAAAAAGTTCAATATAAATGATACTAAAAAGGCAATGGGGGGTAGAGGTACTAAAAATATACCAATTAGATGAATAATCGAAAAAATGAATGCAGTAATAAAGATTCCCCATTTCTTTCCTAAATTTCTTACTAACCCCTTTTGAAGAAATCCTCTAAAAAGTATTTCTTCGGAGGTCCCAATTATGAAAATCATGATTAATACTAATAAAGTTAGACTAAGATAATCAGAAGATGTGATAATGAGATCAACATCACTAGTACTTCCCACTGCGTTTTGAATAGTTTCGGCTCCGAATATAGAATACATAAAAAATTCCATTATAAATGATACTGAATATACTAGGATGATTCCTATTATCGCAAATGCAATCCCGATTAAAATTTCCTTTAGAATTTTATTTTTAGAAAATCCTACTGCAGTAAAACCGAGAATCTGTAATCTATTTTTTATATTTGGTCGTTGAAGATATTTACCAACATACATAACCGGAACAATTATTAATACAATTTCAATAAAGGAACTAATTATAATAAAATAGGGACTAAGAAATATCTCGATAGCATTTTCTAAATTAAATGTGAAAATAACAAAGAGAATAGCTATAAAAACAGCTATTACATTCATCAAAATAAATGCGGCAAGAGTCATCCCTAGTGAAGCGGTAGTACTCCATAATTTTTTATCTTGTAAATTAAGAAGATCTTCGTCACTGTACTTTAAACTTATTGGAAAATACTTTGGATATTGTTGTTGTTCGAATGCCGCAATAGTGTTAATTGAATGTTCATTTTCACTTTTATGAGGTAATCTCATATGTGTTTTAATATAATGAAGGTCTACACCGCATTTAATACAATACCTAATATTGTCAGCTTTTGGTATTTTACTGCCACAAAGTGGACAATATACCCAATTAATTTTAATTTCATTAGAGGGCTCTTTTTCAGTCATCTAGGATCAATATTAAAAATTAATCTAAATATACTTATTTTTTTTGTTATAAAAGAGGTATCATTTAAATATAGATTCAAATTAAAACTTATGATTCAAAATTAATGTGTAAAATAACATTCTAATTTATTATTATTCCATCGAATTGGGTTTACAAAACCATATCTTTCGAATTGAATAGGTTTTTTCAGAGGAACGTTTGTCAAGTTATTCTCTCCATAACCTTCTGAAAATGAACCATCAGGTTTTAATATACTTACTTCTATTTTATTTTCTTCGGGTACCCATTGAATTATTGAATAATCCCTGTTAAGCTTAAAACTATGAAATTGGGCATGAATTATTTTCTGTTTTAAGTTTATAGTTTTAATTTTTATATTAGCTAGATCCTTCAAACGTAGTACTCGATTAGACTTGAGCTTTACTGTATCACTCTTAGCAATGAAAATTATTAAAACTCCATTTTTAGCTTTAACTTTTATTGTTCTCCTTCCTTTCGTTGGGTCAGAAGGAAGTAAAAGAGGTTCTGCTTTGTATTCTGAAAAAGGTACATCACTAATTTCAACTCTGATGGGATTTTCTACGTAAAAATATCTATCTGAGATTTTATCTATTAAATCCTTATTTTTTGAATAAAGCCATGATTCATCAAAATTAATTCCCGTAGTAGACATGCCTAAATCTAACAATGTTTCTTTTAAGGCCTCTGGCTTTATACCTCTCATTTTTAAGGATTGTAGACTCCATGTTCTAGGATCTTCCCACCCTTCATATATCCCTTTTATTATGTTATTTCTAGATTCAGTTTTACTTAACTTTAAGTTAGGAAAATTTATACGTCCATAGTGTAAAAATTGCGCTTTATTCCATTTAAAGTGCTCCCATATATAATCTTCAATAAAATCTTCTTTAATAAGGTCCATTCCTCTTAAGATATGAGAAATTCCTATAAGATGGTCATCTATCGCCCAAGAGAATTCCAGCATAGGCCAAACTCGATACTTATCACTTACACGTGGATGTATTGCTTCAGATATTCTCATAATTATTTGATCTCGCAGAGCAGGATCCTTCTGATTCATACCTGTTTTTAATCTTATAACAACTTCAGTCTCATGATATTTTCCATTTAGCATATTTTCCCATTCATGGAGATTGTGCTCAATAGATTGGTTTCTATGAGGACAATCTTTTTTTAGATTTTTGTATTTATTTCGAAATATATCTGCTTCACAAAAGCATACGTATGCCATATTATCCTTAATTAGTTTCTCACAATACTCATAATATATTTCTAATCTATCACTTTTATAATAAACTTCATTATAATTAACTCCTAACCATTTAAGACCATCTTCGATCAAATTATATGCTTCTGGTAAGACATATTTTGCTTTAGGACTGTCTCTAAGGCTTTTGGGACTCCCTATTGTATCATCAAAAAATAAGATTAATTTTCCATTGTGGCGTTTAATATATTCATGATTTAGAATTACCATTCGAGCATTACCTATATGTAAAGCTCCACTAGGATAGGGGGCTAATCTCATTATGATTTCTTCATATTGGTTTAGTTTTGGTAATTGGGGTAATTCTTTTAATTCTTCTTGCTTTTTTTCTTGATCAAATGCACTAGGATCTAATTCTAGCAATCTTTTCCTTTGCTCCTCAATTCCGATTACATTTATCTCCATAATAATTTTGTCAATAACATTTGAATATATTTTTGCTTTAGACCTAAGCTCTGGGCGTTCCATCATTAATTTTCCCATTATAGCCTTACTATTTGCCTTCCCATTAAATTCCACAGCATTTTTTAAGCCATATATCCAAATTAATTTATTAATTTCTGTGTTCTCCATATATAATGTTCACTTTTAAATCATGTAAGCAAAACAGTATTTTAATGATTCAATTATAATTATTATAAATACAGAATATCAAAAAAATTAAATCATTCTTAGAATATTTATATTAAATTGTATTAGTTAACAATATAAAAACAGATATAGTTGTGGATTTTTAATATGTATTACCGAGGTTACATTTTAATACGGTTAAAAGCAATAGGAACTGAATGGAAGGTCGTTAATAAATTAACTGGATTAAAGTCTAACATTTCTGAGGAGAAATGGGAGGTGACTTATGTAACACCTGTGTATGGTGGTTGGGATATTGTAGTAGAATGTTCTTTCAATAAGCTCCTTGAATTGGATAAAATAGTTTCTTATATTCGCATTGATGAAGAATTATCTAGTTGGATTGAAGAAACAACGACTTTAGTATCTACTAAAGCAGATTATCCTGAATTTTGAATATTTAGAATTGTGGAAAAAACTTGTTTTTAGAATTATAGAATTACTTCAAGTTTTCAAATAGATCTATATCATTTTTAATTGAATTTGCAGCGTTATTTATGATATTATATGCAATAAAGGATGTTTCTTTTTTAGCTTTCTCTTTTAAGACCTTATATTTAAGCTTATAGGCGTCCAACAAATCTTTAGATTGTATATTCTCTAAACCCTTTATAACAATATCTACTATATGAAGAGAAAGTTGTAACTCTCCATCTTGGTACAGCGTCTTTGCATGATTTAGATATTCTTTAACGTTATTAAGTTTGAGTAATTCTTTAGCGATATCATTAGATTTAGCAGGAAATAAATCTGTGGGATTGCCTGTATTATACCACCCATGATATAATCGATATGCAGCATGAATTGCAAATTGATAACATCCATAAGTGGGTTTTAATATCTTATGCTCTTTCAATCTTCTTGGAAATATTTCAAGCATTTCATGATAAATTTGTTCAAACCATTTACCTTCATTAAGACGTTTTACCACTTCGTCATGAACAAAATGCATTACTTCTGCTGTTACGGATAATACTTCTTTTACCTCATCGCGACCTTCAATTAAAGCACCATGACCAGGAACTAAAAATTTAGCATCCTTTTCCATCATTTTTTCCATAGCCATAGCCCAATGCTTAGGATATCTTTGAACCTTGTATGGATTGCCCACATTTGGAAAACTCGAGATCATTAAATCACCAGTAAAGATTACATCTTTTTCAGGAAAATGCATCCATATTGAGTCATCAGTCTCACCCATGTCGTGATATAAGTGGAACTTATAACCCCCAAATTCAAATGAAAACTCATTGTTACCCTTTATTATAATAGTGGGATTTAAAGTTTTTTGAGCTGATGTAGCCCTTCCCTCTCTACCTCCAATCGACGCAAATTGCTGGGAATTAATCCAATTATGATATTCATCTAACATTTTATACTTTTCAAATCTGTTTAATACATTTTCGTGCGCTATGATTTTTGGCATTTCCCACTTTTTATTTTCAATCTCTTGTATAATTGGGGAGAATCCGTAGCAATGATCAAAATGACCATGGCTATAAATTATGTATTTTATAGGTTTATCTGTTATTGTACGTAATGTATTAAATACGCGATTACCAAATTGTCTGGTAGCAATGTCAAAAATTATTAAACCATCCTCTGTTTCTACTATCCCCACATTTCCGAAAGCTCCAATCATATGGCATATTCCATCACCAAATGTTTGGGGTGGAAAATTACCTATAAATTTATTTATCCCGTTATTAAATTCATTCATTATAAACTCTATAAATCTGCTTAATTAATAGTAACTGATACACAAGATTTTTAAAGATAATTATTGGAATAAATAAGGAATTTCATACTTAATAGAAGGGAACTAATCCTAAGAGGAGATTGTAAATTCGTATTAAAATATATGAAAAAAAGGCTAAAGCTAATATTATGCCAAGAATCAACAGCGTAGTTTTACGTGTAATAGGACTAATTTTTGGTTCCTTCTTAGGAACATCTCTAATCAACCAGGCTTTATATTCTTTGGATAATTTATGGTCAACAATAGCTTTTTGTCCTGATTTTCGTTCAAAATCCTCTTGGGTATCAACATTATTAAATGTTATAGCCAAATGATTCAATCTTCTCTTGTTATAAAAAACTTTATAAAAGAATAACCCTGTAATAAAAACGGGTACACTAATATACCAATAAAAGGTAAGAAATGCAACAAAACTAACTAAAAATGGTGTATAATACGCTGCAGTAAGGACTAATAATACAAATATGCATACTATAATATAACATCGTTTTTCGTCTTTTTCTAACATTATCCAATTTGTAAGTTAATTATAATCGATTGTATTATTATCATAACTCTTCAATGTATGTAAATTTAAAATCTTAATGGAAGGGAATTATAGGTTATGTTTTATGTTCAGTAATTTAATAATCGTTCTCAGTGTAATGAAACTTAAGTCTGGAGCAGTAATATCTGCATTTAATAGGTCTGCATTGCAATGTGTAGTGCGTAAAGCTATAACTTTCATATTTGCTTTTTTAGCAGCAGTAACTCCTACAGGAGCATCTTCTATAACAATACAATTCTTTGGTTCCACATTAAGTTTTTGTGCAGTTATTAAAAATACATCCGGTTCAGGTTTACCCCTAACAACATCCGCTGCGGTTGTTATTACGTTAAAATAATCATGAATATTAAGAGTATTTAATGATAATTCAACATTTTCAAGAGGACCGCTCGACGCAACCGCCAGTTTAAATTCTTTATCATAAAGCTCATTTAATAATTTTATAACACCCGGTAAAGGATGTAATTTATCCTTTACCATCTCTCTATAATAAAGCTCTTTAAGATCAGCCCATTTTTCCACAAGTTCTTGATCAACGTTAGTACCAACCAATTTACGAGTTATTGCTGTGGATTGTTGTCCAAAGGTTTTTTCAAAGAATTGTGTTGTAAACTTAACTCCTATTTCTTCTGCTAACTTTACCCAACTTTCATAGTGAATTGGACCTGTATCTACTATTACACCATCTAGATCAAAAATTACACCGTAATTTTCAAACATAATCAAAAATATTAAATAAAGAATTTTAATACTAATAAGAGAAATAAAATATTTTAAGTATTGTTCACGATAGAATAATATCAACCATAAAGCCCAATGGTCCAGCTGGATAGGGCGCTGGCTTGCGGATTTAGTTAATTAAAACTAAAGTAAACAGCCAGATATCGGGGGTTCAAAACCTTTGAAATATCTTCAAAATTGAACAAATCCCCCTTGGGCTATTTAGTTTATCTAAGGGACTTAGTATCTTTACATTAAGTTCAGTATATATAATCTAATACTTCACTGACTGATGTTATTTTAACTAAGTTAGGAATATCAATCTTTGTTTCGAATGGAAACTCATATTCTCGCTTTTTAAGAAGAACTTTCATACCTATCTTGTACGCACCAACAGCATCTGCAGCTTCATCTCCAACCATTAAGCAATCTTTCGCATCTTCTTCATTTAATCCCATTTTTTTCAAAGTATGGAAAAAGATATCACGATTAGGCTTCCTTTTTCCGAATTTTGCTGAGGTTACAATAGCATTGAAATATTTTTTCATATCGTTGTTTTTAAGCATATTCTTGACAGTTTTATGGTTTGGATGATTCGAGATTAACCCTATTTTTAACGTTTTGTGTGATGAGAGCGATTCAAGGGTCTTTTTTGTTTCTTTATAAGGTTTCCACTCCTCTTCTTCGCAGGAGTGGTAGAGTTCGGATAATTCTTCTAAAAATTCTTGCTTTAAAACTGATTGCTCTAAAATAAGCCCTTTTTCTTTTAATATTTCTATTACCTCTTTAAAAATCTGAGAAGTTGGAAATTCATCTTTAGTTTTTATTGATTCACGAAAATAAGATGACTTTTTTTTATTAAAGATGCTTATAAACTCTTTGATTATTTCCTCTTGTTCTAAAATAATGTTTTCTTGTTTTAAGCTCTCAATAGATTTCAGTAGTCCCTTTTTAAAACACTCATAATATTTCTCGACAGAAGGATTTTCAAAAGAGAATAGAGTGAAGCCAAAATCAAAAATAATTCCTTTTATCTTCATCCTAGATATAATAACAAGATTTTTAGTTATTAAGCTATCTCTCTTATGTTATAAGTAGAAAATTAAATAATGATATTAATAATTTAATAGATAGCTAATTTTAGTTTAAAAACTTAATATACTTGATAGATAATGTCTATGGATAAATGGATTAATAATTTTGTTTCTGATAAAGAAAAACAAATTCGTGAAGAGATTTACAATAATTTATCCAAAGAAGAGAAAAAAGGTTTAAAGAAACAGAAAATTAGAGAGATAGCAACTGAAAAGCAGGAAAACCAAAAAAATACGCTCATTTCTAGTGACCTTTTAAGTGATGTTATGGAATTTAATAAATGGTTGAACAATAGAACTTATATTGCTGGAGATATCGATAAAATAGAAGTTTGGGTCAAAAATCTATACAATAAGTTAACTTCAGAAGATAGTAATCAGATTTCCAATGAACAACATTGCAATGATTTACTTATTAAATATAAAGAAATACCTCCAACCTTTTTAGAGGAAAAAATTAGAATCTCCTTAAATAAAAAGATAAAAGGGATGAAAAGAACCAGTTCAGATAATTATTATCTGAAAAAATTGAAAAATCTTATTAATGAAAAATTGAAAGATGCTGAATATTACGAAATTTTAAGGCAAATATTAGAAAGTTAAAATAGATTCTTACGTTATTAAATTCAAAAATACTAAAATTCATACAATGTGGCTTGTTTGTCCTATTGCTGGGGTGGGTAAACGACTTCAGCCCTTCACATATTCAAAACCCAAAGCGTTTTTAAAGATAGCTGGGAAAAGATTAATTGACCATATTTTAATAAAGTTAAAGAATTCTTTTCCTGAGGGCACAAATTTATGTTTTATCGTGGGCTATAAAAAGAGACAAATAACAGAATATTTAAAAAAAAATTACTCCGATTATTTTAATCTTTATTTTATCGAGCAAAGACCACTAGGATACACAGCTGATGCTCCATTTTTTAGTGGTCTTGGCGATGCAGTTCTTCTTGCTAAAGATTTAGTAAAAGAGGACGATTGTTTTATTTTTTTAAGTGATCGATTACCTCTTGAGGATTACCATTCAATCCTTTTAACATTTCATCAAAGTAAATGTGATGGGGTAATCAATATCAAAAAAGTTGATAATCCTCAATTCTATGGCGTTACTGTCATAAATAATAAGAAATTTATCACTAATATTATAGAAAAACCACAAGAACTAATTTCCAATTATGCCGTATCTGGAGCTTATTTATTTGGAAAAAAAATACTAGAAAAATTATTCGAACTTTTAGAAAAGCAGAGTAAAATTCCACTTGAAAATGGAAAAGAACATCAATTAACACCAGTAATACAAGAATTAATAGAATTAGATTTTCAATTAAAAGGAAATGAAATGACTAGTGAAATTCTTGATTTTGGCAGACCGGAAACTTTACTTGAGGGGAATCGACATTTATTATCAGAACTAAAATTAAAAGATCCAATTTATGAGCATTTAATTCAAACAGACAACATTCGGGATTCTAAAATAATTCCTCCTGTTTTTATAGGTAAAAATGTGAAAGTAAGTAGCTCTGTAATCGGTCCAAATGTTTCAATCGGTGACGATTTAGAAATTGAAAAATGTATAATTTCTGAGTCTGTAATAGGGGATGGGGTTTATTTAAAAAAAATTATTACCCAAAACAGTATTATCGGAGATTATTCCACATTAGAAGATCTTATAAAGCCAAACATTACTATTGGAGATTCCTCATATATTACAACGTCTAATGCTAAAAGCTTTTAAAACTGAAAAAATAAAAAGGAATTATTAATTAAATGTTGGTTTTTTATCTTGCCACGGTGCTATGTCTTCAAATGCTTTTGAAACCTGAAGAACTGTTTTTTCATCATAACGCTTTCCTACAAGTTGCATTCCAATCGGTAATCCAGATTTGCCCCAACCTGATGGGATTGAAGCCGCAGGAAGACCAGTCAAATTAAATGGATAAGTAAATGTCATCCAAGTCATAATACTTAGTGATTTTTTACCTACTGTAGGAAAAACGGTTCCAGTTTCTAACCAACCAGGTTTAAATGCGGTACATGGTAAGGTGGGAGTGATAAGTATATCATAATTTTTAAAATAGTGATACATAGCTTCATAAACTTGTTTTCTCAATTCTATCGCTTTTCCAATGTTCATGGAGTTGTTATCTAATCCTAGCCTTATTGAAGCAATCAGATCTGGGTCAAAATATTCTGGGTTTTTATCAAATTCTTTATGTAAGTCATATGCATAACCAACCGTAACAATTGTCTTAAATGCACTTTCGGGATTTCTAATTTTTATGTTTGCTTCTTCAACGTCCCAATTATATTGTTTAAATTTCTGCACATTATCGAGTAGATTCTCCTTAACTTCTTCTTCAAGGGCTTTTCCAAAACCCAAACTTGTCGAGTACCCAATTTTTAATTTCGGAGGAATATCTTCTAAAGCCTTAATGTAATCAATATTATCATCAGGAAAAGAATTGTTGTCTGCAGGGTGATTTCCTTTCATAACATTTAACATTAAGGCAGCATCTTTCACATATCGCACAATAGGACCATAATGATCCATTGATTTAAATGCTATACCTATCCGAGGATAGCTAGGAATACGTCCATAGGTGGGCTTTAAACCATAAACTCCACAACAACTACTAGGGACCCTGATTGAACCACCTCCATCAGATCCTAAAGCTAATGGCCCTAAACCACTAGCAACAGATGAAGCAGCACCTCCACTCGAACCCCCAGAATTTCTTTCGATATCCCAGGGATTTTTTGTTTCTCCAAAAATTTTGTTATTTGTGAGTGCAATATGGCCAAAAGCAGGGGTATTAGTTTTACCAAGCATTACACATCCCGCCTTTAAAAGTCGGTGAACAGCGATATCATCTTCCTCTGGAATAAAATTTTCATACAATCTTGAGCCAAATGTAGTTCTTATTCCTTTTGTTTGCATTAAATCTTTAATTGAGGTAGGGA
>RDOE01000087.1 GCA_011364975.1 Promethearchaeota archaeon | reverse complement strand
ATAGGAGATAAATACGCATAATGACCATAAAAACGTTTTTCGTTTCTATGAAGTCCAAATTCATTGCTTTTTATGGAAATAGTAGATAATGGATCCCACCTTTTTATTGGTAAGTCATAAGTTGTTTTTCCTTTAAAATTCTCGTGATTAATTATACCCCATTCCATGAATTTTGGTTCATATCTATTCTTATTTAAGTTTGAGTTTTCGTTAGAAATCAAAACTCACCTTCCTTCTTATTAATAGAGATCTAGATTATTATACTTTTAAACATTAAATGAATAATCTTAATTTGATAGAAGCAATATTCTTTAGATATAATTTTATTTACATAAATGAATTTTTATATAAAATATGATAATGTTTATATTTTTTTCATTATAATATGTTTTTTTTCACTTATACACAAATGTAAGTATGATGTTTTTTATTTATACCTTACATTATTCTTAAAATAAAAAAAAAGAAAAGTAAAAAGAATGCTTAAAAGCCAACTTTAATTAATAAATCCTTTATGGATTCAACTCCTTCCTAATATTCTAATCGTTTTATAATTTTATAGGTTTTAAATTCTCGAACAGGTTCTGATTTCTCGTTTACACTTTCCATAGGGACCCGTACGAAATTTTCATCGTCAAAATCCTCAATTTCTGTTTCATTATATCTTAATAAATCGTTGGCGTTTCTAAGCTCTTTTAAAAGAAAGTCTCGAACTGCGCATCGGATTAGTTCAGACCTAGATGGATAAAGTCCTCCATCTCCAATTAATTTTTCAATCGCATCTATATAACTTTCGGGAACATTAACTGTAACAATTTTCATTGCTTAAACCGCCTTAACCTTTTTCTTCTGAAATTTTTTTTATATAATTATTTATTGCTAAATGATATATAAACCTTTTTTTTTAGTGGGTTAATATATTTTTAAAATTCAAATTTTACCCGATTTAATATATCTTTGACTAAATAAGAATTTAAAGTTATTGGGAGATACTCTAAATATTTTTGTAAAAAATAATGCTTTACAGCGTAAAATGAAATTATTTTTGAAAAATTTTTAAAGTAATTGAAAATAATTTAAATTTTTTTTGTTTATTGCTAAACAAAAAGTGTGAGTCTTTTAAATCTGAAGAAAAAAATGTTTTTCAACTTCTTCCTATGAAAAATCCGATTTATTTTCAAATACCATTAGATACATGTAAAGTTAATATTCATCCTCTAAGGATACGAGATTAACAAAATCATTCCTTCCTTGACTCATTCGTGAAATATTTTCGATAACTTCATTCCATCGTAATAAATCGCTAAATGGGGAGTATCCTCGATGGGGAGATAAAATTATGTTATCAAGTTTGTGAAATGGAAAACTATATGGATATTTTTTACCATTTTCATTATTTTGTGGATCATAATTATACCACACATCAATTGCAGCTCCAGCAATAACATTTTCCTTTAAAGAATTATATAAATTTGCTTCATTTATTATTTCACCTCGCGCAACATTGACAATCAAAGCATTAGGGCCTAATAATTCTAATTCTTTTTGCTGTATTATCCCTTCAGTAATAGTGGTTGCGGGTACGGCAATAATTAAAATATCAATTTCTTTAAGAAAGTCATGAAATTGCCAAAATTGATACTTTTTAGCAGGAGTTATCAGTTCTTGAGTTTGTTTGTCCCAATGCTTTCTAAGTATGGAAAATTCAACTTCAAATCCAGCTAACATCTGATGCACTTTCTGATTTATAGCACCATAACCAAATAATCCTACTTTCCGAAATCTAAGTGGAATTGAAGCACCTTCTTTGTCTCCAGTCCTCCATTTTCCTTCTTTCATCCACTCATGATGAGGTATAATTTTATTCATTAGAGATAATAACAAAGCAACCGCATGTTGAGCCACAAAATAGGAATTTCCATGTCCATTTACGAGATTAATTTTACGTTTTTTATTAATCTCCCGAAAAGTATCTAAAAGATGTCTAATTCCTGCCCCAGGGTTAATTACTAATTTTAAATTATCCGCTTTTTCTAACATTTTTAATGTTGGCCGCCATCCGATTATAATATGCGCTTCTGAGATATTCTCTAAAATATATTCTTCTTGTACTTTATCAATAAAATTAAGTTTTACATTCTCTAAGTGGCTTAAATTGTTAATTAAATAATTTTGAACGTTTAGAGGGATTTTATCTATAAAATAAACCTCGATCGGTTTTTTCGTATTATTTGGCATAGGATATACTAATATCTTTATGATAAAATATTTGTCATTTGAATCTAAAAATTTTGAATTTAAAAAGTAAGAATTTATAAATTAAGTCAATATCAATAAAAGCGTTAGGCAATTTAATCGAGGAGATATCTAGAGATCTCGAAGAAAATACAAGAAGAATCGTTCTCTATAAAATATGTTAGGAATCAATTATTTACTTCAAAATTTATACGGTTAAAAAGAAAATATAATGGAACCCTCTTTTCAAACGAGATCTGAACAACTTTATGCAACAATTTTGAGTCATTCTTGATCATTTATGAAGAATAGTTTCAAAATTATGTAAAAACAAATTAAAATGATTTTCAAATAAATTTTTATATTCATTAAGTTGATATATTTATAAAAACAACAAATCAATCTGCGAAGGTAAATATTTTGTCAGAATCAAAATTGTTTGATATGTTCATAAATAGTTTAAATTTTGATATTAGCGAATATCTTGTTGAGGAACTAACAGAACTTCAAAAAGAAGTTATTGATGATGCTACATTTATATTAAAAGATAATATCATCGGAGAACTTAAAGCGTTGGGTGGCTCAATTAAGAAGAATGAGGAAAAGTTTAATGAATTATTGAATAAAGCCAATAAAGAATTAGAAAGAGAAAAATATAAGGATATTAAAAAAGATCTAAAGGATTATTTAAAGAAATTATCTGAAATGATAATAAAAACTTGTACTGTCATAATTCCGGTAAAAGAATTACCTTGGATGGATGTAATATTTTGCACTATGCCCACTCTTGTTTATGATGGTAAAGTTCAATTTTATGATAACCAGATAGCTTATTATGGTGAAGTAAAATGCTTTACTGGTAGAACCACAATTTATGGAAAAATAAAGGGTGAAGAACCACTATTTGCTCCATTAATGGGAAATTTAGATCTTGGAGGTTTTAAGATAGATGAAACGAAAAGCATACCAAAGGCTCATAACTTTCCATATATTAACGCTATTATAAAATCATTCGACTCCCCTCTAACTAAAAATCAATTAGCAAAATATCATGAAGGTTATCAACGGCATGGTGATCCTATTTGTGATTTCTTCATGAAAGATTCTGAATTAATGAGTTCTATGAAAAAAATTTCACCTGATGTAGATTCTGAACAAGCAATATCAGATATTAATGTTTGTAGCATTATAATACCGTTACCCGCAGATAAAAAAAGTTTGGTTGTAGTTACAAATCAGAGCTCTGAAAATACTAAATATGAAGAATGTTTCGAGGCATTATTGAAATTATCTGCCGCGAGTTGTAATGTACCGTCTATATCAATGGACGAAGCGACCGCTTCTGTGCAAGATACGTCCCAAGGATCTGGAGCAATCAGAACTCCTGGTGGTCAAGAACTCAAAGTATGGACTTCAGAAGAACTTGCTCAACAAGCACAGCAAAGATTATCTTCCCAACCTAATTTACCTACTTGG
Organism: Promethearchaeota archaeon; assembly: GCA_011364975.1. Taxonomy (GTDB): domain Archaea; phylum Asgardarchaeota; class Lokiarchaeia; order Sigyniarchaeales; family SOKP01; genus SOKP01. The sequence goes on along the minus strand of RDOE01000087.1, from coordinate 10,364 downwards.
ACAGTAGATGATCTGGCTAAATTCTCTCAGGAAAGAGGGTCTGGAATTCCAGAAGGAATGGAAGTTTGGACAGAAGAGCAATTACAAGAATTAGCAAAAGAAAGGAGGGGAGGCGCGCTTAACATACCAGAATGGAAACCTGATGAAAGTCTCATCGAATGTTCTAATTGTGGTTATTCTTTACGTCCCGGATGGACTACATGTCCTATTTGTGAAACTCCTGTAGGGGAAAAGCCTTCTGAAGAATCCTCCGAAACAAAAGGAATTGATGAAAAAGAAACTATAGATAATGATTCCAATCAAGAAGCAGAGAAAAATGAGAATAAAGAGTCCTAAATTTATTTTTGCATAAACAACTATTAGAAATTAACTAGATACCCCCGTTCAAGTATTTAAAGAACAAAATGTATAAAAGTCTTAATAATAGCTTAATTACAAACTTTTTTTAAATACTCTTAATTTAACACATTAAGGTAAAACACCATCGAGATAATTCTTTGTTAACAAAAATTTTTCTCCTAAAAGGAAAAAATCCTCAAAATTTGAACCATCTTGATATATATAGTTATCCTGAAGATTTAACAAGGAAGGAAGATCTCAATTTCATCCAAAAAATTATATCTGGTCATGAAAAGGGAGAAAAATATAAATCCCACAATCTCAATAATGACAATAATCAGAAATTGGATTTAATTCAAAAAATTTCTAAAGAGTTTACCATTAGCTCACCTATACCTCAAAATATCGACCAATATAATATTTTTACACTTTGCATCAATTCAACAATACTTATTGGGTTAATCTTTGAAAAAGATGATAACCCATATGATTATAAAGAAATTTTTGAAGATCAAGCTAATGAACTTTTGAACGCTGAAAAGTGTTGCTATTTTGAAGATGAAATGGAAATTGAAAATTTCTTAATTACGTTATTTATTGACATACGTAGATATGGGGATGAGATCCTTGATAAATATCCTAAAATTTCTATCCATCCAGCGGGAATTTCTGCAAAAGTTTTTTTATTCGGAATTGATAACGCTGGGAAATCATCCTTCATAAGAAGAATAAAGACTGGGCAGTTTAACGACAATTACTATTCACCTACACGTAAATTTAATATTGAATATCTTCAAAAACCCAGTGGAGTATATTCCTTTTGGGATATGGGAGGTCAATTTATCTTTAGAGAACAGTGGTTAAATGGAATTCAAGAATCAAATATTATCATTTATATGATCGATGTGGCTAATCAAATTCGATTTGAAGAAGCTAAGAAAGAATTGTGGAATATAATCAATAAACATGATTTTTCAGATGCTCTTTTAGTAATTTTAGGAAATAAAGTCGATTTAATTAAGAATCTCAATAATCCAGGCAATCAACAAATTGAAAGAATTGAAAATGAAATAATTGATTTTTTTGAGCTTGAAAAGCTAACTAATATCGAGTGGAAATTTATCCTTACATCTGTAAAAACTAATTATCATATTGAAGAAGTTGTAAATATCGTTCTTAATTACGTATAAACTAACTCGTCTTTTTGCCTAAGTTTTATCCATAAGTTTATAAATCTAGACGATTAAATTTCTATTATAATAGTTATTCTCTTAATGGTTATTTATAATAGATTTGTCAATATTACTAAGGACTGAATTATGTTTAAACGACTTAAAAAAGACCTCGAAATAAATATTGAAGATAAAGAAGGTCAACTCTTTTTAGGAGACAAAAAAAAAGGTTTGAGATTAGTAATGCTCAGACCCAACGAAATAATGGAATTTTGCGAATTTGCTGGCACTAATGCGGATGATATTTTAATATGGGTAGGAAAAACACTTGGTAAGACATTTATGGAAAAATTCTTTTACAATAAAGACTGGAGCAAAGAAACGATTGCTACCAAAAAAGAGGTTTTCCTAGGGTCTCTGGAAGTATTGATGTTGCTAGGGTATGGAGCATTAACAGGAATGTTTAAAAAAGATCACTTAATAGTTAATGTCTACGAATCGTTGGCAACAGAAGATAAAGAGAGCATTATGGCAAAAAATTTGTGTCTTCTTTATCAAGGGGTATTTGCAGGGTTTCTAGATGTTTTAGGAATAGAGGCTGAGGGAAAAGAAATAGAATGCATCTTAACGGGTGGAGAGAAATGTTCGTTTAAATTTGATTTAATCGGTGAAATGCTAGATGATAAATTGGTTGATGAAGAAATCTCTGATGAAGCCGTTTCAGACTTTTTAGCATCACTATAACTTTTTACATATCTGTTTATTTTATAATTAAAGTATCTTAAACTACCTTTTAATTGGCAAGGGAAAATCAACTTAATTATAAAAAAAGAGCATTGTTGAGAATATAGCACCTCATTAAATGAAATTTCACACTAATACTTTGAAATTAATTACCATCTTTGCTTTTTATTATATAACGATTAACCTTTAAATTCTCAAATTTGTACTCTTCATAGGAAATATAAATTTTAAAATAATACCAAAGATAAAATAAATTATAATTCATAAAATAAGAAAAAATATTTGTGACAAATATGAGCAAAAAAGGCACAAAATTAAAGATTGATTCATATAGCGGACCTCTCGGTACAATTAAAGGCTTTGAATTTTCCGCTGGTGCATTTAAAAGCGAAGGAGACGAATCAGAATGGGAACCTATGGGACCGCACCCAAAACCGCATATACCCACCCTTCGTAATTGGTTTTTTAGATTGATGGAAAGATATAAACCTTACTATATGCCGATTTGCGATATGTGTTGCTTATGTACATATGGCAAATGTAATCTCTCTAAGGGCCGAACTGGAGCATGTGGTATAAACATGGAAACTCAACAAGCTCGTATCGTTCAAATTGCTTGCGCTATTGGCGCCGCATGTCATAGTGCCCATGGCGACCATCTACTTCACTGGTTAAAAGAGAAATACGGAAATATTCCAATTAACTACGGTAACAATATTGCTGTAGAAATGCCTTTAACAAGGTTATTAGTCGGAATGAAACCAGAAACGCTTGAGGATCTTGAAACTGCGATGGAATGGGTTCATTATACAATTACTCATGTACTTGCAGCAGGACATACTGGTCAAGAGTCAAGTTATTTAGACTATGAAAACAAAAGTTTTGTTGCGGGATTAGCGGATGCTGTTGGTATGGAAATTTCTGATGCAGTACAAATTGCGGCTTATGGATTCCCAATGGGAGAAGCTGATGTACCTATTGTAGAATTAGGTATGGGAACCATGGATGTTGAAAATAAAGCTACCATTTTAATGATTGGACACAATGTTGCTCCGGGTATTGAATTAGTTGATTATATAAGAGAAAAAGGCATTGAAGATAAAGTGGATGTAGGAGCTATATGCTGTACCGCCCATGATCTAACAAGATATTATGATGGGGCAAAAATTATTGGATCAATGTCTAGACAGATGCACTTTATACGATCGGGATTAGCTGATGTAATAATGGTTGATGAGCAATGTGTCAATTTAAGAACATTTGAACAAGCTCAATTAATCGGTGCTCCATTTATTGCAACGAATGAAAAGAACATGGCTGGGTTGAAAGATAGAACAGACGATCCTGCAGAGGAAATTATAGAAGATTTAGTTAGCGGTAAAGAAGCTGGTGTCTTAATCCTCGATCCTGTAAAAGCAGGGGAAGTTGCTGCGGCAACTGCTGTAAAGATTCATCCTATAAGAAAAGCTAAAAGCGGTGTTCCAAATGAACAAGGGTGTATTGATATGGCATATCATTGTAACGGATGTGGTAATTGTCAGCGTAATTGTCCCAATGATCTTCCTCTTGTCGAAGGAGTAAGGCTAGCGAAGGAAGGAGATTTTTCAGTACTTGAAGGTGTTTTTGATGAATGTTTAGGCTGTGGAAGATGCGAAGCAGATTGCATGAAGAATGTCTCACCCTTAACATTATTAATGTACGCTGGAAGAGAGAAAATTAGAAACGAAAAGTTCAACGTAAGAGTTGGACGTGGTCCAATTCAAGACACAGAAATTCGAAATGTTGGTGCTCCTATTGTATTAGGAGAAATTCCTGGAATTGTTGCTATTATTGGATGTGCTAGTTATGGACATGAAATTCAAGAACTTTATAAAATGGCCGAAGAGTTCTTAATTAGGAATTATATTGTAGTAGTTTCTGGATGTGGGGCTATGGATATTGGTCTTGTAAAAGATGAAGAAGGAAAGACCTTATATGAGAGATTTCCAGGGGACTTTGATCGAGGTGGATTAGTAAACGTCGGTTCCTGTGTTGCAAATCCACACATTACTGGCGCAGCATGTAAGGTTGCGAATATATTCGCACGAAGACCATTAAGAGGTAATTTCGAAGAAATTGCAGATTATATTCTGAATCGTGTAGGCGCTGTTGGTGTAGCTTGGGGCGCAATGTCCCAAAAAGCAGCAAGCATTGCTGCTGGAGCGAATGGGTTAGGAATTCCTGCCGTAGTTGGTCCTCATGCTGCAGAGTACCGTAGAATGTATATTGGACGTTCCGATGATGATAGTACTTGGAAAGTTTTCAATGCTAGAGATGGAACCCCCGATCAATTAGTTGGACCAGCACCAGAACATTTATTAACTACTGCTGAATCCATTGAACAAGCAATTTGCTTAGTTGCTAAATTAGCATTAAGGCCTGCTGATAATTCAAAAGGTAGAATGATTAAATTATCACACTGGATTGACTTAGAGAGAAAATATAAAGGCGTTAAAATCCCAAATGACCTAGAAAAATTCATTCGTGTTGAAGCAGATATTCCTATCAATTTAAAGGATGAAATCACAGATTATCTCAAAGAGAAGAATTGGCAACCTAGAGAAATTGTGGATCCAACTCTATTAAAGCGTTTATGCCGAACATAAGTAAGCTTATCTTTTTATTTTTTTGTTCTTTTTTTTAATTATTATCTTATAAATATTAGTGAATTCATATGATAGATAAAGATATTTTGAAATTAGCTAAATTATGTGAACATTGGGCAAATCATAATGAGTCACATAAAGAGAACTATGAAAAATGGCGTAAAATTGCTCAGGAAAAAGGCTTAGAATCTATTGCAAACAAATTGAACCAAGCTATTGAAATGATGGATAAATCTACCCAATTTTTACTCTCTGCTAAGGAAGAATTAAGTTAAGCTTGAAAAGATTTTGCTAAACCCAGATTATATTGAAAAAATAGGATTAAATAAATAAATTAATTAAAGGTAATACTTGTAGTTTGAAATAATCAATTTTCTCATACATTAAATCTGGATTCTCTGATAATATCCATAAATAAACAGGAATTTTAAGTTCTGAGTACTCAAACAATTTTTCTCCTCTAATTGTAAATCCATTAAGTGGAAACTCCAGAGTAATGGTATTTTCTCTTTTCAATCCGATTGAATTATGGAAATTTGAAAGAGTTTGCATTATTAAGGCAGTATTGTTTAATAATGCTTCATCAATATCCGAATCTGTGAAATTGCCAAAAATAAGTCCATCCATAGAGATTAAACTTGCAGCCTTTCCTTGAATTGTATGAGTAAAATCTTCCAGAATATTCTCAACAATCTCAGATGTTTCAGAAACTTTCTTTAAAGCGACGCTAAACATATGCATAATAGTTTCTCTTTGATAAATAGTGGTATCCGCATAGTCGATCGAAATATTACCGAACTCTGCTGCAATTTGATCAAATTTTTTCTTGACGGTGGAAACATTGTCTCTCCATGATAACGTCGTTCGGAAATCTTGATCACTTTTTGATAGGATTACTAAAACAGGAGGATGTTCGTTCAAATCTTTCAAAGCATTCAATACTTCCCTAAAATAATTAGCGGATTCAGGAAACCTATCTGAATCTTGGCTATCGACTACATAAAGGACAATATCGACTTCAGTAAAGAAAAGTTCAGGACGATTGAAATATAATTTTTCACGGTATTGAACCTGGCCACCGAGGTCCCAACTCAAAATTGGATATCCAAAAAAGTCTAACTTTTCGCGCTTTACTCCTCTGGTTGGTAATAATGATTTAATTATGGAAAATCGTTCTTGAATAACTGCTAAAATACTCGTCTTTCCCCCATTATCGAGACCAATCATAAGCAATTTCTTATGAGATTTCATCTTTTCTCGAATAGTTTTCTCAATTACTTTAGCAATCCTCACCCATTTAGCTAGAATTTCTTTAGGGATAACTTTAATATTTGGTAGGGCATCAACTGATAGTTTAGCTAAATCTTCAATATCCTTAATATTATTTTCGATGAGGGCGTTAGACGAGACTTGATCAATACCAATTATTGTCTCTGGTTTGAATCTTAACACTTCATCTAATTCATTGATAATTACTGAACTTTTAAAAAAATCTTTAATAACTACGCTTTTTGTCTCATCTTCAGACATAGTTCATCTTGGATTTAGTATCAATAATTCTTAAATTCAATACTATATCTATATTTTTTTAATTAATAAAGGTTTTATATATAATGAAATATCTAACTAATAAAGCTTTAGTTTTGTGAAAAACATAATTATTTATTTTACTTTTTATATATCACTGTTAGAAACTTAATTAAGGGCTCTTGTAAACTATAAAAAGGGTTAATAATCTTGTCTGAACGGCTTCCCGAAAATATAGTGATTTGTCTAGACACATCGAGATCAATGTATCGAACTGATTATCAACCAAATCGTCTAATATGTAGTATTGAGGCGGTTAAAAAATTAATTAGTGAAAGATTTGCTGATGATTTATCAAGTTTTTTTGCGATCGTTGCCTTTTCTGATAAACCAAAACAGATTTTAGAATTTACTGATATCAAAGATAATTTGTTTCAATCGTTAAGCTCATTAACAATGGGAGGTGAATCTGCTATGGGCGATGCTTTAGGATTTTCGATAAAATTATTGATTTCTGAGTTACGGAAAATAGCAGCAAAAGCACCCCGAATTCTCATAATCTCAGATGGAAATTACTCAAAATCCTCAATAGATCCCTTAAAAATGGCACGTCTTGCTCAAGGTTTAAATATTAAAATAGATTCATTTCGATTAGGAGAAACGTCCACTCAAAATATCCTTAAAAGAATAAGTGACCTAACAGGCGGAAAATATTATTATAATAATGATGCTCAAACCTTATACCAATCTGCTCATGATTTAGCGATTTCTAACATTAAAACATATGGAAATACTCGCCAATCATTGATCGAAAATCCTGGTTTTCTTCGGAAGATTGCAGCAGACTTACTAAGAGTTCAAGACCTAACAAAAGATCAAGAACAAAGATTATTACAAATACGAGGGTTAGCTGATTATAAAAAATGTTCAATATGTTTCTCAGATACAAATCCTTTTACCAAAAGTTCTTTTTATGTGAGTGGTCGATACTGTCCAAACTGTCAAACACCCTTTCATATTCATTGTTTAAATTCATGGGCAGAGTCTCAGAAAGATAACAAGATGAGATCAGCAGGAACTGTTAGATGTCCTCATTGTTTTTATTTATTAAAAATTCCAACAGAGGTCACACAAGCCCAGAAACTTACCTCTCTAGTTAAACCAAGAATAAGAATGCCCTCATCCTCAAAAACTCCCGAAAGATCGGAAGCTGAAACTTTAAAATTCAAAGATCTTGATACTGATGGAATATTTAGCTCTTGCCCTGTATGTAACTTTATTTTTGAGGAGGGTCAAAAAATTATCCGGTGTAGTAATTGCCAAACGCTATACCATGAACAGTGCTTTCAAGAATTAAAAGACAGTCGATGTAAAAATTGTGGTGTTAATATAGAAATTACTTGATTCTCTTTTTTCAGAGCGAATTTTTATCATCACTAGTTTTATTAAGTATTAGGTAATATATATTTTTAAAACCACTTGATAAAATTAAAGAAAATGTCTGAAGAATCTTGTTATAATTATGGTAATGTTAAATTAGGTGTTGGAAGCTTTAATTTGCCCCCCATTTTAATTGGAACTATTTTTTATCAGGGACAAACAATAGTAGATAGAAAAGAGGACAAGATTTTCGATAAAGAAAAGGCTAAAAAAAGAATAGATTTACATAAAGCATTAGCTAAACAGTATAATATGCCCGAATTAATTGAAATCTCGGCAGTTTCTTCTGATGCCATGGTAAGATATCTTGAATTTTACTTAGATAACTACGAGCCTCCTTTTGTTTTAGGAGGTACGTTTGAAGCCAGAAAATCAGGTATTGAATATTTAAATGAAAGTGGTTTATCAGCTGATGATTACATTTATAACTCAATCTCTAATTTAAAAAATAAAAGTGAAATTGAACTAATAAAGAAAAATCGAATCAATTCTGTGATTCTATTGATTTTAGGCGCTCCTTCTATGAGTTCTACTCAAAGATTTGCATATATTACAGAAAATAATCAACCAGATAATATTAGTATTCTTGAAGGTTTAAAAAGGATTGGTGTCAAAAGGGTCTTGGTTGATGGTGGTGTAATTGATATTGAAAGTTTAGGGCATATTATAGAAGCCCAACAAATGATAAGTCGCTCAATAAATTTGCCTGTAGGCACGGCTCCTACTCTATTTCTTTTCAAATATTCTTCACCACGATTAAATGAACGATTTCATACAAAATATCGTAAAGCTAGTATAATATCTTTTGTCTCGTGGTTTTCTAATTTTATCTTTTATGGGGCGATTGAAGATGCTAAAGCTTGTTTTCCATCCGTTTACCAAGCATTAGAATTTAAACAAACCCTTAAAAGTCATAACATTAAATTAATGGAGGATATATAACATATTTGTTTTATTATATTATTACGCATTATTTGTGAATTATCATTAAATCAACATTTAAATATTGTTTATTTCTTAGAATAAGTATATTTACCACTTTCAAGAAATAAAATAGAAAATTAATAATTAACCAATATTTACTTATTTAAAAAGGGTAGTACCGAAATATGTTTAATCATGAAGATAAGGAAGAATTAGAAGTTGAAGCGATAAAGTTAATTGACAAAGCAGAAACTTTAGCCGATAAGGGAAAAGGAAAGGAGGCTATAGATTTTTATGAAAAGGCAGCACAAACCTATTTAGATCTCGGAAGTTATATCAAGTTAGATGAGTTATACACTAGAATCATCCAGATTATTTCCCAATTTAAAAATAATATCCAAGCAGTTTATCGATTAAAATCAATAATTCGAAAAACAGAAGAATTAAAATTAGATGAGATTTCAGCTAAGTTACTCATCCAATTGGGAAATCTTTCATTCAAGATGAAAGATTGGGAACTCTCGGGGGAGAGTTATCATCAAGCTTCTGAATACCTTTGGAAAACGGATCCGGATGAATATCTAAGTCTAGCATCAATTTTACTTTTGAAAGCTGGTCAAATGTATGAAAGGTCATCATTAACTAAAGATCTTGGAAAAAGATTAATCCTAAAAGCCGTAATGAAGATGAATAAATTTGATGAGTTATATCAACAGGAAGAAAAAAGAGCTCAACATTTATTAATAAGTAAAGAGTTTGAAGCCGCAGGGGATAAATTTTATAAGATTTCAACATATTTTAAACAAGCACTTGAAAATATAGGAGAATTGCTGGATGAAGCAGACTCTAAAGAAACTAAATTAAACGCTGAAGCAAGATTAATTCATTTCATAGCTGAATATCAAATATGCTTTACTGCTACTGCACAAGAAAAATTAAAAGAAAAAATAGAAGAACTTGGGAAAAGTTCAATTCAACTCTTTCAACAATCTATTAGCCTATTAAAAGATTATTTACTTCCTAAAAAAGGAGATTTTGATAGAGAGATAATTCTTCGGATCACCTTTGATACCATGCTTTTAATGATTATCCAAAGAGTACTTAATATAGAACAAATAAAAGGCTCTGATTTTCTATTAGAAAGTATAGAGAGTAATAAAAATTTAGTTAAAGAACTAAAAACTAGTCCATATTTTAAAATAACTGAAAAAATTGAAACCATTGGGTTGACTGAGACGCTTGAAGACCTTCTGAGAGTAAATTTAGGACATTTCGAAACTATTAAAAATACGTTAATCTCTCATTTTATGTAACATTCCATACTAAAAAATTCTAGGATTTTTTTTAATAGTAAAAAAAAGGATAAAATTAGTATTAAAACTTTAAGATTAATTCTGTTAAATTTAATTTACTAATTTTACGAACTCCATGTTGTCCAGAGCAATAATCACAATAAATTAAACCCGCCTCCTCCAACTTTTTAATTTGAGCGGATATATTTGCTTCAGTCATAGAAGAATTTTTTTTTATTGGACTATTCAGGAGATTTGCCAATTCAGATACATCTAAACCA
>RDOE01000008.1 GCA_011364975.1 Promethearchaeota archaeon | reverse complement strand
CTTTTTTAGTAAAATTCGTATATTATTCATTTTCACAATAGCTTGAGCAATCTTTTCATTAGTTATTTTAACTTTAAATTTTGCTTCTAGTTGTGTGATTAATTCTTTTAAATCATCAATAAAAAATTCTAACGATAACTTATCTCGTTTTCTTGGTGAATTTAAAAAAAACATAAACTCAAAATTTACACATTCAAACCAAATATCAAACTCTCTATTTGTCCTATCACATCCATGAGTGGCAATTAAACCAACTATATCTGGATCAAGCCCACTAATCGCTTGTTCAAGCAAGTTTCGTGTCCAAAGACAATGAGTGGGGGGAATATGTTCATTTGCTTTGTCAGGTTCTATATTTGGGTCACCAAATAACCTATAAGGAGTAAATCCTGCGGCCATAATGATCTCTTCTGGTGTCTCTACACCAGCGTCAAATATCCCGATTTTTTTCATAATAGAATCTTAGAAAAAACTTTTACAGTAGAATTAAATCCTTTGCAATTTAAAAAAATATTTATATTTTTCTTCATTCAGTATTATATTCGATTCGAATTTAGAGTGATTTCAAAATGAGTCAGCAAACGATTTCAAGAACACTAAGTAAAGCAATTCTTAAACCAGAAGTTCGTATAAAGTTAAAGATTTGGAATACATATTTAACTGGTCGATTAGTCAGATTTGATAACTATATGAATTTAATAGTGGATGATGCAAAAGAAATTTATTTTGGTCGAGGTGGAAAGAGAAGTAAAGATTTAGGTACAGTTATGATCAGAGGAGCATCAGTAATATTTATTGGCCAAGATAGAGAAAAAATTGTATTAGCTGAAGAAGAAGAAGATGAAGAAATTCATGATAAACTAATGTATAGAGAAGAATACGAGGAAGGGTAAATTTAACTAAGGTGATTTTATGGGAAAAGGAACTCCAAGTAAGGGAAAAAAGAATAAAGCCGCTAGTCATAAGACTTGTAGAAGATGTGGTAGACATAGTTATCATAGGCAAAAAAGATTCTGCTCATTTTGTGGTTTTGGTAAAACTGCAAAGTTAAGACAGCCGGGATGGAGAAATAGATTTCCAGCATTTAATGGAAATAAAGGTTTTGCCAGATAAGATATATTATCCCTGATTTATTAAATTAGTTTATTCAAGTTAAAACAGTTTATTTTTTATACAAATCTCTCTTAATTTGTAATATCCTAATAAACTTAAATTGATATAATCAGTAATTTAAAGAGTGATCTATATAAGCAACGAGTTGTTTAATAAAAAGTTAGAAAAGCTTGAAGCAGTAAGCGGATTAATTGGGAGTGCATTAATCAATAAAAATGGTTTAATAATGAACTCTCGATTACCTAGAGACTTTGATGAAAGAAAATTTGGAGCTATGGTAGCAACTCTTTTTGGCTCAATGGAAGCAGCCTCAGCAACAATTAATGATAAAATTCTGAATATAACGGCTGAATTTGAGGAGTACCAATTAATCATTTTCACATTAAATGAGGAAATTATCTTAGCAACTCTAATTGAAATTAATATAGATTTAGGGTTAGTATTAATTGAAATAGAAGAGTTTATTAAAAATATTAATTCAATATAAGAAAGTGGATAAAATTTGGATGAAAGAGAGAAAGAAAGGTATTCACGCCAGATATTATCTCCTTCTATAGGAGAGGAAGGGCAGAAAAAAATATCAAAGGTAAGAGTCTTACAAATAGGGGCTGGAGGGTTAGGGTCTCCTTTTGCTTATTATCTAGTTGCGGCGGGAATTAAGGAATTAACTATAATAGATAATGACACCGTCTCACTTTCAAATCTTCAACGACAAATCTTGTATAATGAAACTCAAATTGGGATGGAAAAAGTAACAGCTGCTAAAAGTGTTCTTTCCAAATTAAATTCTGATGTGGAGGTTAATGTTTATAAAGATTTGATATCATATGAAACTATAGATAAATATATCAATAAACAAGATTTTATTGTTGACTGTAGCGATAATTTTGCCACAAAATTTTTAGTAAATCAGACGGCTATAAAGCACAATTTAAATTGTGTAATTGCAGGGATTAAGGATTTTTTTGGTCAAATAATTACCATCAAACCAAAAAAAACAGCCTGTTATCAGTGTATATTTTCACCACCGGTAACAGATAATTCTATGGAAGGTCCACTACCAGTAATTGGAGTCACCCCAGGCATTTTAGGAACTTTGCAAGCTTTGGAAGTTATTAAAACAACACTTGCGCTACCTAATTTAGAGAATAAACTACTAATGGTTAATTTATTAGACATTAGTTTCAATATTATTGATGTAGTAAAAAGTGATAATTGTATATGCTCAAAATAAGAAAAAAATGAGAGAAAAAAAAGATATATATTTAATTTATAATCCTTTCCTTGAAATTAAAAATGCGATGCATCCATAGAAAAAGAAATTAGCAACTCCTCCTATAAGCACAACCAAAATGGTTCCGAATGCACCATACGATATCATATCGGCAACCCAGCTTATATTAAGAATAGTAGAGTAAGTCTGCCCAATAGCATATAGTATAGCATATATAATACATGATATAATCACTGTAAAACCCCATGCTGCTACACTTTCTTTAGGACTTTCAGCAAGAAATGAAGCGAGAATAATAGCAACTAAAGGGGGAACTATAGCTCCTATGAAAACCATGAAATCGGTTACAAAATTTGTGGTATTTATTAATTGGACAATTCCATTTGTAGCCCAAACTTCAGCAGGAAAAAAAGATGATGGCGCAAATATTAAGGCTACAATTAGTAAGACATCTGAAGTTGGAAATCCAGTTGTAGTGTATACGGCAGTTAAGACAAATACGGTGTTTAATCCTAAATAAACTAAAATTGTTATTAAAAAGCTTTTAAAAAAATTCATGATTTTTCACCAATACAATTTGATTTCTGAATTATAGTATATATTTATATCTAAGTAGTTTTAAATATATAAATATTTTAGAGTTATTATCACTGCACTTCTATTTATATTAAAAATATATAACACCAAGGTACTATTTATGAAAAATTAAACTTTTTTATTCAAAAGAAAAAAATAAAAGTTAGAAAAATTCTGGATTTTTACTAAAAAAATCTTTATATAATTTTCCGTTTTCAGCGTACATCTCTGATGTTTTTTCTCCTTCCATTTTTCCTTTTTGAGGAAGAGATTTCTTTAAATCAGCGGGAATGCCTACTACCAGGCATCTTGAAGGAAATTCCTTACCTAAAACAACAGCTCCTGCGCCAACAGTTACTCCATCTCCCAGAGTCGATCGATGTAATATATTTGATCCGATACCGATTAAGCATCCGTTTCCAATAGTACAAGGACCATGAATCATTGCGTGATGACCAATAATACAATTATCTCCAATTTTTACAAAAGTACCAGCTTCCATATGAATTGTTGTATTTTCTTGAATGCTTGTATTTTTACCTATTTCAATAGAACCAAAATCGCCTCTTAATACTGCTCCAAACCATATATTACTTCTCTCACCAATTATCACATCCCCAATTATTACGGCGGTTGGGGCAATATACGCAGTTTCATGTATCTTTGGTATCTTTCCAGTCCTAGGACAGGGCATTATAATCGTTATATCTAAACACCTATAAATTCAATTCTGCATTTGAAAAATACGATAAAGTATAAGAAGATTTTGAAAAGAAAAAGAAAGAAAGTATCTTATTCAATTAAATTAGCATCTTTAATCATATCCTTATGATCGAAAGCTAGCTTATAATTTTTTAATTTACTTTTATGGATTAATATAACCTCTTTTGCATCATCTCCACTCTTTAAAGAACTTGAATCGCCAATAATACTACATTTATAAGCAGTTGAATGAATGTTTCCTCTTGGATCTCTTCCCTCTTTTTTATAGACATTAATTTTTCTTTCGATTTTTACTTTTAAGTTAGTTTCCTCATAAATTTCTCGTATTAAAGCTTTTTTTGGGCTTTCTCCCTTTTCAATTGCGCCTCCAGGCAATGCATAATAATTTTGGAATGGTGGAAATCTTCGTTTAATTAAAACCACGTTTCCATAATTATCTTCGATTACTGCATCTACTACGTGACTAATATCTAACTTAGTTGATTGAACCCTAACATAAATGTAATAAAATATCGTTGTAAACAAGATACCAATTATCACTAATGATATAAATCCGTTTAACAAATTTGAAAATAACCCGCCTTCTTGTAAATTTAAGGCGATCATAATCACTCCAGCCAAATCAGCTAATATACCCGCACCAAATAATAAATTCAATAAATTTAAACCTCTCTCCGTTCTTTCTTGATTTTCCTCGCTTTTTTTGTGGTATAGGTCTTGAATCGCAGCATAGATAGTATCAAATTTTTGGTTTATTCGATTTACGATATCTTCAATCTCAAACTCATTTAAAAGATATTTCAAGATGCTTGTATAATGTTGTCTTCTATTGTAATCTAATTCATTATAGATTATGCTCAAATTTGTTTGAATTAAACCTCTTAATAATCTAAGATTTTTGATTTTTTTCTCAATTGTGGTTAAATCTTGAAACAATTCTGATTGGGTTTTTAAGAATAACAGATCTAACGATTCGTTTATTGATCTCAAAGCGAATAATACAGCTCTCATTTTTGGGGTTGGATCTAAGACGAATGGCTTCATATATGATTCAAAGAAATTTTTATAATTTTCGTTTGCCATATATATAAATCCTGAATTCCTTCTAATATAATGCAATTCTGAAAGACGGTTAGATAAATTATTTTCAATTCTTTTATTAAAAAGAGTTTCAGAATAATCATCCCATTGTCCTGAATATATTTCTGTCCAATAACTTATGATTTTCTTGTATTTTTCTATATTAGCGGGATTCCATACAATCTCGGAAGGTAATGTTCTATTGGATGTAACAAAGATAAATATAGGACTTTCAATATCTAAAAATAAACCCTCATTTTCTTCTTTATCAGCAAAATCTTTTAAAATAGTTAGTAGAATATATGGTACTTGTTGAATTAACATTGGATTTAGGTTTTCTTTTCGAACGGGATTATCTTTGAAATACTCTACGTCAAACTGAAAATATCCTATAGTATCGAATTGTCTCTCTGAATTTTCATCTTTATAAGGAAAATTTTCTATATATGGTACCCATTTGCATTGAAGAGTAATATTTTTTGTAATATCTAAAATATCTTTTCTAAGTTCCTTTCTATAGATATCATTTTCTATTAAACTTTTTAACTTATTTAATATAAGCGACTCAATTTCCTTACTTTTAGCAAATGCATTAAAAATAGCTGAATTTATAAAGGCACTGACATACCAAAATTCCTCTTTATAAATAAATTGTAAATTTTCACTCATTATTATCAATATTAAACAATTTTTAAGATGTAAAGAATTCTAAAAGATTTTTTAACTTTTTGAAAGTGTAAACTATTTTTATATAATTGTATTAACTAATTCTAATAGAATAAGTCGCATTATCCTAAAAAAAATGGGAAATTTCTCTTATAATAAGGAACTTGTAGAAAAGTATAGTCACTTAACTCGATCGGTCAATGAAGAATATATTAACATCCATCCTCTTCAAAGAGGAGGTATTTTAACACCTGAAGCATATAAAGCTTTAATTTCTTATGGAGATGGATATAGTTTATGTGATAATTGCTTAAAAGGAAGGATAGATCAAATAGAAAACCCTCCAGTAGTCGATTTTTTAAAAGACGTAGCAACATTTTTAAACATAGATAATATAATTCCCACTGCCGCAGCAAGAGATTCAAAAAGAATAGTTATGCAATCATTAGGAAAAAAATTTCCTAAAAGAAAAACAGTTATAATTGATAGTCTTGCTCATTATACCACATATTTAGCAGCTGAGATAAACAATTTAAAAATACAAGAAATTCCGAATAAAGGATTTCCAGATTTTGAAATTGATCCCCAAGAATATGAGAATGTAATAAAGAACGTAATTAAAGAAGAGAATGAGAAACCCTTATTAGTAATTTTAACTCATGTGGATTATAAGTATGGCAATTTTAATGATCCTAAACCTATTGGTGAAATTTGTGAAAAATTTGATGTTCCATATATGCTAAATGCAGCCTATTCTGCAGGAATTTTACCAATAGATTGTAAAACAAATAACGTTGATTTCATTTCTTGCAGTGGGCACAAATCGATGGCAGCTTCCGGTCCAATCGGACTTCTTGGATTCAAAGATGATTTCTTTGATGTTATTATGGTTAATTCAGAGATTCAAGGAAATTTGTCATCAAAATCGTTTCCAAATAAGATTTGTACCTTATTGGGATGCCCACCGGTTTATGGTGCTCCTTTAATAACAATGATGGCAAGTTTTCCTTCGATTGTTAAAAGAACCCAAAAAGAAATGGTTGAAGAAGAATCAAGGAAAGTTAACCATGTGATACAACATATCAAAAATGTTAAGGGTATAACCGTATTAGGAAAGCAACCAAAGATTCACCCTCTTACTAATATAAAAACAGATTGTTTTGCAGAAATAGCAGAGAGACACCCCAGAAAGGGTTTTTTTATACGAGATGAATTTAAAGAACGCGGGATAATAGGCTTTTCCCCAGGTATCTCAAAAGAATTAAAATTTAACACTTTTGGACTTACATGGGAACAAATTAATCATTTTACTTCTGCATTTTTGGAGATTGCAGAAAAATATAAGTTAATATAATTGATCAATTTGAATTTTATGTCTGAAATTATACTTCAAAAAGAAATTATTAAATTGAAAAGGAATAAGGATATTACCATATTAGCGCATTATTATCAACCAATTCAAATCCAAGAAGTTGCAGATTATCTTGGAGATTCCTTAGGGTTATCTAGGCTTGCAAAAGAAAAAGTTAATACCCAATATATAATTTTTGCTGGTGTTGATTTTATGGCAGAAACAGCATCTATTCTAAATCAAGATAAACATATTTTGATCCCAAATTATGAATCATGCTGTCCTATGGCTGCATATTTAACGGCAGAAATGGTTAAAGAATATAAAGAAAAATACCCAGGAATTCCTGCAATTGTATATGTTAATTCCACTGCTGCTGTGAAAGCGGAGTCAGATATATGTTGTACATCATCGAATGCAGTTCGAATAGTAGAAAAAATGAGTAAAACTTTAGGAACAGATCAAGTTTTGTTTGGTCCTGATGCCCATTTAGCAGATTATGCTGAACAAAAATCTGGAATAAAAACAATAAAAATGCCTCCTAACGGTAATTGCTATGTTCATTCACAAATAACGGTTGAGGATATCGAAAACATTAAGATGGAATATCCTAAAGCAAAACTTCTAGTTCATCCAGAATGTAAAAGAGAAGTAAGAAATTTAGCAGATTTTGTTGGGTCAACTGCTCAAATGTATAATTATGTTAAAAGAAGTCCACATCAGGAAAATAGTTTTATCATCGGAACGGAAATTGGATTATTAGAGAGAATGAGGATTGATTTTCCAAAAAAACAATTCATATTAGCTAAGGAAAAGCTTATCTGCTACAATATGAAAAAACACAATTTAGAATTGATTAAATATCTCTTGGAAAATCCTGAGGATAAAAACTTTGAAATAAAAGTAGCTCCAGATATAGCAAAAAGAGCGTACAAACCAATACAAAAAATGCTCGATTTTTCCTGATAAACTCTTACGGATTATTTCCTAAAAAATAAGTAATTCTTAACTGCTTTTTATCCTCAAGAAACCTTAAAAAATTTCTTGTAGGATTTCCCGACCATACTGCATTAATACTATTTTTATTTTCATAAGTGTTGATATCTTCATAAGAAAAATTGTGTTTTTTCATTAAATTACGTAATTTAAAAAGCCATTTAACAAAATTCTTGTACAGTTTAGTATTTATACAGGCTTTGGAGCTATGAGTCTTTTCATAATAGGTAATATCTTCAGGTGTATAGTTTGTATAATATCGAAAATTTTGTCCCATCCAAAAAAACTTTGACACTGATTCACTAAATTTATTAATTTTACATTGAGTTAACTTAACTAATTTTAGAGATTCTAAATCATTTAAGATTTCGGGTATTTCAGTTATATTAATATTTCCTGAAAGGTCTAATAATTCTAATTTATTTAGCTTTTCTATCCCTTCAATCTTTGAGATATAATTATTTTTTAAATCTAATTTTTTCAAATTTTCGAGCTGATCAATTCCATCGATTTTAGTAATTCTATTATAACTTAAATCAATTTCCTCGATTTCTTTTGATAAATCATCTAAATTTCTAATTTTAGTAATATCATCAATCATACAATTGCGTAAATTTAGTCTATTATTTAATAAAAGTCCAATAACTTTATTTTGAAAATTAACTGTTTTTATAGCCAAATTTTCATAATTGATTTGAGTTTTATCTAAAAATTTCAGCAATGGAAAATTACGATTTTTTTTGTACTTCTCATACACAATTTCAACATATTTATGTTTTAAGTTATTAGGAATTTTTTCCATCGCTTTTATTAACAGCAAATATTTGTATGAAAATCGAAAATCTTGAAGGAACTTAGCGGTTGATGATTTGGTTTGTTTTACAGATTCAGGATTAGTATAATCATTTAAATAAGCGTTTACTTTTCTCACATATTCATCAACACTAGGGAAATCAAGATCGATGAGCATACTTTCAAATTCTTCCTCAGTTAAGTAGTTTAAATACCCATTTTGAGTTAAAAATCTTACAACAGTTGGATGGCCAGTCGCATATCTTAAAGCAATTTCCTCTTTAAACTTTTTTATAGCTAAGGGATCTCCTACATCCGAAAGAGCCTTTAATAAAGGAAATGCTAAATTGCGATGAAGAATTCGAGTATCGTAATCATTATCAGCCCAAGCTTGTAAATTAGAGCAATGTCCCCAAAACTCAGTTTGAGGTGGAATTAAATTATGATTTCTCTCCATTTTTCGATTGAGATATGTAGCCGCTTCATCGATTGATCTAATCTGATCATATTCTCTAATACGATCCGTAGGAATATTTATCAATAAATACATACACTGTCTAAAAGGTCTATTGTTTACGTAAATTACTGTTTTCCCACCTTCTAATTTTAAGGTGATATAGTTATTTATAATAAATTCATTTGATTTTGGGGGATTTACTGGCATTTCAAAATTGAATTAATATATGATTTAATGAATCCGGGATTTTTTATCCAATTATTATTAAATTTTGGTGTTTAAAATAACGGTTTTTTTTGTTTTTAAAATTAAACAGTCTGATAGATTTCAAAAAAAGCAATCATTCAATTAAAGTAAGAATGTTTAAATTTATTTCAGATTTTGCCCCATTTAGAATAATTTCTTTTAAAATTACCCCTTCTTCTGAAAATGTTAACATTTTTGATTGTGCAACTCCTTCCATTAACTTTTCTCTCTCAATGTCAAGAAAACCCATTTCTATAGCACTTTTTACAATTAAATTTAAAATTAATAATTGAAATTGATCTTTAATAGCGTCCCAGATTAACCCCATCTCCTTTAATTGGTCGGCTATTTCATGAGACATTATATCCAAATCATATATCATTTCGTAAATTCCTTCCTGTAAATTAATGATCTCATCAATTAATCTATCCTTAATAAGTCTTAAAGTTGTTGTTCCAAGCAAATCTTCTTCATGAAAGTAAAAATCATTATTTTCACGTTTAATTAAATAAAATCCAAATTCACTTTTAAGTAGTTTAAATCGCGCTAAATAATTAATTGCCTCAATTGCAACTTTATACACCTCACAGAATTGATCTAAATTAAGCTTATAACCTTTAAACTGATCAGAACTTGAATCATCAAGATGCCAATATTTTCTTGCGAAAGCACCTTGTCCAAGGATGGAATTGTAAAAAATATAAAAAAGCGAGAGATATAAATCTCTGTCCTGCTGCAATTTAAAAAAATTATCTCCTATTTTTGAGATAATTCTAATAATATGAATTATAAAGGGATCTTCCACACTTATCTCTTTGTAAAAATCTATTAAATTCTCAAGCTTCCTGACATTCTCTTTTAACTCATTGATTAAGTATAACTCATCTTTTAATCTTAAAGGTTCTTCTCCAAGTTTTTCCATTCCTTTTTCAGTAATAACATAACAACGATACTTTTTGTTACTTTGACCATCTGTAATTAATCTTTGTTCCACGTTTTTATTTTTAGTGTGAAAATTTAGATATTTGGAAACTGTAGACCTACTTAGATTGGAAAATTTAATTAAATTAGTAAATCTCTGAGGGCCTAAGTTTCGAAGAATAAATAATATTCTTCTACTATTATCCTCAATATTACTCGCTTTCTTTAACAGATCATTCTTCAACTTATTTGAAATATTCCAACTTTCCATATCAAAAAAATATTAGTCCAATTATATAAAGATATACTTTTTCGTTATACTAAAACCAAATTTTATTTGAAATACAACTTACCTTGAATTTAGTATATCTCTATAAAAGTGGTGTATAAATGTTAGATTTTCAATTTATAATTAATTATTGAATCAAAAATCAATTGAGTTAAATATATATTTCTAAGCATTAACATAATATTCGAGTGATAACAAAACTCAATTTTTTAATTTTATATTAACTTAAATTTGAATTACTAAAATAAATTAATGGAGAAAAATGTCAATAGAAAACCCAAATTTGATAGAACGGATAAATCAAATGGAGAGGAGACTAGATAGAATAGAAAAGAGACTCTCTTATATCGAAGAAAGGATGGGTAAAATTCCAATAAAACCATTACCTCAACCAGAACCTTTTAGACCCCCAATACCTCCAGGATCTCCAGGATCTCCCCCCGAACCGTTCAAATTTTAAAATCAGATATTCGATTATGAAGAATTAATTGTGATTAATTATAGTTACCAATATACTATAGTCTATAAAAAAATACCAGAGAATTTAAGTAAAATTTTGTGCAATATATATGTAAACAATTATGTAAGTGATAAAAGTTGACTCAATATAGATTTAGACTTACAGGAGTACCTCCAGACCAAGCCATTAAATTAATTGAAGTGGATCCTAATCAATCAATAGCAGAAATTAAGAAATCAGTTCAAAGAGAGTATAAGTTAAATCCCATTTTAGCTATCCAATTCATATTTAAAGGAAAGGTTTTACCTGATGACTTAAAATTTGCAAAAATTGGAATTCATCCAAAAAAGGATGTAATTACAGTTATGGCGACCCAAGCAGGAGGGAAATAGTTTTAAGTAGATTTTTATTTTTTATTTTTTATACCTTTATGTAATAATTCGAAAGCTTAACTTTTTTTTAATTTTATAGCATTAATTACTCCTATATGAGCTTTTGAACAAAAGTAGTTCTCAGAGAATCTTTAAAGAAGATGTGAAATCAGCTATTTTTAAATCTTTAGAGGGTATTGAAGCCTAAAAGCTCATATAAATATCCAACATATTATTAAAAAAGATTAAATCGGGAAGAAAAAGAATAATAAAAATATATTTATTTCATCTTATTCTTTAAATTTTACAGTTTTCATATCTTTTATTTTTTTTAGTAACTGATCAACATCCACTTTTCCCAGTTTCAATTTTGCTGAAACGGAGGGTAAACTAAATCCGGATAATAATTCTTTCTGATTTTCTTTTGCCATTTCTATACTAATCTGATCAGACATCGTTTTGCTCATAGAGACGATACCTAATATTTCATTAAATCGAGGATGAAGATATCGCTCTAATTTCTCACTGAATTTTGGAGAAATATTGTATGAAGAAGACATAAGTTCAATTCCATCCATTAAAACCTTCACTTCTTCTTTAGATATGGTAAAGATACCATATTCCTTACCTTTCTTCTTAAATTCTTTCTTTACCTTAAGTACGTTGCCTTCAAGTTCGTTATATTCATAAATTTTCAGGGTCAAATTATTAATTACCTCATTATTATTAACAAAATTATCATATTCAAAAAGATTATAGCGGATTTTTATATTAAAACTTTTTTATTTTAAATCTGATAAATCAGATTTATGAAAGTGTCAAAAATTAACCTTAAAATCTTAAATAGTATTTACTGTAATATAATATATCTCAAATAAATATCGATTTTCTTAATTATGAAATTTGTCATCTTAAATGGAAGCCCTAAAGGTAATGAAAGTGTAACAATGCAATATATTTTGTATATTAAAAAGAAGCATCCTGAACATGAATATGTCATATTAAATGTTGCTCAAATGATTAATAAATTAGAAACCAAACAAGAAAAATTGTTAGAAGTTATTCAGGAATTAAAAAATGCAGATGGAATAGTTTGGGGTTTCCCCGTTTATGTAATGTTAGTTTGCTCTCAGTACAAACGATTTATTGAATTAATATTTGACCGAGGATTTGAAGAATTATTCAATGGGAAATATACTACAGTTCTTTCCACATCTATTCATTTTTATGACCATACTGCTCAAAATTATATTCATGGGATATGCGATGATCTTAAAATGAAATATTTTGGATTTTTTGCAGCAGATAGTTGGGATTTGCTATATCCAGATAGAAGAAAAAATTGGCTTTTTTTCTTTGAAAAGTTTATTAACATGATTAATACTAATCAACCTACCTCTATATATCATCAATCGTTAACAAATAGAGAATTTCATTATGAACCTAAACAATTAGTTAACGAATCTGATAAGATTGACACTAGGGGAAAAAAGGTATTAGTTTTATCTGAAGATACGAATAATTTAACTAACTTGGGACGAATGGTAAATACTTTTAAAAAATCATTTTTAGATAATATTGAACTTATTAACATTAATGAGATTGATATAGTAGGTCCGTGTATTGGATGCACTAAATGTGGTTACAATCATGAATGTATATATAAAGATAAAGATGAATTTACAGATTTTTGGACCAAGAAAGTTATGCTAGCAGATATTTTAATATTTGCGGGAAATATTCAAGATAGATTTTTATCTTCACGATGGAAATTAGTATATGATCGAGCTTTTTTCAACAATCATACCCCTACAATTATTGATAAACAGCTTGGTTACATAATTTCAGGACCGCTAAGTCAAATTCCAAATCTTAGAGAAATTTTGCAAGCCCATGTTGAGTATCAAGATTCAAATTTTTTGGGGTTTATAACGGATGAATTTGGGACATCTGAGGAGATCGATGGATTACTATATAATTTTGGAAAATTAGCGGTTGAATATTCTTTAGCAAATTTTATTAAACCAAGGACATTTTTGGGAGAAGCCGCCATGAAAGTATTTAGAGACGATGTTTACGGAAGAAACCGTTTTGTATTTTTAGCAGATCATGAATATTATGAAAGTCATGGAGTTTATAATACATTTCCTCAAAATGATGAGCGCGCTAAGAAATTAAACGAGAAACTCATTCCTTTAATGAAAATTGATAAAGTGAGGAATAGAATGGATCTTAAACAAGAATTTTTACGCCCATTTAAGAAGTTATTAGAGAGCCCAAATAAATAATAATTCATTGTGATAAGCAATATGGCGTGGGGAGGGTCGTTAAATAAAAAGGGTTCTGATCATATCCGTAAGGTGAGAGATGCTGATAACGTTATTAAATTCCTTGAAGATATGAAAAAGCAGGTTGGAGAAAATCAAAAAAAAATAATAATAAAAACTATCAATATAATCGTAGATTATTTTAATAATAGCTATAAATCAAAAAAAGAGTTATGAAAGAGTTGTAATTAATTTTTTTATAATACTAATAACATGATCTGCTGCTTTTTTGATTGTTTCAGATAAATTGATTTGGAAGAAAGGAATTTCGATATTGTCTTCCATCTCGAGTAGTGCATCTCTTCTTTTTTCATGAATTGTCAATTCTTTAAATCCATCAAGACTCTCAGGGACAAAACCAATCATAAATATTTCAATATCTGGGAGTTTCTGGATAATTAGATCAATCACAATATGAATAGGAATAGTATGAGAAGAAATTGGTACATATTCTGCAATATTTTCTCGCTCAATAATCGCGATTGTTCCAGGTTCTTTATTTAATGAGCATGTATCAAAAATAACTAGATGTGAAGCTTCAAAATTGATAATATCATCAATACGTGCCATAGGATCTGTTCCTGCATTTATAAATAGATGCTTAGGATCCGAGTAATCTAGCAATTCACCTATTATATAAGGTCCAATTGCGTCATCTGTTAATTTTTCCTCCCCGATGCCCATGAAAACAGTTTTAGAAGAGTCTTTTAGTTTATCATAAACCTTTTGATATAGATCATCCATTATTTTTTAAAAAGGAATGCATTCTAAATTAACTTTAAAGATTTGAAAGCAATTATATAAAAGTTCTATAGAAAATCTTATATTTTAATACGTTTTGTTTTTATTTATGCTATTAAAAGGTAAGAACGTGGTCATTACTGGCGCGGGTAGAGGTATAGGGAAGGCTATTGCCTTAGCTTGTGCAAGGGAAGGTGCTAATCTTGGATTAATGGCGAGATCTCTTGATGAATTAGAACACACTAAAAGTGAAATAGAAAATGTTAATAAAGATATTAAACTGACGATTGTCACCGCAAATGTCATGATATATGATCAGGTAGAAAAAGCATTTAAAATTCTCTATGAAGAATTGGGGATGTTTAATGGAATTATTGCTAATGCGGGTTATTCTCGTATGTGGACAAGCCATGAATTTGATAGTGAGAAATTCATTGAAATTATTAACACAAATGTTTCAGGAGTATTTTTTACTTTTAAAGCTGCTTATCCTTATATGAAAGCTGATGAAAAAAGTGATAAATCAAGGTTTATAATAACTGGAAGTGCAGCATTCACTAATCCGATGCCAAAATTCGCTGCGTATACAGCCAGTAAATATGCAGTTGTTGGATTGCAAGAATCATTAGCAATGGAATATAAAAAAGAAAATATCAATTTCAATATGGTACTGCCTACTATGGTTGATACACGTTTACTTAGAGGTAAAAAAGCTGGAGATGGAAATAAACCACCAAATGTATTGAATCCGTGGGATTTAGAAGATTATTACTTATATCTCTTAAGTGATGATGGAAATAAAACTAATAATTGCTTAATTTTTACTAGTGATTTTGATGAAGTTAAAAGATTGTTAAATGAAGCTCCTGACGTGAATAAACGAAATTGGGAGGTTTTTAAAGAATATTTGGAAGAAAGAGCACCCAAAATATATGGAAATGTGAGAAAGTTAGGAACCTTGGTAGATTTTATCATTAAGGGAAGAGTAAAATAAAATATATCTCAAACAATAGCTGTTATTTGAATCTTTAATTCATCTATTATTTTAATATATCCATTTGCTTATTAAAACGATTAAATTCTTTAACTATCAAATGCTATAATATATTAGAAAATGACTGAAAAACCAAATGAAAAAACGGAAAAGGCGCAATACAAGGGAATTGTCAAAAAAGATAAAGTTTTACTTAGTAATAAAGAGGCAATAGAGGAATTTTATAAAAATTCTTATATCGGAACAATTGAGAAAGATGATAAAAATGAGGAATATCTGATTTTAGAACCAGTTGAAGTTTTGCTCTTAATTGAGAGAAATCGTCTTTTATTAAACCCTGATAATAGTCCGGATAATGAATTATTTAATTTTGAAGATCTTTTGGTTTACTTTTCGAATTTTGATGACCGTTTATGGCAAAAATATATAATTTATATGGATTTAAGAAAAAGAGGTTATATAGTAAGAGCTGGTTATGGTGAGGGAATTGATTTTCGTGTATTTAAGAGAGGGGCGGATGTAGAAAAAGATTCCGCTAAATTTTTAATTTATCCTATTTTTGAAGGTAATCCTATTGAACTTAAAGAATTGGATAAAATGTCAAGAGTTGCGTTAAGTTCTCGTAAGGATTTAATTATTGCTACAGTTGATAGGTTAAGTAAACCTATCTATTATAGTGTAAATAAATTTGAAATTATAAACAAAGTAGATATAAAAGAAGAAGAATATGCCCGATAAATTTGTATGTGACACTTCAGTAATTTTTAATGGTCTTATCATTGATTTAATCGAGGATGGAGAGTTAGGTGATTATCCAGAGATTTTTATTCCCAATATTGTAGTAGCGGAAGTGGAATATCGTACAAATATACAACGTGAAATAGGCTTTCTAGGTCTTAATGTCTTAAAGAAATTACGCCAATATCATAATGAAAAAGTAATAAAACTGAGTATCATAGGTAATAGACCTACAAGAGAAGAGATTAAAATGGCACCTGGTGGTGAGCTAGATGCTTTAATTCGAGAAGATGCAAAGAAAAATGAGGCAATTTTGATTACATCAGACCGAATTCAAGGCGATGTAGGAGTTTTTGAAGGAGTAGAAGTAATGTCTGTGAAAGAAAAAAGAGGTCCTCAAGAAATCTCCTCGCTTTCACTTCAATTTTTAGATTTTTTCGATGATGAAACTATGAGTATTCATTTAAAACCAGATTTGCCACCTTATGCTAAAAAGGGGACTCCTGGGAAATGGTATTTAGAGAAAGTAAGTGAAGATTCTTTGAATAAACACAAGATTGAAGAAATTGCAATTGAAATAATAGAACATGTAAGAGAAGATTCTCACTCATTTATTGAAATTGAGAAATTTGGTGCTGTTGTTGCACAGTTAAGAGAATTTAGGATTGTAATAACTAGACCACCCTTTTCTAATGATATAGAAATAACTGCAGTTCGACCACTTGTTAATTTAACATTGGATGATTATTCGATTGATTCTAGACTTCATAATCGATTAGAGAAAGCAGAAGGTATACTAGTCTCAGGATCTCCAGGTGCTGGTAAAAGCACGTTTTCAGCAGCATTAGCAAATTTTTATGCTAAGAAGAATAAAATTGTCAAAAC
Source organism: Promethearchaeota archaeon (assembly GCA_011364975.1). Taxonomy (GTDB): domain Archaea; phylum Asgardarchaeota; class Lokiarchaeia; order Sigyniarchaeales; family SOKP01; genus SOKP01. The sequence goes on along the minus strand of RDOE01000008.1, from coordinate 46,743 downwards.
CTTGGAGAGTGTTAGAGACCTACAAGTAAAGCCAGAAATTACCCAATACACAAAATTAGAGGGAAGCTTGGAGAATTCAGCAGATATTTTATTATTGGTAAGACCAGATTTTACTATTTTTGATGAAGTTAGAACTACGAGAGATTTCCAAATCTTTGCAGATTTTCGATTATCTGGAGTTGGAATGGTGGGAGTTGTTCATTCTGCTTCTGCAATTGATGCAGTTCAGAGATTTATTGGTAAAGTTGAATTAGGTATGCTTCCATCAATAATAGATACTATTATATTCATCGAAGATGGTGATATATCTACAGTATTAGCATTAAAAATGACAGTAAAAGTACCACATGGCTTTCGGGATAAAGATTTGGCAAGACCCGTAGTAGAGGTAAGAAATTATATCTCAAAAGAATTAGAATATGAAATGTATTCGTTTGGTCAGGATATTGTCGTAAACCCGATACATCCCTCCGAACGAAAAAAACGAAAACGCTTAGATGATTATTATAACAAAAATGAGAGTAAAAACGAAAAAATTGGATTGGATGTAGATATATACAAGCAAAAACTTATAATTCAAGCCGATCCAGAATATGCTAGTCGAAATATTATTGTTTATGCTAATGAAGAGCCAGTATTTACTGGTTCATTAAGCCGAAATGGAAGTATTAATCTCTCTCTCACCAATAAAGATGGGAAGAAAATCAAGAAAGAGATTGAGAGAAATAAAGAAATATATGGCAAACTTAAGTAAAAATATTTACCTTTTTCTTGTTTTATTCTAAAAAATTAAATTTCTTCATCAAAATCAATCCATCTAATGTAAAGATGGGTTTCCACCAAGGCAAATTTTCAAAAGGGTTCCTTATTCCACCATCATTTTCTATAGATGTAATAAAGGTGTTCACTTCTTCCTTTAAAACACTAGCTTTTACGTTATCTGCTAAATAAAACCAATATCTACTCAATAATGGAAAATGATTTTTATATTCCTTGATAATTTTTGGGAGATATTCTAACAGTTTGAAGAATAATTCGGTCTCTTCTTGAGTATCACCGCAATACTTTAGATAAACAAAAAAAGGATAATCATATATCTGGAATTTATCAGGAATAGTAAGATTAGAGAAGTATCTATTAACTCTTTTGAAAAACTTGGGGCTATTTATATCCCATTTTCTAAGAATTGCCGCCAATATCAAAATTCTTTTATCATCCGGGTTTTTCCACCATGGTTGAAATGGATAATTAAACAAATTCTTAGGAGGATGATCGATAAAGCCTTCATTATTTTGCGCATTTATTATCCAATCTATTAATTTTTTCGATAATTTTTCTTCCTTTAAATCCAACAAATCCAATATATATAATGCTGTCTCAGCACCTATTGCACTACTATCAGGACATAGAATATCAGGTTCAATTCCATTTCCAAATCCACCATCATCATTTTGGTAAGCACTTAATGCTTTTAATACACCTTCTTTGCTTCCCTTTTCAAAAAAATAGGAATATAGTTTTCTTTCTAATAACCGTCCTTGATTAAAAATAAGATTTTTAATATTCAACCATTTATTGTCTTCTATCTGAGCCATTAAAACCATATTGATTTTGATTTTTAATTTTCTGCTATTAGTTCCTTAACTTTATTAATAATGGAAGGTAATACATCTCCAATTTGATCAAAAAATCTTAAATCTGCTACATCATCATAAGGTGTTTCTCCAGCATTTAAGATTATCAACTTTGATCCGCTTCTATATGCAATACCGGGCATATTTGCTGCAGGAGTTACGACCAAGGATGATCCTATCACAAAAAAAACATCTGCTGATTGAGATCTTTGAATTGCTTCATCTAATTCATCCATAGGGAGGGGATCTCCGAAATTTACGATACTGGAAATTAATCTACCACCACAATTTTGGCATTTAGGTTGCCCTTTTTTTTCAGAGTTAGTTCTATATCCTGGGCCCCATTTTTTTTTATCCCAACCTGCTTCTTCAAAAGTAAATTTTTTACCGCAATTTAAACATTTCATGAAATACATGTTACCGTGTAATTCACTCAGTTTATCGAATGGAATACCAGATTTTGCGTGAAGGCCATCTACATTTTGTGATATTAAATAATCAAGCTTCCCTAATTTCAATAACTCTACTAAAGCAAAGTGACCGTTATTAGGTTTAACTAACTCCCATGGAGGTGATTTTGGAGGTGGTAACCCTTTATCTCTTCTTGTCCATACACCATCAGGTCCTCTATAATCTGGCAAGCCACTTTCAGTTGAAATCCCTGCACCTGTAAACACAACTAGATTTTTAGATTCATAAATCCATTTAGAAGCAAGTTCAATCTTTTCTTCAAGGTCCATACAATAAAAAAAATTATTTGTAAATAAAAAGATATTTGCTGTTGAATTTTTTCTTTTACTTGCTTAATTTAATTTAATAACATAAAGAACCAATTTTAATGCGGTTTATATAATTCCTTTATATACATCTTATTGGACATTCGAAATAATTTAATATTTATATATATTGCCAGCTAAGTATTAATTGAAGTAACTAGGTTGAGGAAATTTTGACATTTTCGTTGAGTTTTGAAAAGAAGGCAATTTCAACACTTGAATTAGATTATATTAAGGTTCAAATTCGACCTGAACAATTAAAATTAATTAACGAGTTATCGAATCTTATAAGTCGGGAAATTGAAGTACCCATCTTAGTATTGAAGGGAACAATTTGGAGAGCATTAAAAGAATGGCAAAATAGGAATAATAAAGCCATATCAGAGATAATTAAAATGAGTAAAGCACAAAAAATTATGGCGGTGAAACAAGTTTTTAATTTAGGTAAAGATTATATGAAAGACTTACTTTGTTCTCCAAAAAAAGAAGGAGAAACGTTAGTAGATATAATCTATGAGAAAAGTTTTAAATATTACATTGAATATCTAAACAGAATAAATCAATGAACGAGTTTAATATTTTAAAGGAATTTTTTTTAGCTTTTCTAAGAGAATTTGATAATTATCTTGGAGATTATAATGCTCTATCATTCTTAAAGGAGTTTCAATTTCTAATAGGCTCTCCAACTCATGACTATCAGAACCTATTGAGAACTGAATGTTTCTTTCTTTTAACTTTTGAAAAAAAGATTGATATTCTAAAGAGTATGAATGTGGATAACTTGAATTGAACTCATAGAATATATTATACTCCATCATAAATTGAATTAAAGGATTAAAATTACTATAAAAAAATAATTTAGGATCAAAATGAGCTAATCCCAATTGTGGAAAAGTTTTATTTTGAGGTAAAAAGTATCTCCAATCGTCAATTAAATTAGAGATAAATGCAATTCCTTCAAAATTTTCAAGGTATTCAAATAAGATTAAGTCAAATTTCATTGGATTTACTAATTTAGTAATGTAATCAATATCACTACTAATATCAATTTCTATACCCTTTAACACTCTCAATTTATCTTTTTTCTCAATAAGGGATCGATTAGAATTGGAAATATTTTTAAGATATAATTCTATTTTTTCAAGAGTATTAAGAGTTGGAATTGTATTCGACTTCCAAGAATTTGAGAAGTGATCTGTAATACATATAAATTCCATTTCTAATTGTATAGCTCTCTTTACAATTTGTTCAATACTATTTCGCCCATCTGAGAAATTTGAATGTACATGGAGATTTACTTTAGAAATATTCATCAATTTGGGTATTGTAATAAAATTTATTTAATTCATAAATTCTATGTAGTTTTATGTTAAATCCCTATTGATTTTAATTCTTTATTTCGATGCCAAAATAAAAACCCGCTAAAGAATAGAATTATCCCAAAAAATCCAATAGTTACTATGAAAAGAAGATTCGCAATATTACTTTCTATTAAAATTATTCTAGATCCTATTAAGATTGTTAAAGTGTCAATTGATAAGTAATTATTCAAGAATAGTAAAGAAATATAAAAAATGATTACTACCGAAAGAAATTGAATAAATGAGATGAGAAGGTTAATTATATGAATAATTCTAATACGCTTTTTGCTCAATGCAATAATTTTTGCACTTCCTAAATTAATAGCAACATTATTTTTGTCCATTTTTTTTATAAAAAAATATGTCAATTCTCTTAAAGGGATCAAATCAAGAATGACTGTTCCAAAAGTAAATAAAGCGATTCCAATTATGATTCTATTAATCAAGATTATGTCATAACCAACAGCAGAAAAATTATTTATAATGTAAACAAAGATTCCAATAATTACTACAAGAAAAAACTTAATTCCAGCAAGAGTCAAACCTTTTGATGGTTTATCAGCAATTGTTAACAAATAATAAGTGAAGCCAATAGCAGAAATAATTAGACCTAGAATCAACGCTCCAAATGAATAGATTACCCCTAAAATAAAAGCGAACAATAAGAAACATACAAAAATAAATAGAGGTAAAATGGGAAAGAAAGGAGCTTTAAACGGACGATCTAACTCTTTTCTTTTATGTCTGAGTTTAACAGCTGCGTAATTAACAAAAGCTAATCCAATGAAATAAATCAAATTTATGGTTTCAGCAGTAAGACCAATACCTGCAAAAATAGAAATGGTTATAGATAAGAATGCTGTAATGAAAAGTGCTATCGTTGGCATATCTTCTCTTCTCTTTATTTCTCTAATACTTTTTGGCACATAACGATCCCTAGCTAAAGCAGCTATAACGCTTACAGCTGATCCCAAACCAGCATTAATTGCAATAAATGTCGAAATAATTGTAGCAATTACCATAAAATAAAATCCAAACGGGCCAAGAACATTTTCAAGGACATACGCTAATAATAATGTACTACCAGTTAAACCAGAGGGATTAGTGCCAATATTAATTAGAACAACCGATGCTACGGAGAGATAAATCAATAAAGTTATTAAAATTGCATAAATATTTACTTTTGGTATATTTTTTGAAGGATTTTTTAAATCAGCATTTAGATAAGCTAAATTTGATGTGATGGAAGTAAAAAATATGAACAGAAGGAGAAATCCTGGGATTACTCCAAAAAAATTTATTTCACTTACTAAATAATTAGGATTAAAGTTCAAAGGGTTAGTAAATTGAGCAATAAAAAAGCCTGATATGATAAAAAGAGCAAACATCCCAAGAAGTATAAAAGTTAAAATAAGAAGAGTTTTCGTAGCAATTTTCTGAGTTCTAAAAAACACAATACTTATTAGAAGGATAGGGAGTATCGTAATTAAAATTATAACAATGTTAGGCATAAAAATGCCGAACTTTCTAAATATTTCATCAATTACTAGCGCAAAAATTTGTGCTGAAAAAGAACATGCAGCGGTATTTGCAATCCATAAAAAAAATCCAATAATGAACGCTAAAAAACCGCCTATTCCTTGTTTTGTAAAATTATATGCTCCTCCAGCAATCGGTAAACTAGTAGACAATTCTGCGTAGTTAAGACCTGTAAAAAAAATTAATAAACCACCCAGTAATAAACTTAAAAGTACCCCAGATTGTGCAATATCTATACCAGTACCTAATAAAACAAATATAGAGCCACCAATTCCACAACCAATCCCATATACAACACCTTGATAAAGTTTTAGAGTTCTTTCTGGTACAAGGTCGGTGGATTTAATTTCATTCAATTTTTATCATTTAATTTTGTTGATTTAAATGAGAAAGATAATAATTGGAAAATTCAGGATTTCTCCAAATGGAATATGCCGGACCCTATTGCTAGTCCACCAGAAATAACTAATATTATAAAAAATAATAAATCCAAATCACTAAAATTGATAGCTCCAGATAAACCAAGTAAAGCAAGAATTACAATAAAGATGCCAGCACCGATTAATATACCACCAAAGAATTTTGATAACCTATATACCAAAGATAAAAATTCTAAACGATGAATTCTACTTTCTTTATCTCTAATTTCCTCTTCCTGATTTTCTAATTCTGCTTTTAGTTTTTGAAGTATTCCCTTAGAATCATTGGTACTTTTTTCTATCACTTCTTTTGCTCTAATTAGCTTTTCATGTTCTTCTTGCATATCTTCTAATTTTTCTTTAATTGAACTCAGACGTTCTTCTCTTTCTAAATACTCCGTATTAGATGTTTCTATATCTCGTTTAATTTCATTTAATCTTGTATCACTAGCTTCAATAAGTTCCTTCTTTTTTGTCAGTTGTTCATTTATAGAAATAACCTCATCATTCAATTTCTGCATTTTTGATTCCATGTCAATCATTTGTTGTTGCTTTTCTGAGAGTTGTACTTTATATTTTGCAAGTAATTCTTCATAAGTTTGTCTTTGTTTTTCCATTTCTGGAAATCCTTGTTTATAATCTTCAATTTGTTGTTCAATTTGCTTTATTCTACTTTCTTTTTTAGCTAACTGATCTGTTAATAATTTCTTCTCTTCTTCTTTTACTTCTATTTCTTTATTAGTATGTTCAAGCTCAAATTTATTTTTACCAATAGATACCTTTAGGGTTTCATTTTCAGCCGATAGACTTTTGATCTTCTTTTCTAGGGCTTCTAATTCTTCTTTGTGGCTTTCAATTTCATCCGCTTTTTCATTAATTTCCTGATTAAGCTTGGTTATTTTGTTACGCAATTCATCTTGAGTGGTTACTTTTTCTTTAACACTATCAGTCAATACTATGAGATCTACTTGTCTTGTTTCATAAGTTTTAACCAATTGTTCATTATTTTTTATTAATTCTTTGTATTCTTCGTCTAAATTTGCTTTACTTTCTTTTACAATTTCTAATCTCTGTTCAAGATTCTGCATCTCTTCATTCTTACGATTATATCTATCCTCTAAAGCCTTAATTGTTTCTTCGAGTGCTGCTAAATATTCTTCTTTATCATCGACTCTTTTTTGAATAGCTTCAAATTTTTCCTTAGCAATTCTAATTTCTTCACTAATTTCTTCTACTCTTTTTGTTTCTTCCCCAACTCCTTCAGTTATTTCTCCATTTTTTATTGTATCTGAGATATTTTCAATACTGTTTTCAAATGTTCTTAAATTCTTGTCAATTAAATCTCTTGAATCCTTTGCCTTAGAGAGAAATTCCTTATCTACTCTCTCTAAATCTTTTTCTGATTTACTCTCAGTTTTTTCCTGTTTATCATCATCTTTTAGATGTTCTGACATTTTGCAGTTTATTTTTGGATTAAAAGTTTTAATTTATATTTATTTAAAAGAAGAATTAGAATTAAGGTTTTTTAGATTTTATAGAATTTAAAACAATTCACTCTAATTTGTTTAAATAGATGTTGATTTAAATAATCAGTCATCTTATTCATCATGAATCATTTCTTTATAAAATATACTCATTTTTACTATTTAAACTTTTGACTTCATTTTTTAAGAAGAATTTTTCGCAAATAAAAGATACGTTAAATTTTTATATGATTAACTTTATTACCGATTTTTATGAATTTTATCTGGGGCGATAATATCCTCATTTTAGAGCTTTCTTTTGGAAATGTTAATTATTTAAAGGAAGAAATAAATTTAAAAAGGATTATCTTAAGACTTAACTCTTATAGGACATGGATATGCTCTCCTGATAATTTTATAGAACTCATTAAAACCTTTGAAAAACTAAATTTCCTTGTATAATTTAAAGTCAAAAAGCATGGAAATAGAACGTGGACCAAAGGTTACTAAGATGTAAAAATTTTCTCTACTTCCTATTTCTAACTGTCTTTCAAATATCGGTATTAATATTTGTTTCGAACCATAGTTAGATGCAATTAAATGATCGAAATGGTTAAAGTCCGCTCTATTCTCTATTGCATTTACTGTATGCAAACTCTGAGCCGAATCCTGGTTAGAAAGTTCAGCAAATTGATAATGTAAATCTAAATAATTACCAAATTCATGTTCATTGATAATTAAAGATGTCGTTGTATGATAAGACCTAATAAGTAATATTCCATTCTTCATTTCAGGATATTCTTCCATCAATTTATTAAAAGTTTGTTTAATTATTTCTGTAATAGATAAAACTTGAGTAATTGAAAAACTCCTTAGTGTAATTTTAAAATTTATATTAATTTCATCATGAGATTCAACCACCTTAACTTTTGAAACCTTTTTTGTAGGGAAAAAAGTTTCCGGATCTTCTTTTGGAGCGAAAATAGCTGATTTATTTCTATTAAGATTTCTGAAACTCCAGATTCGTAAGAGATTTTTCTGCGCAAATTTTAATTCTTCAGAAGATTCAATAAATCCGCGATACATCTGAGATATTTCTAGAGTTGGGGTTGCGCTCCCTATGGTTATTCTATTCCATGTATTTTGTATAAATCCCGGAATTTGAAATAACCTATTAAATAAATTTTTTGGAGTCATCCCACCTAAACTACGAGGATCTATCTCAATCCAAAGATTACGATAAAGTTTAACTAATTCATAATAAGGAAAAAAATTCCCAATGAAATCAATTCCGCTTAAAATAAAAGTTATTTCTGATTCTCGTGATAACAATAATTTTAATTTATCATAATTAGTAAAACTAGGATCGTTTTCGGGTAAATTTATATTACCTAGATCAATTTTTACAAAAAACTCCTTGTTTTTACAATATTCTAAGAGCTCGTTTAGGTTTATGTTGCTCTTATCGGTAAGATCTTCTTGGATAAATGAAGGATATACAACTATTCCCGCAATTTGGTTTTTCTTTTCAAGTTCTTCTAGCTCAGAGATGTGGTCCTTCCTTAAATTAAATGAAAATATCCCTTTATACAACCCAGGATTCAATTCTATAACAGAGATTACGTCTTGATTACATATTCCATATTTCCTTCCTAAATCCATAGCTTGAATTAATCCGTAAGACATATTTGAACTATATAACTCAACTCTATGATCCTCAAGGTTAATTTTTCTATAATAAAACCTTGGGCTTTCATTTTGATCCTTAAGAGCTAATAAATTTTGTAAATTTTGTGATCTTTTAATTTCGTTGAATATTGGCCAAATCAAGCTATCTATTTGGCCATAAACAAATGCATTGCAAAATCTTTTGCCAAAGATCGAGCTAAAATCGGGTTGATAAAGTTTTTCCATGAACGTATCCTCTTTTTTAAATTTTAGTTAATTTCTTTTATTAAAAATAAAGTAATTTAACTTAAAAAATCATATAAGTAATAATAAGTTAATTTTACACTCATAATTTAATATAAAACTATGATGAAATTAGATAAGGGAGATTTTCCAATAATTATAAAACCAAATTTAGGTCAACCTATCTTATTAAATTTAAGAGATTACAAAGATTCTAACAATAGGTTAATTAAAAATATAGTTTTCGAAGCATTAATTATCGCTTTACCTCATATGGAAGTTGAAAGAATTTTAGAATATTTTCATCTTAATATCTTTATTCAACCTGTGTTAAAATGTGAAGGCTCTTTTCAAGAACGACGAGGTGAATTAATTCCTCTTCAAATTCTTGAGATTTTACATCTGGAGCAGACAAATCTAAAAAAAACGACTCCCTTAGATGAGAAAAATTGTACTATTTCAGATATCAAACAAAACTTATTAGATTTAGAAAATGTATTTGGTGAGAGGAATTCACTATTTGAGATTAAATTTCAAATTCAGTCTCCGAATAAAATAGAAGATTTGATTAAAAATTCTGAAAGAGAATTTATTTTGTTTGATATAGTCCATGATATACCAAATCAAATGGAAAATAAAATAAATTTTCACAGTATTGCGATTTTTGAAAAAAATTGGGAAGATTTCAACTTTATCCACGTTACCGATTTACATATTGCCAGACGAAATGATTTTATCTTAAATTTCGTTCAGGAGAAGGTAAATGCGAAACTTCGAAGGGTTAGCCATAAGAAAAATAAAGTTGAGAAAGTTGATCAAATTGTTTTGACAAGAGATTATGACTTCAGGGAAGGCTTTCAAGAAGAAAAATTTGAAAAGTTAAGGATAAGCAAATTCAATTTTAATTATCAATTAAGAAAATTTATAGAGTTTGCAAATAAAAAAGCGGGAAAAAAACAATTAGATTTTATTCTAATGACAGGGGATTTAGTAGATTATACAAATATCGCCAGAGGGAATTATCAATATAAAAATAATTACTTTGTTGTTTTAGATATTCTGCTTGGATTGAATAAAGGATTGAATAAACCCCCATATTTAGAAAATAACTCTGAATTCGTCAATAAATATGAAATTTTAGTCCCAATTTTTACTATAGTTGGTAATCATGATTATAGAAGAGAACACTATGGGATACGTTTTGGAGAAGTTCGTAAAATATTTGGTATGACTCGTAATGATATAAAAGGATATTATGATATTAAATTTTTTAATTATTTAACAGCTCTTTATTCTAATGAGCGATATTTGAAAGATTATTTCAGATACTTTAATCCAAACCTAAATTATAATCTATATATTGGTGACCAATATAGCTTTATCTTTTTAGATACTGGCCCCGAATCTATTGCAGATTTGCATGATTTACTAAAAGGCGGCCCAAGTACCAAAGGAGTTAAAGATTATCAAATAGATTTGTTAAGGGACTATATAAGATTATCACACGATAAAAGGATTATAGTTGTTATGCACACCCCACCAGTATCCCCTAACTTGAGTCGTGCTAAAAGGAAAAAATATAAAAAAAAACTAAACATAACGAATCGTGAATTAGAGTGGTGGGATTTATATGAAGAAAATTTAAAAAATTATGATGGAACAGGAAGGTTAGATCGAATCTTAAATCTAAAGTATCAAACCGTCATGTATAATTGGGGTACCCTTCTAAAAATTTTTACCGGATCAGATAAAATTATCAAAAGGAAGGTAGATTTAATAATATGTGGCCATACACACACTTTAAAAGAATATAGATTAAAAGAAGCTAAAGACACTGAGTGGATTAATTTAGGGTTTTGGATATTTCCCCTTTATATTGAAGTTCCTTGTGAAATATATACTTCTATTTATAGAGAAAAATTCAATGAATTTAAAAAGCCTCTTGATTTGAAAATATGGTTCGATGTTAATAAACCATTTGTATTTCAAACGCAAGCATTAGGGCCAATTTCTGCAACTTTCAAGTTTACACCACCTGGTTTTAGATATTACGTAATCAACAATAACCAAATTGTCGATGTAAAAGTATTTTCATTACATTTGATTTGAGTAAAAATTAATTATCCATTAAATTAATTGCATCCTCGTATGTAGTACTCGGGATTGGCCCAAAATTAGTCACCTTAAGCGCTCCAACAGCATTTGATAACCTTCCAATCATTTTTAGATCCAATCCTGCTAAATAACCTACAACAAAGGCTCCTCCAAAAGAGTCTCCTGCACCGGTAGGATCGATCTCATCTACTTTAAATCCATGTATTTTAATTCCATCTGCTAAACCTGATGTATATATTGTGCAACCATTCTTACCCTCTTTCAATACTACATGCTTTATCCCTTGAGAAAGTAACTTCTTACATGCTTTTTCAGGGTTCCTAATTCCTGATAACATTTCAGCTTCCTCTCCACTTGGGAGCAATATTGTTGTATTTTCCAAAACCGGCTTCGAAATTTTTATGATTGTCTTAATATCAAGCATTTCAGGTCGAAGATTTGGATCAAATGATATTAAAACATCAGGATTTTGATTCTTAGCCACTTCAATTGCTTTATAGCATGCTTCTCTTGATGATTCGCTGATTGAAAGGGAACTACCCATAATATGAAGTGCTTTTATGTTTCCAAAATAATCTTCATCAACATCCTCAGGACATGTTTCCCCTGCAGCACCTGCTGCAAAAATGAATTTCCTCGAACCATCTGAATTATATTGATTAAAAGCTATACCAGTTGACTTTTCATTATCAACTCGGATTTTTGAAATATCCACTCCATCAGATTTTAGTTTTGTGATAATAGATTGTCCAAATTCATCATTTCCTACCACTCCAATAAATCCTGTAGAATACTTAAACGGTTTTGAGATTCTAGCTGCAGAATCTATAAATATTGCAGGTGCACCCGATGGAAAAGGTCCCTTGTAGATTTCACCAATTTTTCCATGAGGAACATCTTTATTAGGTCTCATAATCTCTACTAATAATTCACCTAAAGAAATTATCTCGGGCATAATTAAAAATTTGAGTGAAAACTATAATATAATGTTTTATAAGAGGGAATTATTAAAATTTATTTAAGATTTTCACAATCTAACATAAGCTTAATCTACTAATGTTAAACAAAAATCTTTCTTTTATTATTAGAGAATCTGGTTCTCGATTAATTTAAGTAAGATTTATTATGGTAACGTGAAAATGGGCAAGAAAAATCGATGATTAGTTTATTAATATTTGTAGGAAAATTCATTTAGGCAATAATCACCATCTTATTTGTTCATTATATTTTTTGTTTTTTTACTAACTTTTTTTAAATCTCAAATTTCGCCTTGAAATTCTATTTAAAGATTAATAAAGTATATTTAATACTCTTAATCATATAATTCATAGGATAATTACTTATTAGTAAGTGTAGTTAAAATTGGGATTAAAAACAGTAATAACAGAAATGTTTGGGATTAAACATCCCATTGTCGCTGCTCCAATGGGCCCTTTTTATACAACAGAACTAACTATTGCAGTTTCTGAAGCGGGAGGCCTTGGAGTTTTAAGTCATACTAATCTATTTGGCAAAAATAGTATGGAAGAAATGAAAAAAAATATGCTTCACGTTATTGAGCATACCGATAAACCATTTGGGTTTAACATAAGAACTTCGAGGTTACAGCTAGATGCTCCTGGATTATGTCGTGGCATACCAAAGTTCATAGAAAGTAACCCAAAATTAAGAGAACAATGTTTATATGCAATTACAAGTGCTGGGACTCCAAAAATGATGCAAAGCAAATCATTCTTGAGATTAAAGGAATCAGGTTCACAGATAAAACATTTCCATGTAGCACCGGCTTTATGGCTTGCTAATAAATGTGTATCTAATGGAGTTGATGGACTAGTTGTAACGGGATGGGAAGGAGGAGGCCATCAATCATATGAGAAGGTTAGTTCTTTAGTACTTTTACAGCAAGTTCATCAAAATCACCCAGATGTGCCCATAATTGCATGTGGAGGATTTGCATCGGGAGAGGGACTTGCTGCTGCGCTATCTATGGGAGCAGGTGCTATTGCAATGGGTTCAAGATTTATAGCTTCAAAGGAAAGCGAATTTCACGAGAAATATAAAAATATTATACCCCCTGCAAAAGCTGATGACACGGTTTGGGTTACAGGGGTTTTAGGACCTATTAGATTGTGGAAAAATGAATATTCACTACATCACGGAGCAATTAGTAGTAAAGATGAAAAATTGGCTCTTGAAGCCCAGATCACACCTGCTATGGCTTTAGAGGATCAAAAACATTATGAAATGACTTATAATGGTGATATAAATGATGGCGCTGTACTTTTAGGTCAAAGTATAGGATTGATAAATTCAATCGAAAGTGTTAATAATATAATTGAAAAAATAGTAAAAGATGCAGAAGAGTTCTTAGCGAAAGCTGCCAGAAATATTATATAAATAATCTAAATCTTTTTATACCTACTTTTTGCATATATAATTAACCTTCTCAAAAAAAAAGAGTGCAATATTATGAATTCAAGAAAAAAAGTTGAATTAATCTCAGAAATTTTAGACAGATATGATGATGGCGTATGTCTTTATTGTGGAAGTACTTTAAATGGAGATATGGAAGAAGATGATTGGGATGAAGGTTATTCCGATGATTGGTGTCCTATCTGTTCTGAAAATATCGATCCAAATGATGATTGGGATGAAGCTTGTATAGAAGCTATTGATAAAGTGATCCACGATGAACCTTTTAAAGCATAACATTTTTTGGAATTTGTGATATATATGGAAGAAAACAGGAAAGAGATCAATCCATATGAGTATATGGAGTATTTTATGAGTCAAGCTGCCCATGTGGTTTCTATGGATAATAATGGTAAATTAAATGTAATGGCATTACTTTGGAAAACAATTGGAGAGTTATGGATGATTCCTATAATTACTATTGCTGTTTCACCAGCTCGTTATACGTTTGAACTATTAACTGAAGGTGTTCCAGAATTCACGATTAATGTCCCTACAGAAGAAAATGTTGATACTATTGATATAACAGGTTCTTATTCTGGGAAAAATGTTGATAAATTTAAAAAAGCTGGTTTAGAAATAATAGAAGGAAAACGTACTAAAGTACCTACAATTAAAGATAGTCTCTTAAGTTATGAATGTAAAATTGTCCATACCTGCAAATCTGGACGTATGGCAAGTCATTCTTTATTTTTTGGACAAATTTTGACTGCTTATGCTTCAATTAAAATAATAAATAAGTAATAAAAGTTATTTTAAACTTGCTCTAACTTATTTTGAGTTAGTATTAACTGCCTCATAAATGAAGATTTTATCAAAAACTTGAGGTAACGCAGAAATAATATTTTTTCGGGAGAAGATCGTAAATATTGAAGCTACAAGCGCTCCTAATCCGAATTGAATTGCCCCGTTAAAGAATAATTCAAATAAAGCACTTGGAAATCCATAAAGTAAGATCTCAGTTAAGAAGTAACCAAATACCATAAATAAGCCTCCAATGATTACTGCTAATACATCCCTAAAATTAAATTTACTATAAAATCGTTTAGGGTTAGCGATTAAACCAACAATAAATCCTTCCAATCCTTTTATAATAAATGTTGGAATCGCATATTGAGGTGCTAAGAAAAGATCTGTAAATGCAGATCCAATACCCCCCGCTAGACCACCTATTATTGGTCCAAAAAGTAAACCAGATATCATTACTCCAATATCTCCTAAGTTGATATAGCCCCCGGTTGTTGGTATCGTAAAAGGAACTATAAACGTTAGGATGCAAGTGAAAGCTGCAAAAATTGCCGCAGTCGATAATACGATAACGTTGAGGTAGTATCCATTAAAAATTCCCATTTCTAGGGTGTTTCTAGTTTCTGTCATTTTTATAACTCATTATGAATATAGAATTTATCTTTAATATAAGATTACACTGATTTATAGTCATTTTATTCAATTATTAAACCTTATGTTTTTAACAAACAGAAGCCCTTTTTGCTAAATTGTTATTTCATTTTTTTTTATCCTTTCTAATAGCACTTTGTTTCCACTTTTCAAAAATATCAGTCAAATTTGGGGTTTTTATTCTTACTTCAGACAATTAAATTTTATGTTTTTTATTTATCAAAAATTCAGATATTAATTGTAAAAGTATAAAATAGAATAATTTATAATGTAATATAGAAAAAAATTATTCATAAAATAAAATAAAAATTATCGTTGATTAATTATGTCTGCAGAGGAAAGACAAGCAGTTGAATATTTTTTGCAGTGGATACGTGATGGAGGGCTCCCAGCTTGGATAGAACATTTCTTAAGTCAGGGAGATGAGAATAAACTACGAGAAATTAAAGCAATATATGATAAAATTAAAGCTGTCTTTGGTTTTTAATCACTGAATTTTTGTTTTTGGTTTTTAATAATATCTATAATATTTCTGGTTTTCCTTTTGGCAACTCCTTCTAAAGATTATATTATTGTATTTGATAAAAATAGGGATACAAAAGAACCAAATTCATTTGACATTAACTTTTTCTATCTTAAACATTATAAAAAAAAAGAAAATATATTCTCAATCATAAAAAAACCATTCTTCAGAGGTCAAGTAATATTTGGAACAGATCTTAAGGGGAAAAATCGTCCAGTATATTTTTCAAAGCTCCGAAAAGACGGATCTAAAAATCTTCTCAACCCAAAACTGTTAAAAAAGTTTTTACTCAATGATAAAAATAAATTTATAGCTTTTTCTGATCAAACTGAAGCAGAACAGTTTTTTATTATTAGAAACTTGCTTAAGAGTTTTCAATTTAGTGATGAGAAATTAAAAAGTTTAACTTTGTGTAACTCTTGTATAAAGAATAAAAAATTTAATATACTTGATAAAAGTGAACAAATTCAATCTCTTAATAATACTATCATATGTTCAGAATGCGCTTTAGATGTAGTAGCTAAACAAATTGAATTATTAGGTTTATATAATACTATAAAATTAAGTCCAAAACTTAAAAATTTCTTTAAACATATGATTTTGAAATTTAAAAGTACGGAAAAAGTCATTAAGGCGTTTAAAGTAGATTTTGACCCTGCTAAAAACAAAGACATTACTCTTTATGATATTGAAAAGAATCCTTCTATAGAAAAGAAATATCTTAATTATACTCTTGAAAACACAAATATCCCTAAAGAATTCAAAAATCTATTACTTAAATGGAATATAAGGAAACTATTACCAATCCAGGCAATTTCAATAGATCGGGGATTAATTGATCATCATGCGAGTCAACTAATAATGGCTCCAACTTCTGCTGGTAAAACATTAGTTGGTGAATTAGCGGGAATTACAAGGATATTAAATGAGAAATTGAAAATGCTTTATTTAGTTCCAATCGTAGCATTAGCAAATGTAAGGACAGAAGAGTTTGAAACTAAATACAAAGCTTTAGACTTAAAAATTGTTAAAAAAGTGGGAGAATCTATTCTTGATAAACCAGAGCAAGATAATTACGATGATTTAATTGATGCCGATATCATTGTAGCTACATATGAAGCTATCGATTACATTCTTAGAAGTGGAAATAGAGAGAAAATGGGTACTTTAGGTACGATAATCATTGATGAAATTCAGACATTAATCGATCCTGAACGAGGATTTATTTTAGATGGATTAATTTCTCGATTGAAATTGGTGAGTAAATTAGCTCAATTTTTATATCTCAGTGCTACTATAGGACAACCAAAATTATTAGCAAATAAGCTAGGATGTGATTTAATTAATTATAAAAATCGTCCAGTACCAATAGAGCGCCATTTAATTTTATGCTTAAGTGAGGCTGCAAAACTTCAGAATATCAAAAGATTGGTTATTTCTGCGTTTCATGAAAAATCAGAACATGGATTTAAAGGACAATCAATAATCTTCACAAATTCTAGAAAAAAATGTGAAAATATCTCTGAATTTTTAAGGAATAAGGGAATATCTATAGAAGCTTATCATTCTGGACTTACAAATGAAGAAAGGAAAGAAATTGAATTAAAATTTCAAAATCAGATAACCTCTGCGGTTGTTGCTACAGCAGCATTAGCGGCAGGTGTAGATTTCCCAGCAAGGCAAGTTATATTCGAGTCATTATTAATGGGAATTAACATTTTAACAGTTGCAGAATTTGAGCAAATGCTCGGAAGAGCTGGAAGGTTAGGAAAGCATGACCTTGGTTTTGCGTATATTCTAGTAGAGCCAGGAAAAGTGTATTCTCCTAAATCAAAAATAACAGAAGAAAATATCGCAATTAGTTTATTAAATGGGAAGATTAAAGATTTTGAACTAGAGCCAAATGAAGATCGTTCTATAACAGAACTATTAGCTTTAATTTCAACTTTTAATGATGGAGTAGAATATAATGAAATTAATATATTTTATAATTTTTTAATTAATTCTGAATATGACTTGGGCAAGATTCTTGATAAGTTAAATAAATTAAAATTAATAATAATTGACAGAGATAACAAATTTACCGCGACTCATTTAGGACGGGCAATTTCAAAATCTTTCCTAACGGTAGACCAAAGCCTTGAGATTATAAATAGGATTAAATTAAAGCAAATCGAAATATCAGATATAGTTCTGGAGTTAAAGCCCCTTAAAAATGTATATTTATCAAAAAAGATTGTAAAAGATTTAGCAAAAAACCAGAATATGAAATATTTCTCCAACAATTTTTTTAGTGCCAGTGTGTTATCTTTGATGGATGCGAATTATGTGAAAAAAAGAAGAAAATTTTCCCGTGAATTCATTGATTATATTATAAAATGGACCACTGAGATATTCAATTGTAATTGTAAGGATAAACCTTATTGTAATTGTGGACGATTGAATCTGGAGAGGATTATTTTAAATACTAGAATTGAAAAAAATTTTACGATTGAGCAAATAAGTGAATTTTTAGAAGATGAATATAAAATCATGATATATAAAGGAGACATTACTGATTATCTTGAGAATTTAATATATTCATTCGAAAGTATTTTAAATATATCAAAAGGTATAGCAGATTTGAGTTCAGAATACAAAAAAGAAATCTCTGAAATTCCAAATATAATAAAAAAAATCAAGAAATAATTATAAACTGCAATTTTAATATATATAATTCATTAAGAAAACATTAAAGATATTGAAAAAGATCATTAAATAGCAAGGATCATCCCAAAATTCTCTTGAGAATATAATGGAAATAATATAGTTATGATATATACAATCTTTCTTTACCAAAGTCACACTGGATTATTAATCTATGATAAGAGTTTTCAAGAAGAGGATACTCAAAAAGCTGAAATGTTTAGTTCATTTCTTTCAGCGATGAAATCATTTGTTTCTGAACTAATTTTAGAAGGTTCTAAAGAATTAAAGAATATAGAATTAGGTGATTATTCTGTATTAATTACTGGAATACCACTTCTAAAAGTGGATCTGGTAATAATAACAGATAAGGAGGATTTAAAATCAGTAAATAAATTGATTCCAAAGTTGATTAAACTCCTTCAAAAATATGAAGAATTATTCCTTTCTTGGGATGGTGATAGAAACGCGTTTGAGATATTGGATAAACCACTTGCTACTTTATTAGTCGAAAATATAAAAGATTTTCGTAAAAGTTCTTTAATAGAGCCTAAACTAGCCTTAAAATCTATTTGGGCAAAAAGTAAGCATTTAACAGAAGAAGAGCGCAATGCTGTGATACAGGAAAGAGATATGCTTATTTATAAAATGGAAAATACACCAATTCTCCCTAAAAAAGTGAATATAGCAGAAGAAGTAATTAAACTTTCAGACCAACTAAGAGATGAAGATACTTATATCCGATTTCAAGAAGAGTTAAGTAAATTAAAGAAAGAGATAGATGATACAAAATTTAAATTAAATTATTATTTAGAAAGGATTAGGAGTACATTAAATGAAGCGCTAGAAAATATAGGAGATAAACCGACACAAATGGGAGATTTTAAAAATACATATCTAAATCTTTATTCATTTGGAAGTAAGCTAAAATTATTAAAAGGAAATGGAGCAGAGATATACAAAAAGTTAGCAAATAAATTGATAGAAAAGGATTCATTATCTGAACATGAACTTGCTGAAGTTATTGAAACTATACTGAAAATGAGTCCAAATGTTGATGATTACTTTTCCTCTTAAAGTTATAATTTAATAATCAACATATTAGCTTATTTTGTATGCAATTCAATAATATCATTATCCTTCATTTCATAATCCAAACCAACTTTCTTCCTTTTTTGACGACTTCCCTCTCGAATAATAGTAGCATAATCAAAGGTATCATAAAAGCTTCTATGGATTTTTAATGCTACATCCTTAACAGTGGGAAGATTTGGATCATCATCTAGTATAAGCGGTTTTTCAGCTTTTATACCTTGATGCATAGTATAGATTTTAATTTTATTTAGGAATTTTAAAATAATGTCTCCAAAATTTTCCGGAAATTCTCCCTTTAGAACGCTTGTTCCGATGATTAGAGGAAATTTAATATTGAATTCCTTTTTCAAATTTTTAAATGAATCTTTTGTGAGTGCTAAATCACCTTTAGTACCAAATATTATCACTTTTTTATATACTACAGATGGATTCATAGCATCGACCACTTGATTCAGATTAATTTCACCAAAAACCTTTACAATCGCATTTCTAATACCCCCTTCATGAATAATTTCTCGTATTTTATCAGATAAAGGTTCTAAATCAATATTTTTTTTTGCTTCATTTGTTAAATAAAATACTTGAATTTTATTTGATCCGGTTTTTTCTATCGTAATAGGAGGGGGGGGTATATTTATCCTTACATTCGATTGACTTAGTTCTTTTAATAATAATGCCATCTGCGACTGAAAATCTCGTGACAAATCGATGCAAAAACAAATTAAATCACAAGCACGCAATTGAGAAATTATTTCTTTTCCATTGCCTATACCAGCAGAAGCACCATCCATTATAGAAGGCATATCAACAATCTGAAATCGAATTTTTTTATACTCATAAATTCCAATTTCCGGAATAGGGGTAAAACGCCCAATTTTTTCTTTCGCCGCTCCTGTTAGTAGATTTAAAAGTGATGTTTTACCAACTCCAGGCGAATGATAATCACTTATTAAAATTAACTGAATTCCTTCTTTTTTTATCGAGAAAGGACTAACAAGCTTAGCAGTAGTTTTTGCTCGAATTTTTTTATCTTCTTGTTCTCTTTTTAATCTAGCTAATCTTGATCTATTTAATGCTACAATTTTCTCAGTCGCCTTATGTTTAGGAACTACAGATAAGAATTCTTCTAATTTCTTTATCTTTTCCTCTAAAGTTGTAGCATCTAAATACTTTTGATAAGCCGCTTGAGCTTCTGGTCCAATATTGGAGCTCACTTAAATTCTACCCCATAAAAAAATTAAAATATGGATCTAAAGCGATCTTCAGTTTTTAACTTTAAATCTCCTAGAATTTCATCTATCCTAGTTTCAAAATTTCTAAAAAACTTCTCTTTTTTAGAAAAAATATCATTAAGTGAATAGCGATTTAGAAAATGAGAATTAATTTTATATAAATGTTTTTTTACAATATCAGTCTCTGTTTCTTTTTCAATAATAGCATAAGATAGTAATGGTTGCTTATCTTCTTCATCAGAAGGGAGTGAAATCAATTCACAATAACATACTAATTTAAAAGAAGCTAATGAAACCACATTAATATCATCACCAAATACTTCTGATGTAAAACTTTCAAGCGCTGAAAGAAAACCAGCCCTTAGTTGTGGATCTAACCCAACTCCTGTGTTCGAATCATAATATTTCCTATTTAATAAATTCCTAGTCCCTAAATTAATTCCAATTTCTAGAATTGCCATAAGTCCTTCTTGTTATGGATTAATAAATCCGTAGAGTTTAAGTTATTTATAAATTAATTTGTTATATTCGATATTAATACTTTTTCTATTTACGTATACTTCTTATTTAAATTAAATTTGATGACTTTAATATTTTCTTATAAGCTTTAATAGTATTTTTTAATAAAAAAGCTACAGTTAAAGGCCCTACTCCTCCAGGAGAAGGAGTAATTGCACCACACTTATTAATTACGCTATCAAAATTCACATCTCCACACAACTTTCCATCAACTCTATTTATTCCTACATCTATGATGATTGCACCTTCTTTTATTTTTTCCTCATTAATAAAGTTAGCTTGTCCTACAGCTACAATTAATATATCTGCTCTTCTTGTATGTTCAAATAAGTTTTTAGTAAAGGAGTGACAAACCGTAATTGTTGCATTTCGTTTTAATAACATAAACACTAGAGGTTTTCCAACTAAATTTGAACGATTGATTATAACAACATTCTTTCTTTCAATTTCTATTTTATAATGTTCTAGTAAAGCAATTATTCCTTGTGGAGTACAAGGTATTAATTCTTCTCGATAGTCAAAAAGATATCCTTTATTAAGGGGGTGAAATCCATCCACATCTTTTTTCGGATCAATCAGTTCAACAAATTCAGAAATGAAGCTCTTTAAATGAGGTGGAATAGGCATTTGGATTAGAAACCCATGTATTGAATTATCTTCATTAAGTTTTTCGATAACTCTTATTACATCTTCTTTTGATGTGTTTTTTGGTAGCCTGAAAGATTCAAAACCAATGCCAATTTCATTACACACTCTATGTTTATTTCTTATGTAAATTTCTGATGCCGGGTCGTCTCCTACAATTATAGCAGCAAGTTTGGGTTTGATACCCGTTTTTTTAACTAATTCATATATTTCTTGTTTTAGGGTTGTATTGAGACTTTCTGCGAGTTTTTTACCATTTAAAAGTTTATCTATATTCATTGTTTTAATTTAAAATAAAATGAGTAGTATATAATTCTATTAAAAATATTTAAAATATTAAAGAGCGATTATTAGATAATTATTAAAAGTAGATTTGGAGTTTAAATTCTTCTTTTTCTCCAAATAAAATATATTAATGCTATAACACCCACAATACTGAATAAAACAACAATTAGAATAATCAAATTAAATTCTACCATAAAAATATCTTCATTTAATAAGTTTAGAGAATTAAAGGAATATAAAACTTTAAACGCATAATATGTCGCTGTGATTGATGATTTTTTTTGTTCATATAATCCCAGATTTTCAGCAAATCCCCCATCTTGGAAATTTTGTAATCCTAAAATCCATATACTAGATTTTGCACTATTAGTGTAATTAGCATCTATTAATTTAATTGTTTCGATACATTGGTAAGTAGAGGAGAGTAAAGCTCTTTCTGCAATTAAGTCTGGTAAATAGCCCCCATAATTTTCAAGGTTACTTGGATCAGCTACAAAATGTGAATTTAGATAATCTAACGTTATTATTTGATTAATTAAAGTAGCATCAAAGGATTTAATTAACGAGACCGCGCACATAGTAGTTAATAAAGTTGAAGATAACGTCTGATTTCCTCCATATCCACCATCAACATTATTACATGATAAAATCCAATTTATATGTTGAGTTTTATTTAAGACTGGTTCGTTAATTAAAGAATAAATATTATAGATGAAATAGGTAGATATCATATTTGCAGATTTACTAGTATTAGTTGGGCTAAAACCTCCTTCTTCTTGAATGGTTTCATTTATATAACGATATATCCTATTGTGAAGGTTTAATTGTAGAGATTGGTCTAAAGGTTCTAGTATATTCAAAGATTTCAAGAGATAATATAAATTATAAATATTTATTAGTTCGTTATTGAACATTTCTGCAATTTGTCCTGTAAGATTTTCCTTTAATGAGGTTTTATCTACTCGGTATTTTACACCGAGAAAATCTTGGACGGAGTAGGAATTATAATAATCAATAATTTCTAATGCATAAGCAGTATCTTGAGGTGTGGTTCCAAAATTTTCATAATTATCTTGGTTTGCGTAAATAAAATCAATTATATGACTCTGCCTTGTTTTAGCAAAAGCTGCTGGAATAATAGTAAAACAAACAAGAACCACTAAGGAAGCAAATGCCAATTTTCTTATATTATTTTTCAATTAAAAATAAACCTCAATCTGGTTTTAGCTAAATTTTAATTTTTTAAATTTAACTTGACATTAAAAATTAACGATAATTCACAGATTACGTCAAATTATTAAAGAACACAAATTAAAAAAGAGTTGGGATGTTCTTACTTTTGTTTATTATTTAGAAAATTTCGCTTATATCCTTGTAAAGCAAATCTTTATTCGTTTGAAATTCTTGAAAAGTAACAAATAAGCTTTGAAATGACGGTAAACTCCCTAATATAGATGCACCATTAAAAATAGCAAATTGAATATTCTCGGGAACATAGAAATTGAGAACTTCCTCTGAAGATTTATAGAATCCTGAGAATTCTTTGGCAGGGGCTACTTGCTTAGTTAGTTCCTTCGAAAGTTCAGAAGGTTGAGGACTTTCAATCGATTTACCACAGTAAGGACAGAATGTGGAAGTTTTATCTTCAATAGTTTTATTACAATTAGAGCATTTTATCTTTCCATTTAAAGTCTTAGAGTCTATAATATTATTAATACCTGTGATGGTAAGAGTAGGGAGAATAATTCGCCCATTACAGGAGGGACAAAATTCCTTTCCATCACTTAAATCTACTAAAACTCCACAATGGGGGCATGTATCGTTTTGTTTTTTAGACACTGCGATTGATTGCATTTTTAATTTTTGATTCTCATGTGAAATCTCTTGTTTGGGTTTGGGAATTTTACCTATTTGAGGAAGTAAATTAGCTAGTTCAATATTTAAACGTTCTTGAAATCCTGAGTAGCATAAATTACCTCCCGAAATCACAATATGTGATAATAAATCACTCCAGTAATACTTATCAATTGCTTGCAAGCAATTTATTACAGCTTGAGGGACGTTTAAAATATTATAGCCCAATAGATTAGGTTGAAATAACACTTCAGGTGCTTCATGAAATAAATAACTCGGAACATTGATATTAGAACCATCAGGCATATCAAAACTTAATGAGTCCTTTAATTTAGGAGGTTCATCAGGATCTAACACAAAATAACAATTTCTTTCCTTAATTTCCTTGATTATCTCATCTACGGCACTAGATTCAATATTAATACCTTCCCTCATTAAGAGATTCTTTAAATACTGATTTACATCCGTACCTGCTAGGGTCAGTTTTTGAACTGCTTGATCAACTATTTGCCCATTAATTACGGGACAAATCCATGTAATTCCATCCCCACTTTCTATTACAATTCCAGTAGTTAATCCAACACTAAATATTGAAAGAATTGGTGTAGGGATCATTATTAAACTCTTTACTCTGTGGGTTTCATAAAAAACACGAGCTATATATTCTTTAGTTTCTCTTTGAACAAATGGAGCTTCGGTATATAATACGGGATACTGAGAAACATCTGGGATTCTCAATAGTGAATATAAACAATAATTTAGAATTTCGTAGTAATTATTCCAATCTGTTATCGCTCCACGATCTATAGGATGCTTAATTTTTAAAACACCACGCATCTTTGAAGCATCGTTACCGACATATATATTTCGAGCACTTACATCTACCATAACAGATTTGTATTTTTCCGTTCCTGTAATGGTTGGGAAAACAAAACGAGGTCCAGGTTCCCCCGCAAAACCCACCTTACAATAAGCGCTACCTATATCAATTATAATTGGTGTCCCGGGAAGTGGTATTGCCATATTTTTTCACTTAATAAGGTTTTTTGTAAAGTGAATATAACTATTATTTTTTACTTAAGACCAAAGATATTTTTACTTATTTTTATTGGAACTTATTAAATTCTGAGATAATTATTTTAAATATACAATTTCTAAAATGTAAATTTCTTAATTTAAGTGTTGGTATAATATAAACATTAATTGTTTTTCCTTAATTAAAGAATTTTTCCAATCAATTTAATTTATATTTAAATATTACACATCCTAAGATTTTGAAAATTTTACATCCATGTAACCCCGTATAATTTTTTAATTAATAACTTATCTTAAGTTCTAATTAACATTTAGAGTTTTCTGAAGCTTTTTTTCAATTGATTCCATTTCTTTAAGTAATATTTTATATGTAGTTAATAAATAAATCCCCCATTCATTTAATTTAACCCACCCTCCGCCTCCTGGACCCCCCTTACCAGTGTCTACAACTCCAAAACCAGTTCGATCTTCAATTCTTTTTAAGATATTCCAAGCATATTTATATGAGTAACCACATTCTTTAGCAGCTTGAGTTAAAGATGTTCTAGACTTTTGATTTTTAACATGAATTTGTTCAAGTAATTTCGCCCATCCAGAACCTAAGATATTTTTAGACTCATGATTATTGAATTCTAGCCATATTTTAACTCCAAAACTTATGTTTTTCTTCAAATGCTCAATGTCTGGATTCGTTTTTGATTTAGTATCCATATGTTTAATTTAATATACTTTAATTTAATTATTTACTAAAATCGATTAATAGTAAAGCATTAAAGAAAAGTTGCTTTTACTTTTTTAAATATTTACTGTTCGATAACATGTTTAGTTCAAGAGAAAATTATTCAGCTAAGATTGGGAGAGAGGTAATTAAGAATGTGTTTTATTTTGGAGAATATTTATCATTAGATTGTAATCAATATGTGATAGTTGATGATGTTACCAGAGAGCTTGCATTATTTGATGGCGGAAACGGAATATCTTTAAAAGGTTTGATCGAGGGAATGAAAAAATTTGATTTAAACTTTGAGAACATAACTAAAATTTTTCTAACACATGAGCATGTGGATCATGTCCTTGGTTTATATCCTTTGATGGAAATGTTAAAAAATAATCCCCCCAAAATTTATGCATTTACTGAAACAGCAAAAATACTTAATGAAGGAAAAGAATCAAAAATATTTCCGGGAAACCTTGGTATAAGTCCTAAAATGTTTGGAATATCGATTGTCCCATTACATGTAATAGATTTAAATGATAAAGGGAATTTTGAGTTAGGATCAGAATTTATTTTTAAAATATATTTCACACCAGGTCATTCTCTAGGGTCAATTTGTTTTTATGAACCAAATAAAAAAATTTTAATACCCGGTGATTTAGTATTTACGGGAGGTAGTTTTGGTAGATTTGATTTTCCTGGAGGATCTCTAAAACAACTTACTGAATCAATTAAATTTATCTCCACGCTTGATGTAAAGTATCTCTTACCAGGTCATATGGATATAAGTAGCCAAGGGAACTTAGAAGTTCAAAATTCTTTTAGAATGGTTCAATCGATTGGTCGTTTTTTGTAAATATTAATGCTCAGTTTAACTTTTTTTAGAAATTCTACTGATCATATTATTTTAATGATAAGAAGGTTTTTTAAATTGCAATTTTATATATATATTTAATTCATCTATTAAAAAAAGAAATTAAAAACAAATAGGAATGAGTAGAAATTATGTCAGAAAAAAAGATTAAAGCAACAACAGAAGTTTATCTCAGATCTTATCCTAAAGTAATCTTCCTTTGGCCGCTTATGGTTGTGTCTTTCGTACTATGGCTTCTTCAATTGATTTATCCTACCCCAGTTGCGTGGATGGGAAATCTCTGGTTGATTGTTCTTTTCGTGAACTTATTTATAATGGCTTTTGACTTCAGTAGTGCAAAATTTTTCGTACTTATAATGGTAGTTGTTGTGGTCCTTCTACTAGTGTTCTTTTTATGGATACCAAATTTACCCGCTATACCAACACCTTTAGTAGATTTCAATGTTGGGCTTACAGCAGAATTCTATTTAATAATTACTTTAGTTTTAGTTTTTATCCTTGGTTTGGTATTTATAGGGTCGAGATTTGATTACTGGAAGATAGAAAGAAACGAAATTTATCATAAGTCTGGAATCTTTTCATCAGCAGAAAGAATTCCAACAAAAAGTTTAAGAATTAAGAAGGAAATACCAGATGTCTTTGAATTTTTCGTACTTCGAGCAGGATCCATAACTTTAATGCCTGGAGGAGGAGATGTGATACCCCTCAAAACAATTCTAAACATCAATAAAAAATCTAACCAGATTGACTATCTTTTGAGCTACGTAAGTGTTGAACCAGATGAATTAGATGGAGAATAAACTACAAAATTATAATTTAGTTTAAATATATTCATTTTTTTTATCATTTTTCTTTTTGGTATCTTTGATTTTTTATATTAATTATATTTAAGAATTTAAAAGTATTTTAAATAGTATTTATGACTCATCCTCCTATTTTATTATTTGATTTTGATGGAGTTGTTATTACTCAAAAAGCACTTGAATATAGTGCTTTAACTTTTATCAGAAGAAGTTTTTATAATTGGAAAAATCTTCATTCATTGAGACTAATAGATATAGCAAGACTTTTCGAAGAATCAGATTCAAAAAATAGATTAAAAGCAATTGTTAAAGCCTATAAAGCTTATAAATTATACATTCCCAGTCGTTGGCGACGGTTACTATTTTTTATAAAATATCGTAGAATGTATCCCAGATATGAGATATATGAAAAATTAAGTGATGGATTGGAGGAAACTCTGAACCTTTTATTAAAGAAGGGGGTAATAGCTGGAATAATTTCAAATACTAGTAGAAAGCGATTGAATTATTTTAAAGATAAATTAAATTTGGATAGATACTTTTCTATTTTTATTTCACGTGAAGATACTCCTTATAGAAAACCTCATGCATATCCTGTTCTTTTAGGACTTAGACTTATAAAAAATAAGATTAAAACCCCCATAAATAAACAGTTGGTCTACTTTATTGGAGACCTGCCATCAGATATAGAATGTGCTAAGAATGCTGGAATTAGAAGTATTGCCCTACTTTCAGGGCATGGTAAAAGAAAAGACTTAAAGGAGATACAACCAAGCATTATTATCGAGGAAATTCAAGACATCTTAAAAATTGAGTTATTCGAAAAATTATTATTGGATTAATCTTTATTAACGTTGTATAATGTTTAATCTGGAAGAATTTGAGCATAATCAAATATTATATCGTTTAGTTGAGAAGCTCAATAAATATATAGAAAAAGGAAAAGAAACTAAAATTCGAAACATAATCGAGGATCTAGGTAATTTACTTAATCAGGATGATTTAATAGTATCTAGCACCTATATTTTAAGCATATTGGCTGAAGAAAAGCCTTCTCTTATTAATGAGAGTATTTATGAGAAAATAGAAGAGTTAATTTATTCCAAAGACCCAAAGATAAGAATAAATTCCTTAATTATCCTTGGATTTGTAATGTTTTCTCAAAAAGGACTTACCGAAAAATATTTATCATTTTTTATTCAGAATATTCAAGATAAAAATAATGATATTCGAGAGAATATATATTTCTTTTTGCATAGAATCTTCATTGATAATCCAAAGCTACTATCCAATTATACGAATGAATTGATTGATGCGCTAAGGATAGAAAGTAACAATGATAATATCATTCTATTACTAGATTTTTTAGATTATTGTAATCATTTTAGTTTTGAACAATTATTTGATTTAAGAGAAATAGGTAAATTATATATAGCGCAACATTTTGATGAAAAAGAATCCTTATTATTTAAAAAATTAAAACACTTGATTTTAAAATTATTCCCTTCTTTAAATCAAGAGATTTTCTGGGCTGATTTGAATAACCTCCTTAAAATTATCGATGGACATATCCTAATTAAAAAGTATAATTACACAGAAATAAATAAGAAATCTGTTATTTTACTTAAAGATTTTATCGACCAATTTAAAGCCACGAAATATATTCATAAAAAAATATATTTTTATGTTAAATTAAATGGAGGAAGTAATATTTTTGTTTATGAAATTGAAAAAGACAAACTTTTAGAGGTATTCCAGAAAAACGAGAGAATTTCTAAAAAGGATTTAATCAAATTACTTTCAGATGCTATAGATAATGAATCAGAATTGAGATTGTTTATTGAGACATTAATAAAATTAAGATATATCGATGGATACTATTCTTTATTAGGATTCTATTATCCCTACGATTCTATTAAATCTGAAATGTTAATTAGGATTCAAAAAAAAGGAGTAATAAATCTAAATAAATTTAATTATCTACCGCATGACTTTATTAAAAAGATCATAAATGCTATTGAAAAATCAACAAAACTAGAATTATTATCTGGAAAAAATGATACAGCATTTTATTCTTTGAAGAAAATTAATGAACAAATTAATACTGAAGCAGCAAAACAGAATTCAATAGACTTAAAAGCTTATCGAGATCGATTATCCGAAAAGGATTTTATAAAATTAATTAAAAATTTACCAGATGATTATCTTACTAATTTTCATAGAGGAACACAATGGTTAACAAATTTAGGCTTATTAAATATTAAAAAAGAAATAGAAAATTCTAAAATATTAGGATATTTTTCTTTTGAAGAGGTGTCTAAAAAACTAAAAATCAGTAAATTACTACTAGTGGAGCTTTTTGATATTAATGTAGACAAAAGAACTGGTATTTTTGATAATATTATGGAAAACTTTTATTATTCTAAGTTTATAAATCGAAAGATAGATGAAATTAAATCTATATCTGATGCCGATAAGAAAGAAGGGGAAATAAATCGATTAGCACAAAAATTGAATATTGAAAAAAGTAGAATCTTATCCAAAATTGATGAAAACGTTAGATTGATAGGAGAAGAGATTAAGAAATTAGATGAAATTAAGATAACTGAATATCTTGATAAAACAGGAATGAAATATGATCAGTTTATCGTCTTTATTGGAGATTTAGGGATTAATTATTTCAAAAAAGGAGATTTACTAATATTAAATGAAAGAAAAATTGAAGAAGCTAAGAAAGATATAAAGTTAATGCTGGTAACTAAATCAAAATCGGAAGATCACATCTCATTAACTGATTTTGATATTACCTCAAGTATAATCGTAGATTTATTAACGGAAATTGTAGAGGAAAAAGCCATAAAGGGAATATTTTACAATAATAATGGAGAGATCGTATTTTATACCGAAAAAGGAATCAGGAACTTAATGTTAGAAAATAGTTTGATGTTCTCTTTTAATGACTTTTTTTATGGAAAGGAACTAACTGAATACGAGATCAATATAATTCGGTCTATTTTTAATGATTTAATAAAGAGCAAAATATTAAATGGCACTTTCAATGAAGAAACACTTAGTTTTTTCAGCTCAGAAGTTGTTTTTGCTCAGGATTACAATGTTGTTTTAGATGAATTCGAGAAAATAGTTAATAATTATATTGAAATATTCAATATCGAATTTCAGAAAATTAAGTCTATTCTAATTAAAGTAAATCAGACTATCTTTCCTCAAGAAATAAAAATGATTCAGGAAGTAATTGATAATATCAACCGTAAATATGTTTTATGGCGAAGCGGCATTGAAGCCTTCGTTAGAAATGCTAATATCACGCTATTAAAAAAACAAGGTTATACTTTAAAAAGATATAAATTTATGAAGAGCTCTCCAATGAAAAATAGTGAAGTTAAACTGTTTGAGGAAGATGTCGAAGTAGTGGAGCTCATTGAAAAATTTAATAAATGGGTTAAATTGTTTAATGATTTAGAAATAAAATATGGAAATATTATTTTTTATCAAAAGAGAGTAATTCAAGATCCTGAAGATAAAAATAATTTAGTGAAATTAGATGAATTACTTGATGAACTACACTTGAAAGATTGACATTATTTAATTTTAAAATATAATTTTAGAATGGCCTTTTCTTTTCGATTTGAGAGATAACATCATCTATATTTAACTTTTCATCAGAAATTATTTTATATGATTTTGGAGAATATGACCCATTGACCTTTAAAAAACCTTCCTTTTCTAAACAATCTAGTGATCTCCAAATAAAGTTGATTTTAGAGCGGTTATTTGCTTTAATGTTATTACAACGGCGTATTCTTTTAGTATTAACAACGTTTACATTATTATCAATTAATTTGTTTATAGCTTGTAAAGTTTCTCGTAAATTTTTTAAGAAAAAGTCCATAAATAGGAGAGTCCCTCTTCAAAAAATTATAATTTGTCGGTAAAGAAATTTATATTCAGAGCTTTATAAACTTTTTTTATGAAAAGATTAAATTAGTGTGAATAAGTATCCCATAAAGAAATAAATCGATACATGTAAAAAGATTGTATAATTTTAATGTCTAAATACCCTCTTACCACAAAAAACTAAAGCACAACCAAGTTCATCAGCACGTTTAATTACCATGTCATCTCTAATTGATCCCCCAGGATTTATTATTGCTTTAGCACCTGCATCAACGGAGACTTCTAAACCGTCCGGAAAAGGGAAAAATGAATCAGTTCCCATATAAGAACCTCTTAATTCAAGGGTATGTCCGAGCTCTATTGCCTTTTGAGCTGCTAATTTTACTACATCAACTCTACTTTGTTGTCCAGCTCCAATTCCGATAGTGTATATCCCTGTATCATAAATTTGAGCAAAAACTGCTGAATTTGATTTTGCCCATTTGGAAACTTTATACGCAAATATTAAGGCTTCTTTATCTGAAGATGAAACATCTTTTTTGCTCACAACTTTCCACTCTTTTATTACTGGTTTACTATCATATTCTTGAACTAATAAACCTCCTAAAACACTTCTAAGTTCATAATTTTGATATATTTCTTCTCTTTTTTCCAATAAATTACCAAATTCTAAGATTCGCATGTTCTGTTTTTGTTTCAAAATTGTTAATGCTTCCTTTTCGAATGATGGGGCTATTAAAACATCAATAAAAATCTTTTCTTTGTTTACAATAAAATTCGCTACATTTTCTCGCACTTCTCTATTAAATCCCCAGACACCTCCAAATGCAGATTTTGGATCTGTCTTGAATGCCATCTCCACTGACTTCAGTTGTTCTTTCTTATCAATAGCAACTCCATTTGGCGTTGTATGTTTTAAAATAGCTGTTAAGTAGTCTTCCTTTCCAAAATCTAAGAGCATTTGCATGCAAGCATCAATATCTAAGTAATTATTGAAAGAAATTTCTTTTCCGTTCAGTTGCTTTAGGTTATGAAGACCAAATTTAGATTCAACATCCTGGTAGTAAGCCGCTAATTGATCCCAGTTCTCTCCATACCGACAATCTTGTACTTTTTCATAAAATTTAATGATTTGGTTGGGTAAAACTACATTGGGATTATAACGTTCATGTAAAAAATTAGCGATTGCAGCATTGTAATTTGCCATGATAACAAATACTTCTTGAGCCAATTTTGCCCTTGTATTATCACTTATTCCTCCTAAAGACTTCAGTTCTGATAACACAATCCCATAATATTTAGAACTAGGAACAACAACGACATCAGGAAAGTTTTTTGCAGCAGCTCGAATCATAGTAGGGCCTCCAATATCAATCATTTCTAATGCTTCTTCCAAAGTTATATCTGGCTTTTTAATAGCTTCTTGGAATTGATATAAATTACATACTACCATATCTATGGGAAGAATATTATATTTTTTAGCTTCCTTTTGATCCCTTTCAAGATTTCTGCGATAAAGAATTCCGCCTTCTATCCTAGGATGCAGAGTTTTTACTCTACCCTCAAAAATTTCTGGAGAATTTGTATATTCTGATATTTTAGTAAATTTAATACCATTTTTTTCTAATATATCACCAGTTCCACCTGTAGATAATATCTCAATACCCTGCTCTATTAATGATTTTACAAAACTGACAATTTCAGTCTTATCAAATACGCTTACGATGGCTCTTTTTATAGGTTTCATATTGATTCTTTTTTAAATATTTATAATAAAATAATAATGAGTATTCAAAAGTAAATTTTTGTAAGGTTAAAAAGTATTTAATATAGTTTTAATAAATTGAAAGGAAAGAAAAAAGTTGTAAAAATACCCTCAAATTCGCCATTGTGCTCCAATAAGGTCATGTATTCTAGTTTCTCTTTGACCAACAGGAGAAACTATTCCAATTTTTGCTTTTTTCATTGCTTGAATGTTTTTTGCTCCTGCATATATCATACTATTCATTAATCCTTCTCGTAATGATGCTATAACACCAGATAAATCCCCCACAAAAGGAACATAATCAGAAACCCCTTCTGGAAGCACTTTTGAGCCTTCCGTATACCGATCGGAAACATAACCAGAAGTCCGAGCCTCTTTACTACCCATTCCACGATATACTTTTACTTTTCTTCCTTGAATTGTATCTATATAACCTGGACTTTCAGTGCATCCTGCAAAGAAATGTCCTGACATGATAAAATCAGCTCCAGCAGTGAAGGCCTTCGGTAAATCACCTGGATTTTTAAAACCTCCATCTGCAACTAAACTAATTTTAGGGTTATAATCTGTAATTGCATCTGCTACTTGGGCAGTAGCATAAAGTGTTGGAGCTCCAACTCCTGTTTGGATGGATGTAGTACAGATTGACCCAGAACCCATTCCTACCTTTAGACCAATAAATTTTTCTGCGTTAAAATCGCATTTTGAAATAAGATGCTCAGCCGCTTCATAGGTGCCAATATTTCCTAAAACAAACTCAGATTCTAAGAGATTCATTAGTTTTATAGTCCCTTCAATATCTGCTTTCTTATAAAAATCCGCTACATCAATAAAAAAAATATCTACATATTTATCAATTTCCTTCAACATGCTTTGAGCTTGAATAGTCTCAGGAAATTTAGGAGATAATGCTAATCCACAAACTAAATGACCATCTTCATCGATGGAAGCAAAAGGAAATTCTGGCGCTAAATCTTTCTTTGTAATTAATCCTCTTAAGAAACCTTTTTCATCAATAATTGGTAATTTCTCTTTACGTGATTCAAAAAGTCGATTTAATGCATCTTCTCTAGAAGCACCAGGAGAAATTGAAATCACTTGCTTCGTCATGAATTCTTTTACAGTACCTTTCTTTAGATGATCCTCAGTAAATGGAATATCCCTTTTGGTAAGAATACCACAAACTTTTTTAGTATCATTTATAACTACTAAACCACTAATATTATAATTTTCCATCATATACTTTGCTTTAGCGATAGGATCATTTGGACTAATCGTAGCAACGTCATCAATCACAAATGATCTAGCTCTTTTTACTATTCTAACCATCTCTAATTGTTTTTCATAAGAACAATTTCGATGTATTACCCCTAAGCCTCCAAAAAGCGCCATTTTGATAGCCATCTCTATTTCAGTAACCGTATCCATCGCAGCTGAGATGATTGGTAAGTTAAAGTCATATTTACCTAGTTTAGATTTAATTGCCACTTCAGAGGGATTAAAATTAGTATAACCCGGAACTATAAGAATATCATCAAACGTTGCAATGATTTCATCATGATGAATTTTATTTCGATAATAGTCTGTCATTTTTATCTTGAATAATTTTTTTAGAATTTATAATAATAATTTGATATATTAATTTTAACATTGAACTTAAAATATAAATAATAAAGACATCTCCTATTTTAAAACTTTAGATATATATTATTTTAAAAATATATAGTTGCTTTTTGGATTAAGGGTTTTACATCACTGTGAGATTTTTTCTTGGCATTTTTTGAATTTGTGGATCATTAATATAGAGATCCAAAGCTTTTATGAAATGTTCACGATCATTTTTAATATTTTTAGAGTCTAAATAGCAATAATTATTCATATGATCGTTAT
This sequence comes from Promethearchaeota archaeon, assembly GCA_011364975.1. Lineage (GTDB taxonomy): Archaea > Asgardarchaeota > Lokiarchaeia > Sigyniarchaeales > SOKP01 > SOKP01. The sequence continues at coordinate 11,820 of RDOE01000008.1, read as the reverse complement.
ATACTTCTGATGTAACATTTTCGCCTAAATTCGCGATGATATCTCTTTCTTCTTTTATACATTCAACTGGACTTAAGAGCTCGAATTCTCCACTCTCAATATCATCATAAAGAGGTACAGTTTGACTTACATGTAAAGTTCTAAAGCGAAAGATTGTTGGGTTGATTTCGGTCAGTACTCTCGCGGTTTCAATTACATGTTCTTTGGAATATTTCTTACCACCAAGTCCAACAAGAACATACAAGCTTAGTTTTATTCCTGCATTTAAAACCTTCTTTCCGGCTTTAATCATGGATTCTGCATTTGTTCCCTTATGCATTATTCTAAGAATTTTACTACTTCCACTTTCCAATCCCATATATACTATATCTAAACCAGCTCGACTCAATTCTTTCATTTCAGTCTCACTTTTCCTTAATATATCTAATGATTTCGCGTAACAACTGACCCTCTGTACATTTTTAAGTCTTAGACGAATATAATTTATAACCTTAACTAAGTAATCAGTAGGAGCAGAAGTAGCATTTCCGCCTGCGAGAAAAACGGGAAATCCATGATAATTATGACAAGCAGCCTCATCAATCTGTTTTAAGACAGCATCTAATGGTAAAATACCATATTCTTGAATAGTTTGATAATCTCTTGTTTTATACATACCACAAAATCTACAACGATTCCAAGAACACCCACCTGTTACTGCAATTAATAAACTATAAGCTTCAACTGGTGGTCTAAATAAAATACGACTTATAGGAATTGTTTCAGTCATTCATAATACCTTTTTTATTAATTTAAAATCAATTTCTCTACATAATTAATAAAATATCATACAATATAGGTTTAGTGCTTATTTGATAAAAAATATTTAATTAATTTTTTTTAAAAAGAATTATTTAACTAATTATCGAACAATTGAAAAAATAGATTATTTTCGAATTTTTGACCGTAAGAGTGATAAAGAGTCTAATGCAGGAAAAAGAGATTATTTATACTTTCAAAATAGTAATAGTGGGCACAGGTGGTGTAGGAAAGACATGTTTATTCAATAGATTTTGTTTTAACTCCTTTAATTTTGATACTTCTCAGACTATAGGGTTATCTTTTCATTCAATTGACTTGAAGATCAATTATGAAAATCAAACTCCTTACTCTAGGGATAATTTTATAGTGAACTCAATATTTGATTTTGGAGGTCAAGATAGATTCAAACCACTAATCCCTAAATTTTTGGGAGGTGCAGATGGGGCTATTTTAACTTTTGATTTAACTAATGCAGAATCTTTAGAAAAACTAAATTATTGGCATGAACTCTTAATTACAGAAGCAAAAGGAACAGAAATACCTAAGATTTTAGTAGGAACTAAGAATGATTTATTAAAGGAAATACCTCTTAACCAACAAATAAAAAGGGATTTTATCCAGGATTTTATGAATGATAAAGAACTGGATGCCTATTTTTCTACCTCTGCTTTGAAAAATTATAATGTTGTAGCTGTTTTTAAAGAACTAAATAACTTAATGCTTAGAAAGAAGAGTATTCCTTATACTGTACTTTAAAATCATTAATTAGAAATCTCGTAAGTAAATATAATCAGAAAATTCATTAAAAAATACTTTCTGCTCTTTATTTAGATCCGGATAAATATCTCTCAAGTAATTCTTAGCTTGAGAAATAAGATTTTTTGAAAAATGTTCTGCTATAATTAATGCATTAGTCTCAGCGAAAATTTCTTCAACAGCTTTAATATCAGCTTTAGAAATTTCTTCTTTATGATAAATCTCATTTAAGATTCTGGATTGTTCCTCATTTGTGTTTTGAACAGCTAATATGTAAATAATTTTCTTCTTTTTAGCTTTAATATCATCCCGAACATCAAGAATATCATCTCGTATCGCATATGCTTGTCCTATCCTTTTCATAGCTTCACTTAAAGGATTAATTTGGTAATGAAGATTTCCTTTTGCTAAAATAGCCCCTATTTTTACGGATTTATCGAGTAGACTCGCTCGTTGAAGTTCTGCTATACTTAAATACTGTTCTAAAGACATTGTAATATTATGATAATTGATATACTCTTCAATGATTTGACCTTTCATTAAATTATCCATAGCTTCTGTATATTCGTTAATAGCTAATAACTTTAATTTTTCAGGAAATTTTGATGTTTTAATTACATTTAATCCCAGAAGATATCCTTTAGTTCCACCTAAAATACTCATATCTCTTCCATACATCGTAATGAACTCTGATTTTTGAGGAAGCTCTAAATTTTTATACACTTTATTAAGATCATTCATTAATTGGATATGGAATGTTGGATTACTCCTTCTTTCAGAATCATTATCAATTAGATCATCGTATATAATATTTCCACTATGTAAAAACTCAACAGCAATAGAAACTCTACGAATAAGTTCAATCTGTTCATCCAAATAAATAGGATTTACAATTCCAATAAAAGCAGCAACTAATAATATAGGGTGAAGTCGTTTTGCTTTAATATTTAATATAAATTCCTCTAATTGAAAGATGAAATCTTTTAAAAGTAAATCCTGTTCGGTTTCTTGTAAATTTGAAAAGTAATTTTCTAATTCTTCATCAATAGCTGCTTTCTCCGATTTTAAAAATTTATCAATCATATCAGAAGTGGTTTTATTTTTAAGTTAATAGTATAATTATAGGTTATTCTCTAATTTATCTTTTTATATAAATAATGTTTTTAAAATAAATTTTATAATATTTACCTAAACGATTAAAAATAAAAGGAAGGTATTTAATAAATGCTACTAGCAGTTGTATCAGACTCTCATGACCATAAAAATAATATATTGAAGGCAGTATACATCATCAATGAAAAAAACGTCGATGCGTTGATTCATTGTGGTGATTTTGTCGCGCCATTTGTTAAATTGTGGTTTGATAATTTAAGTGACACAATAAAGAAAAATTTTTATGGTGTTTTTGGGAATAATGATGGGGAAAAACTATTTTTGAAACAAAATTTAGGCCAAATTTGCAAATTTGCTGATAATGGAAATGAATTGGTATTATTATTAGGCGGGAAAAAAATCTATGTTTCACATATGCCAAAACAAGAAACTATTGATGCTTTAGCAAAATCAGGAAAATTTGATATTATCTTATCTGGACATACTCATGTGTTTGTAAATAAGAAATATGAAAATGGTGTTTTAGTTGTTAATCCTGGAGAAGTTTGTGGGTATTTATCGGGAAAATCTACATTTGCTATAATTGATACAGATCAATTAAGTGCGCAAATAATAAACCTATAATGACCCGAATTCATAGCTTTAAGTGGTTTTTTAAACATATTCCCTTTAATTTTAGTTTTTTTTAAGAGAAGCGAATATTGCTAATTTTTTAAAAATTTTAATTACAGATTTACCACTTTAATAAGTTATGGTATTACCACTTAATAATGTTAGAATTTTAGATCTCTCAAGAATGCTTCCAGGTCCTTACTGTTCTATGATTTTATCCGATTTAGGAGCAGAAGTTATACATATTAATGATCCAAAATATCCATATGCAAACCCTCCTCCTTTCTTTCAAAAAGGCAGATATCGTGAGAGTGCATTTAACTCAATTTTAATGAGAAATAAGAAATCAATATCATTAAATTTGAAAAAGAGGAAAGGTTTAGAGATTTTTTATGATTTAGTTAGGAAAGCAGATGTAGTTTTAGAATCATTTAGACCTAAAATAACAAAAAAATTAAAAATTGATTACGAAACGCTTAATAAAATTAATCCCTCAATAATCTATTGCTCTTTGACGGGTTATGGTCAATTTGGTCCTTATGAACAAATTGCGGGTCATGATTTAAACTATATTGGAATTTGCGGTATATTGAGTTTGAATAAAGAAAGATCGATTTCTCCTAACCAGGAATTAGATAAAAAACCGATACCGCCCGGAGCCCAAATTGCAGATATTGGAGGCGGACTAGTTTCAACAATCGGAATATTAGGCGCAATTATTGAGAGAGAGAAGAATCCAGAAAAGCTAGGACAATATATTGACGTTTCTATGACAGATTGTGTTTTTTCTTTCATGCCATTGGTTGCCGCATTTCATTTTTCAAAAGATTTAAATGATGGGATTGAGAATGAAAATTTTCTTCATGGAGAGCAACCATTCTATAATACGTATAGAACTAAGGATAATAAATTTGTATCTGTCGGGATTGTAGAAGTTAAATTTTGGCATGAATTATGTAATACACTTCAGCGTGAAGACTTATTATTAAAGCAATTTACCCAAGGAAAAGAAAAGGAAAAGGTGTTTCAAGAATTAGAAAAAGAATTTTTAAAAAAAACTCAAAAAGAATGGACTGAGATATTTAAAAGCAAAGATGCTTGCGTTATGCCCGTAAACTCTTTTGCTGAAGCTTGTGATGACCCCCAGATTAAAATTCGTGAGATGGTTGCAGAACTAAAGCACCCAAAGTTTGGAAGGATTCAAAATGTTAATTCCCCTATAAAGTATTCTAGAACACCTTTAAAAATAAGAGCCTTAGCTCCAAAATTAGGTAAACACACTAAAGAACTTCTTGAAGAACTAGGATATTCGAGTGAAGATATAAAAGAATTAAATAAAGAAGGAGTAATTTAATTATAATTATTTTAAGAGTGAAATCTTATGAATAATACAATAAAATCTAAAAAGCATTCGAAGTATATTCTTGATGTCTCGCAACAAAGGCTTCTTGTCAAAAAAATATATCCTTTTTTAACAGTTGGGTCTTTATTCTGGTTAATTGGTGAAATTTTTTTCAGTAATATCTTTACAGATTTCGAATTGATAAACCAATTATATCCAGTATATATTTTTTCCATCATACTTGAAGCGGTTTTATTTGTTTTATTCTTTATATTTTCAAAAAAGAATATGATATTTTGCGGAATAATAACATTCTATTCCTTTTCGTTCCTGGCAGGGATATTAAGTCTACCTATAGTCTTATTCACAGATTTCCTGCCTCAAATTCATATGTTTGTCTTCTTGTCTCTCATTGCAAATCTAATCGTTGTTTTTATATCATTTGTTTTAAATAAAAAATATTTTAAAAAGGGTTATGTTTGGAGTCATATTATTCTATTTCTATTTGGATGCACTATGGGAGAATTATCTTTTGTTTTTATATTCAATATACAAAATTATTTACTGTCAGTTCCTCTTTCCTTGGCATATATTATCATTATAGCCTTAGTTTTGATGTTTTGGGGTTCGAAAGCAGTAAAAAAGTCAGACCAAAATAATTGGATATATATTAGCTTTAAAATTTTATCAATTGTTCTTATCGCCCTTCTTTTAGCACTTGCAATTGTTATACTTACATTATTACTTGTTATACTCGCAATAATTTGTGGTGACTCTAATATTGATTTTAGTGGTTTTACATGGAGTGGAACTGGAAGGAGGAAAACGAAATTAAAAAAAAAAAATAATCAAATTATCTAAAGATAATTTTATTTAATAGCAGTTTTATATTATTTTAAGAACTATAGATTACAATTTATTTATTTTTTTATTATAACGATGATTGAAGAGCCTAAAAAGCAAGACAAAACTCAAAATGAAGATGGCCCAAAACTAAACCCAAATGAAGAAGAAGATCAAATTCGGCAGGAGAAAAATGAGCCAATTGTAGGAAAAGCAGTAGTGCTTAATGCTGAAACATATAAGACGATAATTTTATATGCTAGTAGGTATGCAAATGATTCAATCCCTAAAAAGAATTGGAAAGAAATTTATGGTTTATTAATTGGATATGCCGATGATGATTTTGTATACGCTGAAAGGGCTATACCTATGACTTACGGTCACGATACTGATGTGCAATTTAGTGAAAGTGATTATGGTAATGTTGAAAAGCTTCTTGAAGAATTAGAGCAAGAGAATAAAGGTTACTTCATTATTGGATGGTTTCATTCTCACCCGGGCTTATCTTTATTCTTTTCATATGTTGATTTAATTAACCAATTGGGATTTCAAGGTAAATTTGAGGATGCAATAGGTCTAGTTTTTGACCATACATTGTTAGGTCAGAAAAAAGAAGAAAATATTGAAGGCAATGTTTTAACTAAATATGATACGGGATTTGAAATTTATCGCTTAAAGGATGTTAATATGAATCCCAGTTCTGCTGAATATGAGAATAATTATTATAAAGTAGATTACATTGTTAAGGGTTTAAATAAATTCTTTTTTGCTAATGTACTCACCGAATTATCCTCATTAGTTTCAGCGGGAAAACCACTCCAGACTGCGTTTAGTGAGAAATATAAATTAGATTCTAGTTATAAAGATTTGGATGAAATAAATAATAATAGTTTAAAACCACCCTCTAAGAATCTTGTTGATATCCCATTTAATGAAGAAATAAAGTTTGGGGAGGAGAATTTTTATCTTAAGGATGAAACCAATTTAAACACCCTAAAGGAAAACGCAGAACAATTAATATATGAAGGGAATCTTGCTTTCAAGAAAAAGGATGCATTTACAGGGATCGAAAAATACAGGCAAGGAATAGACAAATTAAAGGAAATTGGGGAATTAGATAGAGTAATGGATTTATTGCGAGATATTGCTACAAAATCACTTTCAAATAATCATATCGTTTATGCTAAGAGGTTTTCTGAAGAATTATACAATTTAGCTAATAAGAGTGATAATCGATTTTATAAAGGAGTTGCTAATTACATTATTGGATATATTGGTTTGAAGGAAGGGGGGGATTATAATATACAAAATAATTTGAAAAAGATAGAGGAAGCTGCTGTTGATTTCATTGATGTTAATGATTTTGCTGGAGCAGGTATGTGTTTTAACAAAATTGGAACCATTTATGAGAAACAAGTAAAAAATATTGGGAGTGCTTGTTTGTTTTACAGGGAGGCAATAGAAAATTATAATAAAGCGATTTTACACACTCATCCTTTAAGAGTAACTCCCTGGAGTAAACCAGAAATTCTTATTGAAAAAATCATTGAATTAAGAGATTTTATTGAAGTTATGATTTCTGATATTGAAGATATAAATATTAAAGAAAAAGTGATTAACGATCTAAAATATATTCAATACAATTTCTAATATTTTTTGAAACTCTATGAATTTGACTTACTTACTCGAATAAATCAAAAAAATTATATTTTAAGATTAATTATATATCATACTCTTTTTTGGTGATTTATATACCTCGTCGTAAACAAAAAATTAAATACTCAAGAAAATTCGCATGTAAATATTTAACTCCAATGGGAGATATATCAAATAGTCTACAAGCCCTATGTTATTGTTCAGAAAGAGACCTAATTCTTGGTAGAAGGGCTTATGTTTGCCAAGTCTGTGAGTTGTATTCTCAAACTAATCGTAAAATCCCAGATGTATATGAAGAAAGCCGTAAGGAAGCAGAAAAGAAGATAAAAGAAAAGAAGATCGAATTAGAAGCTTTTGAAATTGCAGAGTTAACAGGTGAAGAAGAAATTGACTTAACCATTGACGAATTTGAAGAAGAGGATGAAGAAGTTCCTTTAAAATTTGAAAAAAGAAAAGTAGGAAAAGAAGAATTAGGGGATGCTGAAGAATTTGCGGATGTTGAATGTCCTTTTTGTGGAGAAATATTTGATGATTTAAGAACACATTTAGCAAGCTGTGAATTTGCCCCAGATGACGCGAGTATAGAAGATGTTCTACCTTTAAGAGGGAGAAAGAAAAAGAAAAAGCCTGGTACACCTGCAGTTAAAGATATAAAAGGAAAACAAAAATGTCCCTATTGTGGAAAAGAATTTTCAAGATTGGGTAGACATATAAGTTCATGTTCTAAAAGACCTAAAGGAGAGCAAGGAGAAGACGAAGAGGAAGAAGATGAAGAAGATGAAGAATTCGATGATGAGGATGAAGACGAAGAGGAAGAGGATGATGAAGACGATTTTGATTGAATTACCTACTTAATCAAATGATAAGCTAAACTAATGAAGTTCAAATAAGAAAACATGAATTCTAGTGAACGGATTTATTATATTCAACCAGTATTTAGGCCTCCAAGTGAAGCCAATTCTCTATTAATCCAATTAACTGAAGGTTGTTCTTTCAAATGCGATTTTTGCATGTCAAATCTTCGAAAGGAATTCAAAATCAGAGAAATTGATGACGTGAAAAAAGATGTTGACATTGCAAAACGAAAATTTGGAAATTTAATACAAAAGCTTTTCTTTTTAGATGGGAATGCGATGGTCACACCAACTAATAAGCTTTTAGAGGTAACAGAATATGCAATGAAAAATTTACCTAATTTAGAAAGAATAGGCGTATACGCTCATGCTAAAGATATTTTAAAGAAGACAGATACTCAATTAAAGCTGCTTTCAGAAGCAGGACTGAAGATCGCATATGTTGGATTTGAGACAGGATATGATCAATTGTTGCAAGAAGTAAATAAAAATGCAACAAAAGCAGATTATATTGAAGCATCTAAGAAGTTAATGAAAGCAGACATTATGCTTTCTGCTACATTTATAAATGGTCTTGGAGGAGCTAATCGTCCCGATATTTCTAAGGTTCATGCAGAGGAATCTGCTGATTTGGTTAATAAGATTTGCCCAGATGATGATAGAATATGGTATATTGCGTTCCTTACCCTTATGGTACCGCAAGGAACCGAAATCTATAGAAGGAAACTTAGCGGTTCATTCAAAGAAATGAATTCACGAGAGATTCTCCAAGAACTGAAACTGTTTATAAATAAGATTAATTTTCATAATAATAAAGCACAGTGTATTTTTAGGTCAAATCATGCTTCCAATTACCTTCCAATAAAAGGAACTTTAGATCGCGATAAAGAGAAAATTCTTAGCGTTTTAAACTATGGTTTAAGTCATGAAGATATTCTTAGACCAGAATTTTATCGCGCACTTTAGCCAAGAAATTAAAAGTTTGCTTTCTTTTACCTTTTGAATATTATTTCTTGAGTATTAGAATTAAATTGCTTGATAACACTATTAGGACTTTGTATTATTAAATCAATGAAGGATTTTAATTGGTCTGGATTTAATGCTAATTCATTAGATAACTGTTCAAGGGAAAGTTTTTCATATTGTTTTGAAAATTTAGTAAATTGTTTTGATAATAATCTTTGATAAATAGATAAGATTAAAGCTTTTATATTAGGATAATTCATAGATTTAATTTCTTTTACTAATTGTAAGATTTTTTGACAAGCAGAATGATAATTTAACAATTTATACGTATTTACAATTACATAAACTCGATTAATAAACCTTAAATATTGATTAATATTATCAGAGAGAGCATGTAAGAAAAACTCATCGCATTTATTATCAATTTCATCTTTCAACATCACTAATAACTTAGAAAAATCTTCAAGATTAGTTTCTGTAAGATTTTCTTTCAATAGATTATTATAGCGTCGAAAATAGAGCTCTTGGTGTTTTTGCAAATTCGAATTTATGTTTAATTTAAGTTTAGTAAATTCTAAAAGTTCTTTTTTTAGATCAAAAAGTTCTTCGTATTCATGGATTAGTGTAATCGTGGAATTAATTTTTTCTAAAGCGGATTTAAAATCCTCACTACTATGGTTTTTAATTATCAAGGACTTATAGTAGTCAAGATCTTCTACAAGTTGCTTTTTAGATTTCACTTTTTCGAGTTTTTCAAGAAAACTCATGAGAGATTCATTCCTTATGTAAAATATATTCTTATTATAATTAGTTAGGTTAATTACAAATTTAAATGTGATATTTCACATACATTGATATAATTAATAAAAACTAAAAGGAACTAAAATTGATAAAAGTAAGTCTAATTGTTGGGTCTCCTAGGAAGAATAGAAGCTGTAATTTTCTAATTGATAAAGCAATTGAGGGAATAAAATCAGTAAGTGCCGATTTCACAATAAATAAAATACAGATTACTGATTACAATATTATTCCTTGTAACGGTTGCGATGCATGTTTAAAATCTCCTAATGATTGTCCATTGGCAAAAGAGGATGATACTAATGCATTAGAAGATCTTATCTTAGGATCCACAGCATTAATAATCGCAGCCCCTAATTACTTTGGTTCTGTTGGTTCTCAAATAAAAGTGTTAATTGACAGATCGAGACCTTGGAAAATGAAAAATTATCTGTTAAGAGATGTAATTCTCGCTCCGATGGCCTCAACTGGTTTGAGAAATGGTGGACAGGGAGTCATTTCTGATCTAATTAATTTTGGATTAATTCAGGGAATGATCATAGTAGCTAATAACTTAGGAAGCCCAGTATTGGAAGGAAATCTTCCAATAACAAGCTTGCAGAAATATAACCTCAAAGAATTTGTTGGTAAAGATGAAACTGATGAATTAGCAGGACTAATAGCTTATGATTTAGGAAAACGCGTTGCTGAATTAAGTTTAAAAATAAAAAAATAAATTTAAAAATAAAAAAATAAGCTTTCACTCTTTTTCGGAGTCTTCCTTTTCCTTATCGTTCTTATCTTGAATAATTTCTTCTTGTTTTTCATCGTTTTCCTTGTTTTTTTCCTCCAAATCTTCAGTGAATTCTTTTAGCTTCTCTTTTGATATATCTTCTATTTCTTCTAACTTCTCCTCAATTTCTTCCTCAATATCATCGAATTTTTCTTCTAATTCCTCTTCAACTTCTTCTAATTTTTCCTCTATTTCTTCCTCGATTTCCTCTAATTTTTTTTCTGAATCTCCTTCTGCTACTTCGTTCTTCTCCTCAATTTCTTCTTCTATATCTTTAAGTTTTTCTTCTAATTCTTCTTCAGCTTCCTCTAATTTTTCCTCTATTTCTTCCTCGATTTTCTCAAACTTTTTTTCTGATTCTTCTTTTACTGCTTCTTTTTTCTCCTTTACTTTCTTTACTTTTTTCTTAAGTTCCTTTTTGCTTTCTTCAGTCTTCTTTTTTATTTTTTCTTCTACTTTTTCCACTTTTTCTACTAATTCTTCCTTTTTTGCTTCCTTTTTAACTAAGAATTTTGGTTTTTTGTCTCCTGGCCATGCTATATTTACTATGCACCCCGTAATAACAATAACCGCAAACATTATAATGTAGAAAATTAATTCATTTTGTGGAAATAGCTTTAGTGCAGCTTCAATCCAACTTACCATCCAAGAACCCATTGGTGATACAATTGGCTTCAAAAAATTAAGAATAGCCGCAACAATATCGGCAATAAGCTGAATAATATCTGATGCTTGAAAAATCAACTTTCTTCTTCCTCCTTTACCGTTTTATATCTATTTTCCCTAATTTTGTCTCTATTAACAACGAAATCCACTAAATCATAACCTTTGAGTACAATTGTTAAAAAATAGATACCCATATAAAGCATCACCATATTTTGAACATTTACTGATATAAAACCGATACCAGCTACCGCAAATACTATTTCAAAGCGCACTTCTGTTGCACCACTGAACTTATAGGACCAAATATACATACAGTTTAACAAGATTTGTATTAGTGCGAAGGTTCCTTTTCGAATTGATTGCTTAGGGGAAGAATAATTAAAAAACGCACAAGCACAAATAAGAAATCCAAAAGCTCCGATCCAGAAGATAATTCTTTCATAATCTTGCTGTTCCAAAACAATATTTACACCTAAAATCTGAACTTCCTTAATCCACGTAAACGTGTAATAAGGAATAACCATTGTCGTTGTGATATATACTCCCATATATATAAACCCTTTAAACAGATTAAAGAATCTACCCATCATAATCACCTCTTAAGGATAATACCCCAAGGAGAAATTAATTATACTTACAGT
>RDOE01000086.1 GCA_011364975.1 Promethearchaeota archaeon | reverse complement strand
TCTTCTTCTTCAAAATTTGTTGTCATCTTACAAATCTATAAAAAGTATTACTATTAAATTAAAATCCGTTTGATTATTTATTTTTACTTCTTAATTTAATGTTTATATAAGCACTCATTTTCAAAATTATTGAAACCAATATATAATTATGTAAAATTTTAGTTCTGAAAATAGGAAAAAAATCCAGAAATTAAATTGTTTCGAACTTAAAAATATCCAATATGTCCAAGGTTATGGTCCTTATCATCTAATGCGTATACTATGCCCATTGATAGCGGTTCTTCATCCTTTTTTTGAGTTGAATAGGCTACTTTTTTTATAGTTTCCAATTTTAAAATAAAAGTTCTATTACATTTTTTACATCTAATAGAGATTTTTTTGATGATTTTCTTATCATCCTCAAATTCTTCCTTTTTAAACGGCTCTAAAAGGTTAACATCTTGATTATCGCAATCTTTAAGAAAACATTGATCTAATGAAATCTTTTCCATACCTCTTCGTGCTAGTGAAATATAGGCATGAGTAGGTATTTCTGATCTTAAATCTTGTTTCTCACTCATAATCTTAAAAGTTGGGCTTTTTTAATATTTCTTATTTTTATATTTTATAGAATTCTAATTAAACTTAATTATATCCAACTATTAATAACTATAGGATTTTATTTCATAATAATTGAATTACATTATGGCCAAAAAGGATGATTTCTCGAAGGAAAATTTGGATTATCTCTCTAAATTAGCACTTATTAATTTAACCGAAGAAGAAAAAGAGAGATTAGCACAAGAATTAGGTGATATACTTGAGTATTTTAACAAACTAAATGAGTTAGAAACTACAGATGTTGAACCTTTAACGCATCCAATAGAGGGATTAAAAAATATTTTTCGGGAAGATATACCAACAAAATCTCTTTCCAATGAAGAGACTCTTAAAAATGCTAAACATACCAAAGATGGATTTTTCAAAGCTCCAAAGATAATTAAGGATTAAAAAAGTTAGTCTTTATACTCGCGAGAAAGAAACTCAATAGCCTTCTCCATATCTTTTAATGCCTTTTTTCGTTCTTTAGGAGTCATATTATAAAAGTCTTCCTCAAGATTAATCCCTATTTTTTGAGATTCTGCTACAGGTTTGAATTTCTTGTAAACTAAAGCATTAATATATCGTTCATAATGACCTAAAGCTTTGTTTAGTTCTGGATTATCTTTAATTTTTTCCCACAATTCTAAAGTTTCTAAACTTCTGATTCCAATATCAATCCTAAACCAACTTATCGGAAATAATAATCGCTTTTTAATTCCATATTCAATAACTTTTATATTTTCTTCATCGATATAAAACTCTGGAAGCTCATCTTTACTAAATACAATATTATCGCTTATAATGTAAAGATTTGCTGCATTTCTTGAAGTACATACAATCCCAACTGCGAATCCCTTTGCTAAGCGTAACTTATTTATCAGGTCTTCTAACTTTGAACCTGTAATATGAATATTATTCTTCTTTGTGCCTTGAAATACGACATTTATCTTTTTTATTCCTTTATTATCAATAATTATTTTAGGAAACAAATCTCTTTCACGAGATCTTTTATGAGCTTCTAAAAAGTTATTTATAACATCATAATCAAGCTTTAATCCAGGTATAACTGAGGTGTTTGCATCTAAAAATGCATCTACTTCGAAATCAACGATTCCATAGAAAATTTTTTGATTATTTATAATCTGATAGATAGTTTTAACAATGGCATCTACTAATGCTTCTGGATCCTCCCTAATTGAATCATATTCTGTGGTAGTAAACGTATCTATTTGGTCTGAAAGATCTTCCTCCTCATAAAAAGAGGCCCAAGACATCTCTGTATAGATATTTCCCTCATTATAGAAATTGTGAAAATGATCAATGCTAACAATTGATTTAGAACCTCCGATCTCAACTCCTTTCTTAGTACCCGAAGCTAAGATGGCAGATGGCGGACCATAGAATTCAAGAGTCATTATTTTTATCTCATGTATTTTTAATTCACTAGAAAAGACTTAAATATAGATATTGCTTTTTTAGAAAATTCTAATTATATTACATTAGAATAAATATAAAAAACTAGTGAAAACATAAATAAAAAATGTTTTTATAGAATTTGGATATTATAGTTGAATAGGTGTTATCAAAATTTCTTTTTTTAACTTAAAGGAAGATTTACAATAAATGTGGATCCCCTACCTTTTCCTTTCGATTCTGCCCAGATTTTACCATCGTGAAGTTCAATAATTTCTTTAGAAATGTACAATCCAAGTCCAGTACTACTATCTAATCCCATTTCTTTATCAATTGGACTCTGAATTTTACTAAACTTCTTAAAAAGTTGAGAAATCTCTTCATTTGCTAAACCAATACCATTATCTTCTATTTTTAATTCAACATAGTTATCCTTTTTTGCTAAACTTATCGATATTCTTCCATCAATGGGAGTATACTTTATTGCATTAGATATCAAATTTGTTAGAACTAGTTCAATTCTAGAGCGATCAATATTTAGTTCAAGTTCTTCGGGAAGATCTAACTCTATTTTATGATTGCGTCTGTTGCTTAAATATCTCAATTCTTTCATGCATTTTTTAACAATTATACTTAAATTTGTTCGTTGTTTGTTTAGTAATAACATTTTAGACTCAATTTTTGAAACATCCAATAAATCATCAACTAGTTTTTTTAATCGTTTGGTTCCACTAAACGCTAAATCTAAAATTTCTAATTGATCAACACTGAATTTGTCTCTATAGAGAGTATTTAATAATTGATAGGCACCATAAACAGTAGTAATAGGAGTTTTTAATTCATGAGAAGCTCTATCTATGAATTCCTTTCTTAATTCGTCCAAATCTTTTAGCTTTTCTTCTACTTCTTTTTTCTTAGAAATATCATGCCCCATTACCAAATTGTACTTATTACCACCTAAATTAATTAGAGAGGATTCAATATTAATCCAAATTTGAGTTTTATCTTTTTTTATTGCTTGTATATCTATGGGAGGTAACGATTGACCATTAATTATCTTTTTAAACCTTTTTGAAAGAACTGGTACAATATCTTTATCTAATGATGGTAATTGGGAAAAAAGTTTTCCAATTATCTCGTCCTGCCTGTAACCGATTAAAGTTTCTAATGCAGGGTTACAATTGATGATCTTACCTTGATTATTTATTAGGAGGATAAAAAAAGGAGATTTTTCAAATAGAAAACGATACTTCTCTTCTGATTCCTTTAACTTTTCTTCTGCTTGTTTTCTTTCAGTAATATCTATAAATGAAATTAAGAAAGTAGGTTTTTTTTGATATGTTACAATTTTATAATAAATATCTAACCAGATAATTTCTCCATTTTTATTTATTCCTCGTGCCTGATAGCTTCTTATATTTGTTTCTTCATCTTTTATTGCTTCAACAGCGGCTAAAATTATTCTTTTTTTATCATCAGGATGAATAGTTTCAAAAAATTTCCCTCGTTCCCATTTTAATAGTTCTTGTGAGTTATAACCAAGAATATTAGCAAGAGCCTCATTGATATATATAATTTTCTCTTCCTGAATCATGCAAATACCCATTAATGATTGTTCCGCAATTGTACGAAATCTTTGTTCTGATTCTTCTATTCTTTCCTGGGCCGCAATCATTTCAGAAATATCATGTACGATACTTCTAATACCAGTTACTTTTCCTTCTTTATATACAGGTGTTGCATAAATATTAGCATAGAAATACGATCCGTCTTTCTTTTTTAATCGAAAGATTGAAGGATCTACAGATTCACCCCTTTTTAAACGTTTAAGATTATTAAGAGCGTCTTTCAGCTCATCTGGATGCAAAAAGTTATAAATATTTAATCCTTTTTTAAAATCTTCATAAGAATACCCAAATTTGATAGCGGCGATAGAATTAGTATAAGTTAAATTAAATGAAGTATCAAGTTCAAAAATTACTTCAGTTAAAGAATCTGCTAAATGCTTATATCTTTCAGTAGTATCTCTTAATTTCTGTTCTATTGTTTTATGTTCAGTTATATCTCTTGTTATTAACAAAATTTTAATTTTTTCATCCTTATCAATAAAAGATTTCCCCTTAGTTTGCGTCCACATGTAAGTTTGATCTTTTTTCCTAATCCTAGCCTCTATGAATCCCTCTCCTAAATGTATAGCATTCTCAAATTGAGCAATTACAGCATCTTTATCATCAGGATGAATAAAATCGAGGGCATTTTGCCCAATTAGATCATTTTCAGTATAACCAGC
Source organism: Promethearchaeota archaeon (assembly GCA_011364975.1). Taxonomy (GTDB): domain Archaea; phylum Asgardarchaeota; class Lokiarchaeia; order Sigyniarchaeales; family SOKP01; genus SOKP01. The sequence goes on along the minus strand of RDOE01000086.1, from coordinate 9,891 downwards.
TTGCTTTTTATGAACATCTTGGTTTACATATATTATTTTAATATGCTCATCTACGATAGTAATCATATCATTGATAACGTCTCCGATGGTGTTTAGAGCATCATAAATAGATCTCTCATTATCCACTGTTTTACTTTGGTCCGGAGTGTTTGTATCCTTATCGTTCAATATTCGAGAATCAATGATAAATTATATTTAATTAAGAGTTACAAACCATATCTTAAAAACAGAAGAATAATAAATTAAATATATTTTAATCTTCACTTATCAAAGAATAATTTTTTTTTTTAGGTAAATGGTTTTTTTATAATCCTTTTTACGCATCTAAAATATCTTCATTTTTTACTTGATTATTAACCTTTTGACGGTATAAGGCATAATCTGCTAAAATTGAAAAGCACTTAACTGGAAAATCCCATAGATCAAAAATTGGTATATTATCGTTAATAAATTCTCTAATCCATGGATTATCATAACCTTGTGGGCCAATATAGAATACAGGAATGGCTTTTTTATGGACTAATTTTTGAATTGGTTTTAAATAGACATTTTTCATAACATCATTAGATATATCAAACTCATCATAAGATTTTCCACCTGATTTTTTCACAACATCTAATACTTCTTCAAATCCAAAAACAGCATAAATGATAATTCCATCCACCTCTCCAGAATTTATTAATGTTTTAGGAATTTTTATATAGAGATTATATTGATTAAATTGAAAGGTTAGATCTAATGGATTATCGATATTGGCAACAGAAGGAAGATAAGGTAATAATTTTGCTTTTAATTCTTCAGAAAACTCGGGCACCTCAAGATTTAATTGTTCTGCTACTTTTGCCATCATCGCACCACATCCTCCAGAATCAGTAATAATAGCTAACCTTTTCCCTTTTGGTATTATTCCGTATGAAAATGCTCGTAAATAATATAAAAATTCTTTAATTGAAGAAGTAGATATAATTCCTGTTTCTTTAAACACAGTTTTATAAATTTTATCATCTCCAGCAATAGAACCCGTATGTCCTTTAATTGATCTAAATGCTGCTTGAGAACCACCTGCATAAATTGCTACGATAGGTTTTGTTCTTGAAATAATTTTGGCTAAATTTATAAATTTTTGACCCCGCTTTACTTCTTCAATATAAATCCCAATTACGTCAGTTTCAGGATCATTTGCTAAAAATTCTAAACATTCAACGGTATCAATATTATTTTCATTTCCGATTGAAAAAGATTTGCTAATTTTAACACCAATTTTATTACAATACCAAAATAGATGAGAAGCTACTGTACCAGATTGTGCAATAATAGAAATATTACCTCTTTCTGGAGTCTCATAAATCCACATCGTATTGAATTTTGAATTATCCATTATTCCTTCAAACCATCCATTGTACACCCCTAAACAATTCGGACCGATGAATCGCATATTATATTTTGTGGCTATAGCGTCTATTTGATTAGATAGACTTATTCCATCTTCTCCTATTTCCTTGAATCCCCCAGAAGTAATAATTAATCTTTTAATTCCCTTTTCTCCACATTCTTCCATTACCTTTGGTACTATATGTGGAGGTAATATTATAAAAGCTAAATCAGGGATTTCAGGAACATCTCTTACCTCTTTATATGCTTTTAATCCTTGAATTTCATCTAATCTAGGATGGATAGGATAAATTTTATCTCTTGGAAAACCTCCAAAAATTATATTTCGAAGTTGCATAGCACCCATTGTCGAAAGAAACTCATTATTTGCTCCGAAAACACAAATACTTGAAGGATTTAAAAATTTATATAAGAAATGTTCCTTGGTATAATTTTGTTCCAAATCTGCCAATTGATAAACCTTTTTTTATTAAGATATTTTTTTATATAAATTGTTCTATTTACTTATTCTTTTTTCTTATATACTAAAGAATAGTTTGTTAGAGCAGCCAAGCATCTTGGAGGTTGGTCCCACATAGAAAATAGAGGAATCTCGTTATCTATAATAAGTCTATTCCAGGTAAATCTATAAGGAAGAGGTCCAACATAAAATACAGGTACGGAATATTTTTGCATTAACCGTTTGATGGGTTTTAAAACTGTCCTAGGAATAACATTTTTTATCTGTTTAAATGATTCATCCACTTTAATTCCAGAAGTCTCGACCATCTCTATTATCTCATCAAAATCATAAATACCATAGACAATAACACTGTTGATTTCGCCAGACTTTATCAAAATCTCAGGAAACTTATAAATTAGACCAAAGAAATCGTCATGGAATGTAACATCAATGGGATTATTAGCACTTGCTGTTGAGGGTATTTTGTCTAAAAATTTGGATTTTAATTCCCTAGAAAATTCTGGAACTTCTAACCCGTTTAATTCTAGAGATTTGGTCATCATAGAACCTGCACCCCCAGAATCACTAATTATTGCCACTTTTTTACCCTCAGGGTAGATATTATATTTTTGTGCAAAAGAGAAAGTCCTTAAAAGATAAAGAAAGTCTAAAATAGAATCTGTTTGGATTATTCCTGTTTCTTTAAAAACAGAATCATAAATTCTTTGATTTCCTGCAATAGAACCTGTATGGCTCATGATTGACCGTGTTGAAGCTTCAGTCCCTCCAGCATAGATCGCGATTATTGGTTTTTGAGGAACAATATCTTTTGCTAATCTTATAAATTCTTTTCCTCGTTTTATTTCTTCAATATAAAGCCCGATTACTTCAGTTAGTGGATCTTTTTGAAAATAATCTAAAAAATCTGTGATATCTATATTAGCTTCATTACCCACAGATATCGATTTTCCAATTTTAATCCCTAGATCGTTAGCATACCAAGATAATTGAGTAGCAATAGTACCAGATTGACTTACAATTGAGATATTCCCTCTTTCAGGAGTCTTATACATCCATAATGTATTGAGGTATGCATTCTTTATATCGGGGTATCTATACCAGCCATTATACATTCCAAGACAATTAGGTCCGATAAATCGCATCTTATATTTCTTAGCTATTGAGTCAACTTGTTGTGATAACTTTATACCTTCCAACCCTATTTCCCTAAAACCTCCTGACGTAATTAGTAAATTTTTAACTCCTTTCTGACCACACTCCTCCATAACTGTTGGAACTGCAGTAGTTGGTAAGATTAAAAAAGCTAGATCAGGTGTTATTGGTAAATCCAACACAGATTTATAGGCCTTGATTCCTTGTACATTTTCCAAACGGGGATGAATAGGATAGATATTTCCAGTTAAGCCTCCTCCAGCAATTATATTTCGTAATTGCATGGAACCCATAGTTTCAAGGAGATTATTATTTGCTCCAAAAACGGCAATGCTTTTAGGATTTAAGATATTGTATAAAAAATGATCTTTATATGGTAATAAATTATCATTCTCGTTCAATTTATCAACCTAAATAATAAAATTTGAAAATTTATGAAATCAGATAATTAACTAAATTAAAATAAGAATTTGAATTTTGCTAAATCAACTTTCATTTAAAACAAGAGCTTGTCTAGCCCTTTCCTGTCGATCCGAATCCACCGAGCCCTCTCTTCGATTCGGGTAACTCCTCTACTTCTAAGACTTCATATTCATACATTTTTGACAATATCAACTGGCAAATCCGATCACCTTTGTGTAGGGTAAATTCTTCATTGGATAGATTGATCACTATAGCCATCCATTCATTCCTATAGCCTGAATCTATTGTTCCAGGGCTATTAACTATAGAAATACCATTCCATAGAGCAAGACCGCTTCGAGGGACGACTTTAAAATAAAAACCTTTGGGAATGGCTGTAGCAAAGCCTAAAGTACAAGCTATCCTCTCCAAGGGCTTTAGTGTGTAGGACTCTGTTTCAATATCAATCAATTCTTTTGAATTTTTCCCGATTTTGATTTTTTTAAAAGCAAAAATTCGAGCATCTGCTCCCGCATCTCCTTCATTTATGATCTGAGGTAGCACCGCATTGGGATGAGATTTTTTGAATGGAATTACTATTCGTTCCTTGAGTAATTTCTTTTTTTTGTTCATAATAGGTCAAAGCTAATTAATATGGTCTATTAATAAACAATTTTTATTAAACTAGAATTATAATTTCAAGAAAACAATATTATAAAATAATTACTCATTAACAGAAATATTATTCTAAAATCGATTGAAATTATACTTTTTAATGTGAGATATTAATGATTGTAATTGATCGTTTTGATCCTAGATTGGATCGAGAAGCTCTAAAAGAAATTTTTGAAGATTTCATAAATAATAAATCTTATTTCTTCTCTCATTGGAAAAAGTTTGAAACTGAACTTAATAAAAGAGTTTTAGACCTCCAATACCGAAATTCTATGGTCGTTGCAAAAGAAAATGGAAGGATTGTGGGATGGGGTACTTATACAGTTTTTAGAGATTATTTGGGCAATGATAGGGCGATAATTCACCAAGTATTATCCAAAAAAGATGATTCTTTTAAAAAAGGGATTGAAGAAATGATAATAAAAGAAATTCAACTATACATTAAAAAAACTCTTAAATTAGATAAAGTCTATTTCTTCTGTCCAGATGAAGATGGTGCCCTTAGGAGTGTCTTTATGAAATTAGGTGTAAAGAAATCAAAATATTTTATCTATGAAAAGGATATTTAAAATGAATAATGCATTACTAAGATAAATTTATCCTTAGGTGGTTTAATGCCAAACATTGAAGATAACATTAAAAAAGCAATAACCTTGATGCAAGATGAAAAATTCGAAGATTCGCTTATTCTATTAGAAAAGTTATATCGAGAAAATCCAAACGATGCAATTAAGAACGCTTTAATTAAAGTACTTTTTGCTTACGGAGCCTATTTAAATGATATATATGTAGTGGATTACCAAAAAGCAGTTGAATGCTTTAAAAGAATTATTGAATTAGATCCTTCAAATTATAGGGCTCATTATAACCTTGGAATCGCTTTTACTAATTTAGGAGATTATGATTTAGCTTTAGATTCCTGTAATAAAGCTCTCAGTATAAAACCAGATTATAAACATTGTTATTATAATATTGGGTTAATTTTTGAACTTAAAGAGGATTTGGAGGGTGCTTTAGAGTACTATGAAAAGACATTAGATCTTGATCCGAAGTTTACATACGGAATTCAAGCTGTTCATCATATTAGGGAACTTTTAGATTCTCAAAGAAGAAAAAATCTTCAATAAATTATTCCCAAACTCCCAATTTTCAAGGAATGATTAAAAAAAGGTCTTCTATTTTTTCATTAATTTGTTATGTAAAGTGCAGCAAACAATAATGATAATTAAAGAAACTATTCCTGCAATTATGAATCTACTGTAAGTTTCAAGGAAATCGGTCATTTTTAACTATTCAATTATATTAAAAATTATACTAAGAATATTTTATTTCTAATCATAGACATGTATTTAAATTTAGGTGTTAGAAAAGATAATTATCTTAAAATTCTGACAAATATTAAAAAGAAAAAATAAAATATTTTAGGATTTTTTATTAGGTTCTTTAATCTGTTTTTTCCAACTGGAAATTCACTTGAATTCGAACACGATAAATAAGCTTATCTTGATCTTCCTTAACTTTAACATCAGATTCTATAATCTGTATATTTCGAATTCCTCTTAACGTCTTCTTGGCCTCATCATAGCCTGCACGAACCGCTTCAGCCCAATTTTTATCGCTTGTAGCAACAAGCTGTATTGATTTATATACTGGCATTTTAATTCACCAAAAATAACTAAAATTTGAACATTGGTTTTTAGTAAGTCTAAATGTTATAAATTGATATTTAAATATTTCGATAAAGTATCAAAAAAATTTGAATAAAAGACCTCAAAGGAGCAAAAAAATATCAAATTATAGAAATAAGAAAAAAATAGGATTTTGACCTATTTAGACGTTTGGATTTTCAAGAAGGATTGCAATTCCTTGTCCTCCCCCAATACAAGCGTTAGCAATACCATACTTACCTTTTTTATCTTTTAAAATTCTAGCGAGTGTCCCCGTCAATCGAACCATTGTAGAACCTAAGGGGTGACCGATTGCTGTTGCTCCGCCCATAACATTAACTTTTTCTTCCGGAATCTTTAATTGTTTCATACAATTAAGAGCAACAATACAAAATGCTTCATTGATTTCCCAGAAATCGATATCATCAGCGGTTAATCCCGCATACTTTAATGCCATCTCAGAAGCAGGTACTGGTCCTCTTCCCATTACTGTTGGATCTACACCTGCCCATCCTAGTGAAACAATTCTAGCCATTGGCTCAAGCCCTCGTTTTTGAGCCTCTCCAGCTTCCATTAAAACAGCTGCAGTTGCACCAGCATTTAAGGGGGAAGAATTTCCAGGTGTAATTACACCTTGCTTTGTACCTTCTCTTTCTTCATAACCCTTTCTTCCTCCTAAATCTTCTCCATAAGCATTTTCTTTGAGAAAGAATGGATTTGATATTCTTGGTAATTTGGAAACATTTTCTAGAGTTGATTTTCTAGCAGCCATATCTCTATCGATTAAAAGTTTATCATCTACATTACCTTCGGCATGTGCCATAATTGGGATAATTTCTCCTTTAAACCATCCCTCTTCGGTATTTTTTACAGTTAAATTATGACTTCTAACCCCAAACTTATCCATATCTTCTTTTTTGATATAAGGACTTTCTTGTTCGTAAAGTTTTTGGGCTGTTTGCAACATGTTTATAGCATTAACAAAATCGTACTGGGGTCTATACCAATCACTATTCTTATTCACCATTTTTAAATTCGCAACCACTCCTGTATTCTGCATAGGAATACGAGTCATATGTTCTACTCCAGCAGTTAATCCAATCTTTGTAAACCCAGACATAATTTCCATTGCTACAAATTGCATTCCTGCTCCTCCTGAGCCACATTGTTTATCCACAAAAAAAGAAGATGTTTCAACGGGGAAGTCAGCTAAAAAGGTGGGTTGTTTTCCTCCGTATGTCCATCCTTCTAAGACACCCATAGCAGAACCGACACTGAATTCTTGAATATCTTTTTTCTCAATACCTTTATTAGCAAGCTTTTCATCGAAAAACTTCATTAGTAATGTGGCTAGAAGCTCATCACCACGAATTTCGCCAAAGACATCTCTTTCAGGCTCTTTAGGACGACTCCTACTGAAAGCAGTTCGAGCATAATCTATTAACCATACATCTTTCATTTCCATTTTTTTATCCCTCTAATTTTTCGAAAATTGTATTTATTATTTTTAATAAATTCTCAATGTTAATTTATGATATTGTGAAATTATATTAAACTTTTTGATAGTAAGGAGGAGCAATATCGAACAGGAAAGTTATCTTTTAGAAAAATGAAATTATCTATGAAATGATAATTAGGAGATTTTTTATAATTAAGAATTCTAATTTAAATATGGATGATTTAAACGGTAAAAAAAGTAATAATCCTCTAGTTTCAATTATAGCGGGTAGTACTTCAGACAAAGAAGTCTATGAAAAGGCGATAAAAGTGTTGAATGAAAATAACATATCTTATGATCTTCAAATTATCTCTGCCCATCGAGATCCTGATAAACTTGATGATTATTTGAAACATTCTAAAGCATTGATATTTATTGCAGTTGCTGGATTATCTGCGGCGTTACCAGGAACTATAGCTTCTAAAACGGATAAACCTGTGATAGGGGTACCCGTTAGTGCAAAATTAGGAGGTTTAGATGCATTATTATCCATTGTGCAAATGCCCCCACAAGTTCCTGTCGCATGTGTAGGAATAGATCGAGGGGAGAATGCTGCCTACTTAGCAATTAAAATCCTTAATTTAAGAAAAAAGTAACAATCTGGTAAGAGTGATGACTGAAGATTTAATAGAGATGGGAAAAAAGAATGCTGCAATCAAAGCAGTAGAAGATAATGTCAAGAAAGGAATGGTATTAGGGATCGGAAGTGGTTCTACTATAGTTTATGCTGTAAAGGAAATAGGAAGGATTAACAAAGCTAAAAATCTAAACTTAAAATGTATTCCTACTTCTTTTCAGTCGTATCAATTAATAATAGATAATAAGTTGGAACTTGTATCTTTAGATCAATACCCTGAAATTGATATTGACTTTGATGGGGCGGATGAAGTTGACTTAGATCTCAATCTTATCAAAGGTGGCGGTGGTTGTCATGTTCAGGAAAAGATAATTGCCTCAAACGCAAGGAAGCTTATCATTATAGTGGATTTTCGTAAAAAGTCCAGAAATCTTGGGGAAAATTGGAGAAACGGTATTCCTATTGAAGTAATCCCAATGGCATATGTCGCTGTTATGAATAAATTAAAAGAAATTGGAGGAAGTCCGATATTAAGAATGGCCCAGAAAAAGATGGGTCCTGTTGTTAGTGATAATGGTAATTTCATTATCGATGCTGATTTTGGCATAATTAAGAATCCATCTGAGATAAATAATTTAATTAAACAGATTCCGGGTATTGTGGATACGGGCTTATTTATTGGTATGACTTCAAGTGTTTATATAGGCCAAAAAGATGGTTCGGTTGAAGTAATTCATCAATAAGTGATTCTATTTTAATAAAGAAGCATATAGTAGTCTTGTATTATGAAAAAAATAGCAGTTTCTCTTCATGCAGTAGATCAATTTGATGTTAATATTATTTCAAATTTGAAAGGGTTAGATTATATTCATGTAGATGTAGCTGATGGGAAGTATACTAATGTAAAATATGACAATTTAAATATTTTCAATATTTTAAAGGAGAATTTTGATATTCCGATTATCGCTCATCTTATGGTTGTAAATCCTTATGACTATATTGAAAAAATCATAAATTATGTCGACATTTTCACTTTTCACTTTGAAATCGAGCAAGATATTAGAAAAATCATAATGAATATTAAAGGGAGAAGCAAAAAAGTAGGAATAGCTATAAGCCCAGATACTAAAATAAGTGAAATTCTCCCTTTTTTAAAAGAGTTAGATTTAGTATTGGTTATGTCAGTTTATCCTGGTAGTTCTGGTCAAGAATTTATCCCTAATTCTATTGAAAAAGTAAATGCATTAATTGAGTATAAAAAACAATATGATTTTTTAATAGAAGTTGACGGTGGTATTAATTTAATAAATGCTAAAATATTGAAATCAGATATATTAAGCAGTACTAGCACAATTTTAAATGCAAAAGATCCCAATCAAATCATAAAATCATTAAAAGAATAAAAAAACGATGAATTAAAGAATCATTCATCAAAATTCAAAGATTTCCCGCAGCTTGGGCAAAAGTTTCTTAAACCAGTCAATCTTTCTCCACAGAATGGACAATAATACACATTTCTTATAATAGAATCATCACTTTGAATTTCACTAGATTCTTGTTGAAGATAATATGCTGGAGAGATTGGAACTTCAGACTTTCTTTTTTTTCGATTATGTGAAATAATAATAAAACTTATACCAACTACGATAATAACACCTATAATAATTATAGCAAGCAATAAGTCAAATCCAAATACTTCTTGAATAATAAAAACAACTATAATATCGTCACTCTCTCCTTCGCTATCAAATATAGTAATTAAAATTAATCCTATATATCCATCTTGGGCTACATTATTATAATCTGATGCTGTTGAAATTAATTTTGTTCCTGTTAATGAAGAAAACCTCATTTGAGACGGTATTGTAAATGAACCTTTTTGAGTTTTAGTATTTACATCATAAGACAGTTTCGAATAAATATATATCGCAGGATCTAATGGTACAAGTGAATTACTTTGTGATATTGCTGCCATGAAAAAGTTAACAGAAACAATCATATTTGAACTATCTTGATCTTCGTAATTCACGGAATCAGAAATATTCATGTTCAATTCTAATATACT
>RDOE01000085.1 GCA_011364975.1 Promethearchaeota archaeon | reverse complement strand
AGGCGTGTAATACGATTAATATTTTAACTCTATTATAAGGTTTTGATAGCTTATGAATTATGAATTTGAAAAGAATTTAGAAAAATATGCTGAAGTAATTGTAAAAGTAGGGCTTAATTTACAATCGGGCCAAAAATTGTTAATAGGGGCGCCTACATCTTACAATGATGGTGTTCCATTAGAATGTGCTCGATTAATTCATTTAATAGTAAAAAAGGCATATCAGTTAGGCTGTAAACTAGTCGATGTTATGTGGGGGGATGAAGAATTACGCTTAATAAGGTTTCAGAATGCTCCCAAAGACTCTTTCAATGAGTATCCAAAATGGAAGCTAGATGCTGAGTATGAGATATGTAAGGATGGTAATGCAAATCTTTTCATTTTAGGTACAAATCCTGACTTATTGAAGGAAGAAGACCCAAAACTTATTTCAGAATTTCAAAAAGCTTATTATAAATACAATAAACCCGTTTCTGATCTCATTGCAAAGAATGCAATGAATTGGACAGTTATTTCAGCATCAGTAAAAAGTTGGGCTAATAAGTTGTTCCCAAATCTTCCTCCAGAAGAAAGAATAATGGAACTTTGGAAAAGAATATTTGATATCTGCCGTATAACTACAAATGATCCAATAGTTGCATGGAATTCTCATCTTGGTCTATTACGTAACCGATGTGACTATCTTAATAAAAAATCATATTCCGGCCTAAAGTTAGTTGCTCCAGGAACAGATTTAGTGATTGACTTACCAAAAAATCATGTTTGGCAGGGAGGAACTGAAGTGACGCTTAATGGGATTAAGTTCATTCCGAATATTCCAACTGAGGAAATTTTTACAATACCGCATAGAGAAAAAACTGAAGGTGTTGTTTCTTCTACTAAACCGCTTTTTTATGGGGGTATTTTAATTGAAGGGATGACCTTAGAATTTTCTAAGGGGAGGATTATTGAAGCAACTGCAAAAAAAGGTAATAAGGTTTTACAAGATACTTTAAAAATTGATGAAGGTGCCCAATATTTGGGCGAGATAGCTCTTGTTCCCCATAGTTCACCTATTTCCAAATCAGGACTGCTCTTTTATAATACACTCATAGATGAAAATGCCTCAATTCATATTGCTCTTGGGAGAGGATATAAAACTAGCATAAAAGGTGGAGAAAAGATGTCTGAAAAAGAATTTCAACAGGCTGGAGGAAATTCAAGCCTTATCCACATAGATTTTATGATTGGTTCTGGTGAAATGAATGTTGATGGCATTTTGAATGATAATTCCATCGAACCAATAATGCGAAAGGGAGAATTTGTATTTTAATATTAGAAATAAATAAGAAGTAATTATAACTCTCTTTAGATATGAAAGATTTATTTGCTCAAATTAATGAGATTAGACTTTGTTATGCCATTCAGGGGGAAGGGTATCCATTAATCCTCCTTCATGGTTTTGCGATGTATAAAGAGTTCTGGAAATGGCAAATTGAGGCTTTAGCCAAGAATTTTAAAGTAATTAGTTTGGATTCTCGTGGATGTGGTAAAACAGAACATCCAATGCGAGGTTATTCTATGGAATTATTAGCAGATGACGTAAAAGCGTTAATGGATTATTTAGAGGTTGATAAAGTTAATCTAGCAGGACATTCATTTGGAGGAATGATTGCTCAACATTTTGCTTTAAAGTATCCTGAAAATTTAAATAAATTAATCCTTATGTCGACTTTTGCCAATCTTCCATTAAGTAAATCTGGCTTAGAAATGTATAAACAAAGTCAACTATCTTTTTATGATAAAAAAATGAACGATCCAGAGAGTGCCTTCTGGGAAAAGATGAAACAGCGTTTTTCCCGGGAATTCTATAAAGAAATGGTTCAAAATCCCGATAAACTTTATCATAATTTGTTCAAACCGAAAGAATTAATGGATTTTGAGAATGAGAATGGAACATCTAAGCCCCAAGATATATTAAATATGATTGAGGCTATAATTGATCATGATACTCTCAACGATTTAAAGAAGATTAAAAATAAAACATGTATAATGGCGGGGGAGAATGACAAGGTCGTACCAAAACTTTCTTGTGAATTAATTCATGAAAAAATTTTTGAGAGTGAATTAATGATATTCAATGGAGGACACTTTTTTATGATTGAAGAAGCACCTGACGTTAATAAGGCTCTATACAACTTTTTATCAAAATAAAGGAAAGTTCCTTTTGGTATTATCAATTTTATTGGGACATTTTATTTAGTTCTTTGATATTAATATCAATATCCTTTAGGAACAATTCTTTATCAATTGGTAATAATTTGTTTGTTAACAATTTACCTCTCTGAAAATAATGAATTGATTTTTGATAATCCCCCAAATTTTTGTAACATTTTCCAAGATTTATGTTACTACTAAAGGAATACAAAAGTTGAGGATCTAATCGTAGAGATTTCCTGAATTGAATTATTGCTTGTTTATAATACCCAAACGCCATTAATATCTCTCCATATGTATCAAATGAAATTGCATTTTCAGGAGTTAATTTTATTAATTCTTTTGCTGTTTCAATCGCTTCATCTTTTCTTTTTAAATCCTTTAAATAGAGTGCTTTGTTATTTATTAGTCCAACATCATCTAAAAAATACTCTAAACCTTGATTAACAGTCTTTAAAGCCTCAATTAATTTACCTGCTTTATAATAAAGGAACGATTTAGTATAATATAACTCTCTTTTTCTATGAGGCTTAATTAGCATCAACTTATCGATAATTTCTAGTGCCTTTTCAAGTTTATTATAAGCTATTAGCGTATAGATTTTTGAATAATAAAGATCCATATTATCAGAATCAAGATTTATACCTTCGTCTAAAATTTGAATCGAATTAATGATTTGATTGTCATTTAGATATAAATAACTTTTAAGAATGCAGTATCTCGATTGATTTGATTTGTTAGAATCAATAGTAGATAATTTATCTAAAAGAACTACAAGTTGTTGAGACATTTGAGAATCTCTTTTAAGATTGAACATAAAAGAATATAATAAAGTAATTGTTTCTGCTAATACAGAATATATATTATCCGGGTAATGAATGTTAACTTTTTTTACTAAATCTAAAGATTGTTTAAACTTACCCTGCATTAAATAACTTATAATTATAATGAAAAATGTGGTTGGTTCATATAATACGTTTGGTTTAAAGAAATTAAGGCTATTACTTCGTATTAACAGGTTCTTAGCATCCTTTGGTTTTTTTAGAAAACATAATATCATTGCTTTTGTAATTAGAAATATTTTACTATTTGGTCTGACCTTTAATGCTTGATTTATAAGGGTTAATGCTTGAATTGAAATCGGCTGTTCATTTTTAAGATAATAGATATGAAAAAGAATTTTTATGCGTAAAAGATATAGGTTGTTGGGATTATTAAGTTCTAATGAACCTATTATAGGGATTGCTTTCTCTGGATTATCCATCTTGATAAGAATTTGTGCTTTTAATAATGAAATAAATACCTTATCCCAACTTTCAAGTGTGTATTTAATTTTATTTAATGCTATAGAATAGCGTCCCATTTTAAAATAAGTTAATGCTTTTAATAGATAACCAATAGGAGATCGTTTATCAAGACTTATTATTTGGTTAGTGATACTTAATGAGGTTTTATAGTCATTAAAAAACGTGACTATGAGATCTTTTAGAATGAGATACTGTAATTTATTTATTTTTGACCTATTCTTTTCCAATAATTGTTCTGCACTAAATTTCTTACTTCTTATAAGTAGATGTAGTAAATGATTCAGTAACTTAATATCTTCGGGGAAAAAAGATTTTTTAAAAAATGGAATTTTTATAAGGTCGATTTTTGATATATACAAAATGTCTAAATTCTTAAGGATGGTTAAATCGACCCTAAATAAAGAGTTCCTTGAACTAGTAAATCGTTGTAATAAAGGGGAGGTATTTGATTGAAATACATCAAAAAATTTTTGAATGGCGATACTTTCTAATTTATCAACTTTATTATATAGGTTTTTTTTAGCCCCAATCTTATAGGCTAAATATTTAATATATTCTGGGAGTAAATTTCTTAATGATTCTTTCAATTCTTTGACTAATGTTTTTGTAGAGATATCAGTCAGAATATTGTCTACCAATTTGTCGATATCTAAACCAAGATCTCTATTTTTATTGATCATCTTTAATTTCTTTAAGTATGTGAATTTCATAATATTTTCTTCGACAATATTACATAGATCCTTCTCGATTTTGTCTCCTACTTGAAAATAATAAATCCTACAAGCGTTATCGATTATCTTGAAGAACTTAATAAGAAAAAGATTGTCCTCTATAATTTTATCAAGAAAATAATTGAGAGTATTATTTTTTATTTTATATTTATATGAAAATTCCTCACATGAAATAAATTTAGGATAATTATTTGGATGATTTATTGCTAAATATAATAGAATTTTATAATAATCTTCCTTATTTTTTAGAATGTTCTCTACTTTAGAATAATCCATTCTAAGAACATATTTTAAAAATCTAAATCTTATATCATCTTCATTTATGGTGAATTTGTCAAAAAATTTAAAGAGATCAGCAGTTATTGCATCTATTCTTTCTCCTTCAGCATCTAAGATTGATTGTCTATCTAATTCATAGAATTTAAGGATACTTAAATATTCGATTTTTCCTTTTTGAGTGATTTTATATCTTCGATTTTCATTCTTTATTAATTGTTTTTCGATAAGATAGCTCAAGTTCTTAGAAAGTGAAGATTGATTCACAGCTAAAGGTTCTTTTCTAAAATCGGACCAACGACAGCTCTGGTTATTGTACAACATCCAAAGTATCCAGTGATCATAATTTCTTTTTCGTAAAATTGCTTTTGGGGGTATTAAAATTTTTTTTTGTGTTTTAATTCCTTTATTTGTTACCTTTCTAAACTTATTTTTCCCTTCTAAGGTTATTTCGTAATAATTATATTTAGGATGACGGATAAGACCTTTGTTACGTAATTTATTTAGATGTTCCGAAAGTGTTGAAGTACTAATAATTTCCGCTAAATCGGACCAAGAACAAAAATCATTATTAGAAAGCATCCAAAGAATAATATAATCATAATCTTTACCCATCCTAGGATTTAATACTTCTTGAGGGGGGTATATAATGTTTTCAGCCTTACTTATCTTTATCATTTCACATTACCCTTAAAAGATTATGTATTGATAGTTATGTCAATTTATATCTTTTGTTTATTCTCCATACTTCGGAGGTAAATATGAACTATGTACGTAGTCCGGAGCAAAAATCTATTTCTTTTTACATGATTTAAATTAATATAGTTGTATCTCATAACATACAACACCCAGTCTTAAGTTCTAAATCCAATCCTGAGCAATAATTTGCTCAGGATACATATAATCGATATTATGTTAAAAAAGGATGTGGAAAAAAAAGTATACTGATTGGGAACTAAATTCGTTAATTTAAGAAAAAAATCTAAAAAAAATTAGTAAGTGAATTAAGTATGGACCTTGAAAAGAAAGATTGGGCAATCATTTTATTGTCGGTTCTCGCAGTAGCTTCAATCACAGGAAATGGTATTTTATTACTTATTCCAACAGCCCAAACATATCCCGATTTAGGAATAACTATAATTTTTGGGACCCAAAGTGGACCAGCTGACTTAGATCCTATGGATTCTTGGGATAGTGCCTCTACTAATGTTCATGATCAAGTAGTTGAAGCATTATTTCAATATGATCTCACTGATCCTAATTTACCCATTATCCCGATTTTAGCAACAGATTTTGGGACTTGGGATGGATCAAATTACACTGTAGAATTAAGAGATGATGTCTGGTTTCATGATGGAACTAAATTTGATGCTGAAGTTGCGAAATGGAATTTTGATAGATTACAATATTTCATGGACCATGGTTTAGCAAAAGCAGGTGAACTTTACGAATATTATGTTAGAACTGATGTAGTTAACGAAACAACCGGTGAAACCGCAGCTATATTTGCGCCTATTATAAACAAAACCTTAGTTTTAGACGATTACATTCTAAGATTCGTATTAAATGTCCCATATGGTGCTTTTGAAGCACTTTTAACATTTAATGCTGCTTATATGCTCTCCCCAACCTCAACTCCATTCAATGAAGTCATTGATACTGCTACTGGTGACTTAGTTGGCACTGGGCCTTTTGTCTATGATGGATATGAAGCTGGTGTTGAAGTAAGATTTCATTCTTGGGATTATTATTGGAGAGCTCCTGCAAAATGTGATACCTTAATTTTTTCAATAATAAATGATCCCCAGATCAGAAATAATGCATTATTGTCAGGAGACATAGATCTTGTAATAGATCCTATGGCGTCTATGCTCACAACATTTGAAGCAGATCCGGATGTCCATTTAGAAGTAGCAGATCAGACATTAGGAATTCAATATTTAGGTATGAATAATTTTTGGATAAATTCAACCGTAAGAAAAGCGATATCTCATGCAATAAACTATACTTTCATTATTGATGAGTTATTACAAGGACAGGCTGTTCGATTGAGATCTCCCATTCCAGAAGGAATAACATTTGCAAATTGGTCATTTAACGTAGCAACTACAGATATAGCTGCTGCTAGAGGGTATATGCAAAGTATGGGTTATGGACTCGGATTAGATACTAATTATCCCGGAACTAATGAAGCAGAATGGACTGCAGCGAGTTATTTAACCGTAAATTATACATATAATATTGGAAATGATATGAGAGAAAATATGTATGCTGTTCTCATAAATAACCTTGGATTAATAGGAATCAAAGTAGAAGATGCTGGTACAACCTGGTCTCAATTTATTTTGAGTTTATATGAGTTAGCAGGATTATATCGAAATTTAAATCAATTATATTTCTTAGGTTGGATACCTGATTATAATGATCCTAGCAATTATATAAATCCCTTGTTTACAAATAGATCAGTTGCGTCTAATGGCGTTCAATATAACGGTTATCTCTCTGCAAAAGAAGCTTTAAGAGATCCTTTTGGTTTGAATGATAATGTACAACTTCTAATGGAAGCTGCATTATTAAATACAGATGAAGTAACGAGAGAACAACAATATAACAGAATTCAAGAATTATTGGTTGAAGAAGATATGCCATGGGCATATGTATATTGTCCTATCAATAATGATGCTTGGCGAACAAATTTGATGGGATTTCCAACAAATCGAATGCAGAAAGCTTACTTCTATCCTTGCTACTGGTCAACCGATTTTGAATAGATAATAAAATATAATTTAAAACTCTATTTTTTTTTATTTTTGATTATGGTTTAACTTAAACTCATTTGGAATGTATTTCTTTGCAGCAATATTCTGGAAAGCCATTATAAATGGAGGTAATGCAATTAACCCTATAATGATCCCTAACCAAAATGCAGGAAGAGTATCAATAATTAAGGGTCCAATTAATGGGCCTAAAATTTGCGCCATCGCGTCCAGAGAGGATGATAAACCATTAATTTTTCCTTGAACTTTAGGCGAAACTGTTTGGCTAATTTTACTATTCATAGGACCTCTTGTTAATGAGGCTGCAAAACTGATTGTCATAAATAATATAAATAGAAGAGGTAGGTTTGTGGCAAAACTTACAAGGAAAAATGAGATAAGAAATATAGTTAATCCTAATCTGATTGCGTTATCTTCTCCAAACTTTTTAATCGTGGGCTTGAATAGGGTAAATCTAATTATCGCACGAAATACTCCTGAAGTTGTTAAAAGGAGAGATATTTCAAGTGGGCGTAGCCCAAGAACACTAGCCCCGAAAAATGAGATAGAAGACATAATTATCATAAATGAGACTGAATGAAATCCGAATAATATTAAAAAGAAAATAGCATTCTTGTTTTTACTTATCTTTACGTCGATTTCAATCTCAAATTCTTGATGATGCAATCTTTCTTCTTTTGGCCATGATTCCTGTAGCATAGTTAACGTAAGAGTTATTGTAATAACAGTTAAGGCCGCTGCAAATAATCCCGGGCCGATAATACCAAACCATGTAAACAAGATACCTCCAATCCCAGGTCCTATTAGATTTGCCAACACATGGGAAACTCCTATATTTGCCATTTGAATTCCACGATCTTTTGGAGGGACTATATCGCTTACAATTGCTTTTGCAATGGGGAAATTTCCTCCAAAGACCCCATCAATCATTCTTGCTATAAAAAGCATCATTAATGAGTCAGAAAAAGCAGTTAATATAAATGCCAATAAGGTTCCAAATTGAGATATTAAAAGTAAGGGTTTTCTCCCATACTTATCACTTAATTTTCCTAAAAACGGTCCAAAAACAAAACCAAACATAGCATTAACGGAGAAGACTAAGCCAATTACAAAATTGCTTGTATTAAATACTTCTCTAAAAAAACCAGCCATAGGAAAAAGCAAAGAGAATCCTAATATATCTATAAAAACAGCAATCCATAAAGGTGCTAGCATTCGATACTTGAAAAATTTCCTCTGAGTTACTTCTGACATTAACTTCACGTTATATTTTGGGATCTATTGCATATTTAGAGATGATAAAATTTCCTAATTTAAAAAATTAGAATTGAAGATTACTATTAAATAATACTTTTATTAAGGATTAATACAAAATATTAACAAAATTATAAGAAGATAAAATGTATTGGATATAACAAACTCCTTTTACATTAAAAGAGACATCTTTGAATAATTTTATATGCTTATAATTGATTATTAGGTTAATTAAATCATAATTCATTACCGTTATCTTATTTTTAAATTAAAAGATAAGATAGATACTTAATGATGGCAGTAGCATATGACCATTTTATGGTTTTTATTTTAGAGGATACGGGGGAGCGAATCAAACTAGATGTAACTGAAGATCAATTTCGATTGAATAATGGCGAAAATATCTTAAATTCATCGCAAGTTTATGTAATAGTTAAAGAAGATCTTAGGAGAATTTATATATGGAATGGAGCGTTATCTTCTGTACGAAAAAAGTTTATTGCTTCACGAGTAGCATCAGATCTGCAAAATGAATTATTAAATACTGCCCATTTTCATCATTGTAAAATTGTATCAGTAGATCAAGGTGATGAAACTGATGATTTCCTTAACGCATTTGGTTTTAAATCCTTCAAGATTAATGAGGCAGAGGATGTATTTACTTCAATACAGAGCCCTCCTAGGGATGATCATAAGGTAATTCATAAATGGAATGGTCCGCCCCCCCAGCTAAAGGAAATTAGAGCGGAGAGAGAATATTTAAAGGAAGAACAACTAGAAAATAGTATCTCCTCGGATATGAAGGTTAATTCCATAGATAATTATAGCGAAATTGTTAAAAAAATTATTTCTACTAAAGTTCCTGAACAATTTAAAAGACAAAATCTAATTCTTGGGAATTTTAAAATCTTTAATCCGGTAACAAAAAAAATTAATATCTTCGGCAAACAAGTTGAAGAAGTCGAATGGGAAGCTGTTTATTCCGCACCTAAAGAAGTTATTCAAATTGATAATCTTAGCTTAAGGTTATATTTTAATAATGATTCTGGTAAATTTGAAGGAATTGAAATTTTGGAACCTGTAAGCATGGTTAAAGAAGGGTCTAAAGAAGAAATAGATTTTAACCAATGGACAGTAAAACAATTAAAAGAATACTGTAAAAAAAATGAAATAAAGGTTCCTTCGTCGTATCGGAAGGCTCAGATCATAGAACTCGTCAAAGAATATAATCAAAACAAAAATAGTAATAGTTCGTAAACGCCTTAAATATTTTTTATAAACCTTTTTTATAGAAATTGTACCAATGATTAACTGTCAACCTTTTTAATTCTTCATTGAAAATTTCATATTGGGTTGGTAATTCGATTTTTTCAGGGGGTATCTCATTATTAATAGCATCTTTAATTATCATTCGAACTTTCTTAAAGAAGTTGATATATTCATCTAGAGTCTTATATCCTTTCAATATCTTTCCATGACCGGGAATCACGATTTCTGGTTTCATTTCCTTCATAATCTCAATTGCTTTAATATAAAGCTCAGGATCGCATGTAGCATCCCCCGCATAAGGAAACATATTAGCAAAAATTAAATCACCGGCAAATAATACTTTCTCATGTGGAAAATGTACAATACTAGAACCTGATGTGTGTCCTCCTAAGTGAATTGCTTCTATGTAAAGATCCTCATCCCTTATTATTAACTTATTGTTAAAAGCTATATTTGGAAGTTCAAACACTATCCCCTCAGCTAAAGGATCTTCCTTTAAAAGATCCTTCACTCTTTGTTCATAAGTTTGCTTAATCGAGCTAGATTGCATATTTTCAAGCATTTGCTCACTGCAAAAACTAACTATATCCTTAAATGGACCAATTCCAAATATATGATCTGCATGGTAATGCGTAAGAATTATGAATTTTACTGGTAGGTTAAAGTGTTCTTCGAGATTTGTTCGGAAAATTTGAGCTGTCTTAGCATAGATAGTGGAATCAATAGCAATGACATAATTTCTTAAACTTATTGCTCCCACATTCCCTCGTCCCAATCCTGTAGTATTTGCTACAGTATGGGAAGTTATTATCTCTAAATCAAACTTTATTGCCGACATATTATCCTATTCAATTAAAAAGTGTATAATAAAATATTGTTTTTTGTAATATATGCTTAAATAGCATTTAGTTTTTCAAGATATCTATCTGCTTTCTCAACCCATGTGAAATGCTTTTTACAGCATGGAAGATTTCTCTGGATATATGATTTTCCCTTCTTGAAATTATTAATAGCTTCTTTAGGAAAACCTAATTTCATCTGGCATCTTCCCATTTTAATATATGTTTCATAAACAAACCATCCATCTGGTTCGAGTTCTAAAGCTTTTTTAAACTTAGTGATAGCATCCTCATAATTACCAAACATCATTAATACCTCTCCGTAAGAATCAAAATAATTTCCATTATCGGGACCATTTTCTATTAAATATTCTGCGTTCTTAATAGTTTCATCCTTAAGATTGAGACTTTTGATTCTAAAGTTTTATTTAACTTATAATAAAGTGATGCAATCTTAAATTTAATCATATCCTCTTTTTCAGGAAAATCTTTTCCAATTTTTTCCAGAACATCTATTGCTTCATTAATGTAGCCTAGATCATATAAATAATGAACCTTATGGAAGAAATAATCACTAATTGGGTTAAGTTCTAAGGCATTATTTACCTTTTCGAGAGCTTCCTTATTATGTTCAGTTAGATGTAAAATATAGCCATAAAAAATGTACATTTCAGCTTTATTTTCTTCATCCTGCTCTCTCTCGATTAACTTATTCATTGTATAATGAAATTCCTCTTCAGTCGAGGTATCAGGATCGAAGACATAAATCATATTATAAGCATAAATGAATGCATTTAACAAACCAGCAATCATATCTTTTGGAAATCGTTTTAATACATCACCTCGAACTTCTCCTGCTCTTGAATATCTCCCAATCCCGATATTTGCATAAGCTATTATGAATGAAGTTGTAATAAAATCTTCTTTATTGTTTACAATCTCTTCAAAGTTAGTCTCTTTATTCAAATACTTAATAGCTTCATTGTATCTACGTAAAATACATAAAACGATTGCTCGTAATAACTTTAATTCTCTATCATTTGGACTTATTTTCAATGCAGAATCTACAAGATCCATCAATTCTCCTTTAGGTTTGCTTTCAAATAATTTTTGTTTTATTAAATCCAATTTACAATTCTTTATTGGTTTTAAAAATTTAAAAATCATCGAATCTACAAAATAATTATCACCTTCCTCTCCAGTTTGCTCAAAGGCACTTACTGGTTTTAACGCTTGAAATATATGAGACATGGTATCATACGCTAATGCATCAAATTTGTCCACAGATTTCTTTATTTCCAGTATCAAATTTATATAATAAATGATGGATATATTTAGGGAGGAATTTTTTCATGGACTCCTTTAATTCTTCAGGAATTAACTTTCCTGAGGCTCTATTTATGATATTTTCAATAATTTTATCAAAAAACCTGCTTTCAGGAATTTCTTTAGATGTAGCTTTATACAATTTATTTAAATATGTAAGTTTAGTGATACAACCATCGACTAAAGTCCTTAAACTTTTTTCAAATTCATCATCTGAACGAAAATAATAGTCTTTTGAGCCTTCAACATTTAATTTAAAGAATTTAATTGGGTAAAGGTCATTTTCTACAATCTCAGGAATATAATAATTCAAAATTCGTTCTTCTATTTGATAATCTCTTGCTAGCTTTTTTAAGGGAGTGTAATTGGGATATTCAATAGGATGATTAATAGAAAGATATAATATAATTTTAAAAAAATCAGTCTCATTGGGAAGGATATCTTTAACTTTGGAATAGTCAAGTTTCAATACATTACTAAGAAATCTAAATTTTATATCATCTTGTATTTGTTTGCCAGCAAAAAAATCTTTAATTTTACCTACAATCTCTTCTATCCTCTTACTTTCTTCCTCTAAAATGGATTGTCTATCTAAATCATATTTTCTTAACATTCTTGAATATTCTATCTTTCCAGTCTGAGTTATTGAATAATCCTTCTCTCTTTCATTTTTAATTACCTGATTCAAACTCATCAATTTGTTAAGATTTTTGGATAAAGAGGATTGATTTATATTTAATGGATCATCTAAGAAATCAGCCCATTTACATGTGGTGTTGTTATAAACCATCCATAAAATCCAATGATCATAATTTCTTCTATTAAGAATTATTTGTGGAGGATAATTTAGTTTTACTTCCTCACTTTGAAAAGTTGATAATTCAATAAATCTTCTTTCCCCTTCAGGTAAAATTCTGTAAATCTTTCGTTTTCTATTGTTGATCATAAGGGAAAGTTTTTCAATATAATGAAGCTCCATTAAGCTATTTAAATAACCGGATAATGTGGACCCGCTTATGTTAACAGGATCACTCACAAAATCCGACCATTGGCACCCGTCATTATTTTTTAACATCCAAAGAATTATATGTTCAAAGTTTTTTATTTCAGTATTTAAGATATTCTCTGGGGGTACTTTTATTGAAGTTACTTCCATATCTATCCTTTAGGAAAATTATTGGTATTTATAATATAACTATGTCAAAACTTCAATATAAGGTTTCTTATTCAAAACTTGTTCATAACTTTATTTGAAGTTTTTATAATGAAACTAAAAATAAAGTTTAAGATATATTATTCTTAGAAAATAAAAAGTGAAGTGAAAAAAAAAATGTCTCAAATAATAGAAAAACAACCATTTTGTAAGGCATGTGCGGATATAAACATTGATTTGGAAGGTATAATCCTGGATGATTTTAAAAAAGCGGAAAAGGTTATTGTAAAAGGGGAGAAAGTAGAAGGAAGGGGCTCAATAGGGTTATATAATAGAGCAAAAATGAATGCAACATATTTAGAAGAAATTTCAGAAATGAATAATTATAAAGCTAACCTTGATAGGCAAGCATTATCAATTAGAAAATTTATGATTTAGAATAAAAGGTGAAAATTATGAAAAAAAGTGTGAAAAAGTATATAATAACCTATGAGGGATTTAATACTTCTTACTTTAACTTTTAAGGAGATTACAATCATTAATTTACCAACAAATCATGTTAAAGACAACAAGTCTTTTTTCCAAATCCAAAATCCCGCACCTGGGCATTCACTTGCTCAGGTGCTATTTGGATTTCTATTTTTTGTTTTAAACCTAATTATGAAGTTTAGAGGATGAGCGCTTAAAAACAATATTTCTTCTAATTCATGATTTCGCAATAATTAAAATTTTATACCTTTATTGAGATCATTTAAATGATTATCATGTCATTTCAAATAAATTTATGGGTATTGCTTTTTTTCTTTTTATTTTCTATTTTCTATTTTTTTTTTATAGATTTTAAATTTTAAATTTCAATTTTTTTTTTTATTTGTAGATTTTTTTTTACATTCCTAATCTTCGAGTGCACTTTTTGCTCTCTTTTATAGAATATATAAGGAATATTTACCAACGAATCCCACTTTCAATTGAAAATAATAATAGGCGCAGGTTGGCAAAAAAGGCGAGTAATGGATTTGGTAAGAAAGTGTTAGTATTAGGGTCAATCTGCATACTGACCTGCATAATTATGGCTACTTTTGGATCTTTGAGTTATTTTGGGGGTTCCATGCTAATAAACTACTTATTAAGGATTATTTCATTAATTGGTTGAATTATCCATTTCCTAGCAGTGTGTTTAGGAATATTAGGTATTAGGAAAGATGATTCTAATCAAATGGTGATTGCCGGATTGGTTCTCGGAATTATTGGGATTGTTTTAGGTATTGTTATAGTGGAGCTATATTATA
>RDOE01000084.1 GCA_011364975.1 Promethearchaeota archaeon | reverse complement strand
TTTACAAATAGTTCAAGGATCCTTAAGCTTAATTTATATAACAATAACTTTAGTATTGAGTGGAATCTTCATTTCTAGATATTTCAGCTTAGCAAAGTCAGAATTCCTGTTTATAGGGTTAGCATTAATTGGCATGGCTTCTCCATGGTTTCCAGAAGCTTTAGGTTTTCTGATAATATTTATCACAAATGGAATAATGAGCGATCAATTTTATCTAAATTCGGTTATCATAATTTTTATCATTTTTACGTCTTATCTTCCTGTAGCAGTAATGTCTTGGCTAATAGCAATAACTAGATTGTTAAATTTAAAAAAAAGGAAAGAAATTTTAATAACATTCCTTATAATTTCAATTTTCTTTGAAATAACCTTTTACATATTCGCTTCAATTGATTTATCATTAATCGGAACATTCGTTGATCCTTTTAATTCCATGGAAAGCACATTTATAGCAATTTTTTATGTCGTGATTATGATTTTATTATTAATAACTGGATTTGTTTTTTCATTTATATCTATGAAATCCGAAATTCCAAAAATTAAACTGAAAGGAAAAATCATATTATTAGGTTTTATTATGTTCTTAATTGGGGGGTCTTTACCTTACTTTGTATATGATATTCTTTCATTAGTAATTACACGGGTTATTGTTTTAATGAGTTCCATACTGATGTATTTAGGATTTTTACTCCCAAATCGAGTTTTAAAGCTATTTAACATTGAAGATTAAATTAAACAAAAAGAAAATTCCTTATAAATTTTTAATCCTTTCTTTTTTTTATCCAGCTTTATCTCCATTATATTGGCTTCTATAAATCATTAAAATTTCTGATGTAATAGATATTTCATTAAAAATTAGTTGATTTGATCCATAAAGAATAAATCAAGATCGAAAATTTAAATCATCTATAAGATTGACGAGGTTAGAAATTGAGCTTATCCTTAGAGGAAAAAATTGCATTACTCAAAGAAGTTGGCGAAGAAATCATCGATGAAGTAGAATTAAGAGAATTAATTAAATGGAAAACAGAACATAACCAACCAATTTATGCTTATGATGGATTTGAACCTTCTGGTAACATCCATATTGCTCAAGGATTATTAAGAGCTATTAATGTAAATAAAATAACAAAAGCCGGAATAATTTTTAAATTTTTAGTAGCAGATTGGCATGCTGCAGCAAATCATAAGTTTAAAGGGAACCTAGATGTTATCAAAAAGGTAGGTAATTTTTTTATTGAGGTTTGGAAAGTTTGTGGTATGGAATTAGACAAAGTAGAGTTTATTTACGCTTCAGATTTAGTTAAGGACCCAAAATATTGGGAATTGGTACTAAATATCGCTATTAATAGCTCTTTAAATCGAGTAATAAGATGTACTCAAATAATGGGAAGAGAAGATACGGATGCGTTAACTGCATCTCAAATATTATATCCATTGATGCAAGCTGCGGATATTTTTTATCTTCCCGCTGACATCTGTCAATTAGGATTAGACCAGCGTAAAGTTAATATGTTAGCAAGAGAGGTCGCAAGCAAGTTAAATAAACCAAAACCCATCTCTCTTAGCCATCATATGCTAATGGGTTTGGGAAAACCTCCTGATACCGAATTAACTGGAGTAGATAGAGCCATAAAACTTAAAATGTCAAAATCTGATCCTGATTCTGCGATATTTATGTTAGATTCTGCAGAGGATATAAAAAGAAAAATAAATAAAGCATATTGCCCCCCAGAAGAAATAATTGAAAATCCTGTATTAGATTATGTGAAAAGCATCATCTTTGAACTATCTGATGTGTTTAAAGTGGAACGTCCAGATAAATATGGCGGTAACATAGAATATAATAGTTTTACTGAATTGGAAGAAGATTACAAAAATGGAAAATTGAATCCTCCAGATTTGAAGCCAGCTGTGATTAAATATCTAAATCAATTTCTTAAACCGATTAGAGAGCATTTTGAAAAAAATCAAGAAGCAAAAAAGTTATTTGAATTTGTGAAGAAAGAGGATAAAAAAGATAAAGTAGCTAACAAATCGAAAATTTAAGCTAAAATTAATATCTCGAAGATTAAAGTAGTTATAATTAGAAGTAAATCTAAAATGTAGACGATATAAAGAAATAATCAATCATTATGTCTCATTTTTTATTAATCGGGGATGCTCATATTCCCAGAAGAGCTAGGCAAGTATCACCTCATATAATTGAAAAAATAACTCAATTAAGTTCAAAAGAATTATTTGAATATACTTTTTTTACAGGGGATTTAGTAAAAGCGCCAGATTTCCTTCAATTTCTCAACCTTAGAACTAAGAATGATGTTTTTACCGTTATAGGTAATATGGATTATTATGAGGGTAATAAAGATTCTCCAATCTACCAAAAATTAAAATATCCCTTTAATAATGATATTTCATTAACACTTGGTCTTACTCATGGTCATCAAATTTCTCCAAGAGGAGATCATTCTCAATTAGAGCAAATAGCTATAGAAAGAGAATTCAATATTCTTATCTCTGGTCATACACATAAAGAAGAAATTTTT
The DNA here is from genome assembly GCA_011364975.1 of Promethearchaeota archaeon. GTDB lineage: Archaea > Asgardarchaeota > Lokiarchaeia > Sigyniarchaeales > SOKP01 > SOKP01. Next base: position 11,903 of record RDOE01000084.1, on the reverse strand, counting down.
CTCACAAATACGGGAATTCTTTTACTTAACCCTGGAAGTGTAACAGGAGCGTGGTCTTTTGTTGCAAGTGGGATTCCCTCTTTCATAACATTGGTAATGGAAAGAGAGAATCAGATGATTGAATCAACTTTATATCATTATGATATTAGTTCAGAGAAATTTGATGAATCTAAATCTTTTTTTTATTATGAAAATAAGAGGATTTATTCAAGATTTTAATTTGAGATTTTAAAAAGTTTTTATATGAATAAAAAAAAAATTGAAAATCTTATCTAGGAGTTTTTAACTTATCCAATACAAGAATTTTTGGTAATTTCAATAATATTCCAAGATTTCTTTTTCCCTCACTGCTTTTATTGAATCGTAACTTTTTATAACCGAATTTATTCTTTTTAAGTATCATATGTAGTATAGAATATTCTCCATTTGAAAAATAAAGTAAATCTTCTGGAGATGCCATGATTTCTAAATCAAAATCATCCGATCTTGCTCTATTAATGGTATAAACGCCATTATCTGCTATTACATTAACCCATAAATAAAAATCGTTTGTTATTTGAAGGCCTATATTTAATTTGACCTTAAAATTGTTAATTAATTCTATATTTTTTGGATTCTTGCGTTTATCCATTATAATGCTTTCGATCACTCCCTTAAACGTAATAAATAAATTGTCTTGTTCTACTTGCTCCATGAATATCCACCAATATAACTCATAAAATAATTTTTTCCTAATTATCTTAATTGACAGAAATAATGTGATTATAGTTAATAATTTATTTAATATCAAAAAAATATAAGTATTATTACTTTATCTACCTTAGAAAAATTAATTCAAAAATTGTATAATTTTAAAGGTGAAATTTAGCAATGTGGTTTTTTTTCTCGCCAAATATAGTATATGGACCAGATTCTCTTGATTTTATAGAAAATATTACAGGACAAAAATGTTTTATCATTACAGATAAAGTATTAGAAGATTTAGGGTATTTAAAAATATTAACTGATAAACTTGATAAAATAGGTAAAGCTTATAAGGTTTTTAATGATGTACTACCAGATCCACGCGATACGGGTGTTTTCGAAGCAACAGATATATGTAAAGAATATGCTCCCGACATTATTATAGCATTGGGGGGTGGTTCAGTTATGGATACCGCTAAAACTGTATGGGTTCTTTATGAATTTCCAGATTTTAATATTGATGATATTCATGCGTTTCGAAATGATTTGTACGATATGGGTAAAAAAGCGAAATTAGTTGCAATTCCTACAACATCTGGCACTGGTGCAGAAACAACATTCGTTACAGTAATATCTCGTTTTGAAGAAAATATTTGGAAAAAATATTTTTATTTACACAGAGGACTTATTCCAACTTATGCAATAGTAGACCCAATTTTCCCAATAGGGATGCCTCCACAATTAACAGTGGATACAGCTTTCGATGCGTTAGCTCATGCTGTAGAAGGGTTAGGGACTTTATGGAGAAATGAATTTAGCAATGCTTTAGCTTTGAAAGCCATTGAATTGATCTTCAAATATTTACCAATTGCTTATAAAGATGGGAAAAATACAGAAGCTCGCGACTACTTACATCAAGCTGCAACTATAGCAGGGCTCTCTTTTGGTAATGGTCAAGTCCATATAGGTCATACTCTTGGTCATTCGTGGGGGTCTATGTTTCATGTACCCCATGGTAGAAGTGTAGGAATCGTCTTAAAATATGTTACTCAATTTATCTTGAATGACACAGAAACCGATGATGCTATAAAGATCTATGCTAAACTTGCAAAACAACTAGGTTGGGCAGGTTGGAAAGAAAATGACGAAAAAGCAGCAAAAATAGTAATAGAAAAAATTGAAGACCTTGCCAAAAAAGTTAACTTTCCCTTAAGTTTAAGAGAAACTGGTGTATCCCACGAAGATTTTGAGAAAAATTTAGAAATGCTTGTAAATCTTTGTTACCAAGATGCAAGTTCTGTTTTAACTCCAAGACCTACAAATGGAGAACAATTCAAGAAATTATATCAATATGCTTTTGATGGAAAGGATGTTGATTTTTAAACCTCTTTTTTTTATAAATTTTTAGTTCTTTGTCTCTCCTTATTCATTTTCAGAAAGTTATTAAAAGTGTTAAACATATAAAGAAGAATTTTTATAATTTGATTAACCCTTATTAATTTGTCGGTACATAAATGTCCATTTTAGAAGAGGAGCATAAATTTCTTAATTATCTTGAGAAATTAATTGGAACCGCAATACCTAAGGTAGATGAATTACAAAGTTATACTTTTGGTTATACTGCTGAAGAGGATCATATTAATGGTTTAGGTCTCTTTTCATGTAAATTAACGATTATTCCAGAAAAAATTAATACATTAACAAAATTAGAAAATCTAATTTTAAGAGGTAATAAGCTAAAAGTACTTCCAGAAGAATTATGTTTTATTCCTCATCTTAAAAAGTTAGATATAAGTGAAAATAAAATAACTAGGTTACCTAAAGCCATTTATTCCCTTACATCATTGAAAGAGTTATATTTAGAGTCAAATAAATTAACGATAATTCCCGAAACAATCAAATCATTATCTACTCTTACGTTTTTAGACTTAAGTGAAAATCTTTTGAACAAGATTCCAAATTCATTAGGTTCATTACTTAATCTTATAACTCTAGATTTAAGTAATAACTTATTAGACGAGATACCTGATTCAATAGGAAATTTGACTAAATTAGAATTACTTTATCTTGCGAATAATAATTTAACTTCACTTCCAGAATCTATTGGTCACATAAAAAGTTTAAAACGATTCAATTTGAGGAATAACCATTTAACTAAATTACCAGATTCTATAGGTAGCTTAACCTCATTAAGTTCTTTATTTTTGAAAAATAATAATTTAACCTACATCCCAGATTCAATTGGAAAATTAGAGAATCTAAGATATTTAGGATTAACTTCAAATAAATTACCTTATTTACCTTCTACTATTGGTTTGTTAAAATCATTAGAAAATTTAAGTGTAAGTTCAAATTATCTTACTGAGCTTCCAGAAGAATTAACTCACTTAAATTCATTACTAAGATTAGAAATCTCGAGTAATGAACTCAAATCATTGCCTGAGATTAAAGATTTATCTGCATTGAAAATCCTCAGATTGGATCGAAATAATCTCAGAACTTTACCCAATTCAATTGGAAACCTTCAATGTCTGGAAGTATTGAAAATTGACAGAAATGAAATAATAGAATTACCTATCCCTATTGGAGACCTCCAGAAACTTAAAGAATTGGATTTGTATGATAATCAATTAACAAGGTTACCTGAATCAATCGGAAATCTTGTGGCACTAGAAATTTTAGATTTAAGTAAAAATCAATTAAAGTATCTTCCTGATTCGATTGGGATGCTTAAAAACCTACGAGAATTAGATATATCTACAAATAAGATAAAAACACTCCCAGAATCGATAGGAAATCTGCCCCAATTGAAAAATTTAATGGTAAGCTTTAATAGATTGGTTACTGTCCCTGAGTCACTCGGAGATTTACCTTCGTTAGAAACTTTAGATCTAGGAAAAAATTTAATTTCTACAGTGCCAAATTCCATCGGAGAAATATCATCATTAAAACGATTATATCTGTATTATAATAACTTATCAGAAATACCTGATTCAATTGGAAAATTAGATAAGCTAAAATATTTATATCTAGGAAATAATAACCTTACAAAAATCCCTGAATCTATTGGAAAATTAAAATCTTTAAAATATTTATTTTTGCGAACTAATAATCTTACATCTATTCCTGATTCTATAGATTCACTTACTTCTCTTCAATATTTAAATATAGAACGAAATAATTTAAGAAGAGTCCCAAGTTCTTTAGATAAATTAGAAGATAGAGAAGTTAAAATTTTAAAATAACCACGTTCTTATAAAACCGTTTAATGGAGTTTGGTTAATTTAACTTTAAAATTTATCTTTTAGGAATATTTATTATTGAATCTTTAATATACAAGAATGAAATTTTAAAGAATAAAAATAAGTATTAGATAAACTTGCACATAATTATAATATTAATTTAATAAAAGGTCGAAATAAATGAAAGGATTTGAAGGAAAATTATTATATGTTAATTTAAGCACAAAAGAGATTCATGAAGAAAAACTCGATGAGTCAATTGCAAAAGATTTCCTTGGAGGTGCAGGGTATGCATGTAGATATTTATTTAATAAAATTCATAAAGATACTGACCCACTTTCACCAGATAATATTTTGATGATAATGACTGGGCTCTTTTGTGGATCAAACGTACCGACAAGTGGTCGATTTGAGATTTGTGCTAAATCTCCCTTAACAGGCATTTGGGGGGAGTCTAACTGCGGAGGCTATTTTGGTCCTGAATTAAGAAAAGTTGGATTTGATGGGATTATAATAGAAGGAGCCTCTGATAAACCGATATATTTAGAAATTACAGATAATGGAACTACTCTTAAAGATGCTTCTGCTTTATGGGGAAAAGGAGTATTTGAAACCGCTAAGATATTAAAAGAAAAATCTGGTTCTTCTCTTACTCGAGTTGCTTGTATAGGGCAAGCGGGAGAGAATTTAGTAAAATATGCTACGATTGCATCAGAAGAAAAAGCCGCAGGGAGAACTGGAATGGGAGCTGTTATGGGTTCAAAAAAGTTGAAAGCGATCGTTGTTAAAGGCTCTAAAAAAAGCTATGATCCCGCTAACCCTGAAAAATTCAAAGAAGGAGTAAAGTTAATGACAGAAAATATAAAATCAGCATTTGCCACTATGATGTTTGGAGATTTAGGAACATCGAGTGGAGTAGATATGTATAATTCTACTGGGGAATTACCAATAAAGTATTGGAGATTAGGAACTTGGGAGGGCGCATTTAATATTTCTGGTTCTACAGCTCATGAAAAGATATTTAGTGGAAGTTATCCTTGTTATGCCTGTCCGATAGGTTGCGCTAAGAAAGCAACCATTAAGGAAGGTGAATATAAAACTGAAATTGAAATCGAGGCTGCCGAATACGAAACAGTAGCTGGTTTTGGTTCAATGATCTTAAACGATAATTTAGAATCCATTCAAAGAGCAAATAATATGTGTAATGACTATGGGATCGATACAATAAGTGGAAGTAGCACTATTGCGTTTGTTTACCATCTTTTTAATAATAATAAGTTAACGTCATCTCAAATCGATGGATTGAATCCTAACTGGGGTAATGTAAAACCTTGTTTAGAAATGATAAAAAAGATAGCACACAGAGAAGGAATTGGAGACATTTTAGCAGAAGGTTCAGATGCAGTGGGAAGAACCTTTGATATACCACAAGATGAAATTGCTACGGTATATGGTATGGAAATCCCTTACCACGATTTGCGTCGAATGTATGGAATGGCTGTGGGGTATGCGTTGGGTACTCCAAGAGGACCATGTCATACATCTTGTGATGCGTATATGGTATTATTGGGATTGCCTTTTGATGAATTTGGAATTCAATTAAATACTGATTGGTATGATGATGATGAAAAGATGGCTGAGTTTTCTGCTAGAGTTCAAGATTATAGAGCACTTTACAATTCTTTAATAATGTGCATTTTCGCAAATCCCCCTACTTCTATGGTTTTAAATTTGGTAAATAGCGCAACAAACTTGACTATGACCATGAATCAATTTAAACTTATGGGAGAACGAATCTATATGATTAAACGATTATTTAATCTTAAAATGGGGCTTACTCCAGAAGATGATCGATTACCAAAAATAGTGTTAACTCCTGTTGATGAGGGAGGATCAGCAGGAAAAACACCAAACTTTCAAGTATTAAAAGAGCATTATTATAATTATCGTACCTTCAATAGAAAAACAGGATATCCCGCTCAAGAAAAATTAAAATTGCTTGGATTGGATACACTCTAACTTTTTTTTTACATTTTAAGCTTTAATTAGGTCTATCTTACAAATTTAAATAGTAAAGGTGGTTAGATTAAAATATGGATATATCTAAAGCTATGGAAATCAAATTATCTAGAGAACTACCTCCCGACCCTACTTTTAAATCTAATATTCGAAGGGCTCCTAATCGTGGTTTTAATTTAACTAAACAAGAAACTGCTTTAGCATTAAAAAATGCCTTAAGATATTTACCAGAACCATTGCATGAAAAATTAGCAGAAGAATTTTTGAATGAACTCATGACAAAAGGAAGAATTTATGCCTATCGTTATCGCCCACAAGAAGATATAAAAGCCAAACCAGTTGATGAATATAAAGGCATATTGGAAGCAAGGGCTATTCAACTTATGATTGATAATAATTTGGATGTTGATGTTGCCCTATATCCTTATGAGCTTGTAACTTATGGTGAATCAGGTCAAGTTTGTCAGAATTGGATGCAATATTGCTTAATTAAAAAATATTTAGAAGTTTTAAGCGAAGATCAAACTCTTATTGTAATGTCAGGGCATCCACTTGGTTTATTTCCAAGCAAAAGGGAAGCTCCTAGGGTCATTATGACGAATGGTTTAATGGTTGGAATGTTTGATACACCCTCTGAATTCCAAAGGGCCCAATCTCTTGGTGTTGCTAATTATGGTCAAATGACGGCGGGGGGTTGGATGTATATAGGGCCTCAAGGTATTGTTCATGGAACTTATCTTACATTACTAAATGCTGCAAGACTTTACTTAAATCTTCCCGCTTCTGAAGGGCTTAGAGGAATTGTTTATCTCAGTTCTGGATTAGGAGGGATGAGCGGTGCTCAAGCAAAAGCAATAGAAATTGCCGGTGGTATTGGAATAATCGCTGAGGTTGATTATTCCAGGATCGAAACTAGACAAAAACAAGGTTGGGTAAGTAAAATCTCAGACAATTTAGAAGAAATCTTTAGTTGGGTTGATAAATATAAGCAAGAAAAGAAGGAAATTTCGATTGCGTATCATGGAAATATCGTGAATCTTTGGAAATTTGTTGTTGATAATAATATTAAAATTGATTTAGCTTCCGATCAAACATCCTGTCACGCACCCTATGAAGGAGGATACACTCCTATTGGTCTCAATTTTGATGAAGGAAGGGAATTATTAAAACGTAATAGAGATAAATTTAACGAGCTGGTAGATAAATCTTTAAAACAGCAGTACCTTCTGATTAAGGATATGACAACAAGAGGAACGAAGTTTTGGGACTATGGAAATTCTTTTTTGAAAGCAGTTTATGACGCAGGCGCTATTGATATAGCTATAGATAATGATCCAAAAAATGGATTCATCTTCCCCTCCTATGTTGAGCATATAATGGGACCCTTGTGTTTTGATTTTGGCTATGGGCCTTTTAGGTGGGTTTGTTTATCATTAAAGCATTCTGATCTTATCAAAACTGATGAAACCGCATTATCATGTATTGATCCTAATCGTAGAGCTCAAGATCGAGATAATTGGTATTGGATTAAGAATGCTGAGAAAAATAAATTGGTAGTGGGTTCCCAAGCACGAATATTATATGCTGATATGGAAACACGCATTAAAATTGCCTTAAAATTTAATGAATTGGTAAGAAATGGAGAGATTGGGCCAATTATGTTAGGTCGGGACCATCATGATGTTTCAGGAACAGATAGTCCATTTAGAGAGACTTCGAATATCAAAGATGGGAGCAATATTATGGCAGATATGGCTCATCATAGTTGGGCGGGTAATATTGCGAGAGGAATGACTATGTGTGTTCTTTCTAACGGAGGAGGAGTTGGCACTGGAAAAGCAATTAATGGCGGATTTGGATTAGTTTTAGATGGAAGCGAGCGTATTAATAATATTATAAAAAGTGCTATTGATTGGGATGTGACTAGTGGAGTTGCGCGAAGAGCTTGGGCTTCAAATGAAAATGCGCTCTTAACAGCTTACAATTGGAATATTAAAAATTATAAGAAAGGCCAGATTACCCTACCTTTCAATGTTGAAGAGAGTCTTCTTCACAAAACTATAGAAAAAAGCTTAAAATAAAAAAATTAATATTTTAAAAAGTGATTTACATGAAAGAATTTAGATATGGAATAGATTATATGTCTCCAGAAATTGCATTGAGTTTAGCTAATGGCAAAATTAAAGGAGTCATAAATGATGAGACTAGAGATGCCATACTCAAATGCTATGAATCAGTTAAAAAAATCTCTAAAGGAAATAAACCAGTATATAGTGTTAACACTGGTTTTGGTTCATTATGCACAACTATCATTTCAAAAGAAGAAACTGGTAAACTACAAGAAAATTTATTAAAAAGCCATAGTGTAGGTGTAGGTAATCCAGTAGATCCCTTAATAGTAAAACTTATGTTAATTCTTAAAGTCCAATCATTATGTAAAGGTTATTCAGGCGTTTCATTGGATTTAATTGAACGAATTTTATGGCATATTGAGAATAATTATCTCCCTTTAGTCCCCGAACAGGGATCAGTAGGTGCTTCGGGAGATTTGGCTCCTCTTTCTCATTTATTTCTTCCTCTAATAGGATTAGGATTTCTTTCTAAGGGAAGAGATAATTATGTTGAATCTATTAAGATTTTAGAAAAGAATAAGATGGCACCATTAACTTTACAAGCTAAAGAGGGAGTTGCGCTTATTAATGGAACTCAATTTATAGTAGCTCACGCTATTTTAGTAAGCGAAAATCTGAAGAACTGTCTTGTCAACGCTGATATCATAGCTGCATTAACTTTAGAAGGATATTTAGGTTCTCCTCAACCATTTGAAGAGAAATTAATCAATCTTAGGCCTCATAAAGGAGCAATTATGACCGCAAATCGAATAAGACGTCTTATTAAAGAATCCGAATTTATAGAATCGCATAAAGAGTGCGGTAGAGTACAAGATCCATACTCATTACGATGCATCCCTCAAGTTCATGGTGCTTCAAAAGCAGCATTAGATCATTTAAATGAGATTTTAGAATGTGAATTAAATTCTGTAACTGATAATCCTATAGTATTTGATGAATCTTTTACTCTAAGCGGAGGCAATTTCCATGGTCAACCCATGGCTTTACCTTTAGATTATGTATGTATAGCTGCTTCAGAATTAGGGAACATTTCAGATCGTCGTACTTATCTCTTACTAGAAGGTAAATGGGGGCTACCTCCGTATTTAATAGAAAAATCAGGTTTAAATTCAGGATTCATGATTGCTCAATATACTTCTGCAGCATTAGTAAGTGAGAACAAAACGATGTGTTTTCCCGCAAGTGCAGATAGTATTCCAACTTCCATGGGTCAAGAAGATCACGTTAGTATGGGGTCTATAAGTGCTCGTAAAGCTCTTAAAGTAATAGAAAATTTAGAAAAGATACTTGCAATAGAATTATTATGTGCAGCTCAAGCGTTTGATTTCCGAAGGCCCTTAAAGTCAAGTGATATACTTGAGGCGATTCATAACTATATCCGTACAATAATTCCTCACGTTAAAGAAGACGTTGTGCTATCTGAGCTTATAGAGAAAGCATTAAATATAATAAAAAATAAACTACTAGTAAAAATTTTAGAGGGTTTTAATCCATTATGAATGCATTTTCTACTCCAACGCCTAAAAGAGTGGAAATTAAAAGTGCTGTAATAAAACCAAAGAAACTTGAGCCAGATATTATTATTGTTAATGCTAATCAAGTTATTACTATGGAGTCCAATTATGGAGTCCCCCGCATAGGTGAAAATATGTCGAAACTTGGAATCCTTTTTGACGCTGCTGTTGCTATTCAAGATGATAAGATTGTATTCATTGGTAAATACAGCGATATCCACACGAAATGTTCTATAAGTGAAACTACTAGGATAATTGACGCTTCTAATCAAATTGTAATGCCAGGTTTCATCGATCCTCATACACATATCATTTTTGATGGTACAAGAGAAGACGAGCTTGAGATGAAATTAAGTGGAAAAACCTATTTGGAAATATTAGAATCCGGTGGGGGTATTTTGAAAACCGTAAGAGCGACCAGAAATGCTTCTATAGATAAATTAGTGCAGAACGGTAAAAAAATCTTAGACACAATGCTAGAATATGGAACCACAACTATTGAGACCAAATCTGGGTATGGGCTTGATGTTGAAAATGAATTGAAATTATTAAGAGTGGCAAAAAAACTAGATAAGGAACATCTTATTGACATAATTCCAACGTTTATGGGTGCCCATGCTATACCACCAGAATATGAAGGTAAACCCGATGACTATGTGGATTTGATTATTAATGACATGATTCCTAAAATTACAGAAGAACATTTAGCCGAATTTTGTGATGTATTCTGTGAAAAGGGAATTTTTTCAATTAAACAAACAAGAAGAATTTTGGATGTGGCAATAACTTTTGGTTTAAAACCACAAATACATATTGATGAAATTGAAGATACAAATGGTGCATTATTAGCTGCAGAGTTAAAAGCAGTTCAAACAGGTCATCTGTTAAAGTCAAATGATAAAGGACTTAAGGCAATGGCTTTAGAAAAAGTGATAGCTACACTTTTACCTGCTACACCTTTTTGTTTAATGATGAAAAATTATGCCCCTGCAAGAAAAATGATTAATTTTAACGTTCCTATAGCGTTAGCAACCGATCTCAATCCCAACGCTTGGACTGAATCCATGCAGATGATATTTACTTTAGCCTGTTATAACATGAAACTAACTCCTGCCGAAGTATTGACTGCTGGGACAATAAATGCCGCCTGCGCAGTCAATCGACAACATTATATTGGTAGCATAGAGATTGGGAAACAAGCAGATATTGTTATTTTAGATATTCCAAATTTTAAGTTCTTACCCTATAGATTTGGAATTAATTTAGTATCAAAAGTGATAAAAAAAGGAGTAATTGTCGTAGATAATGAGTAGATTTCCTAAAAATCAAAAAAACTCTCTAATAAGTGTTTAGACTCTAACTTCTCGGGTTTCTCAAGTTGTAAATAATATTCTATTGAATTTAATACAGCACCTAAAGGTAAGACGCCTATAAGTTCTGTACCTACAATATTTACCCCATATCTCGCAGCTTCGACTCTCACTAATTCTAATTGGCGATAAAGAGGTGTTTTTCTATAATTTATATTACTAATACCAACTTGAACATAATTTCTTCCTTCTAATATTGTCCCCATAGCTTTAACGTTTACTAATCCTCCAGAACGTAAATGGATTGCTTTCGCAACTTTTTTAGCAATTTTGATGTCCTGAGTTCCTAAATTCACATTAAAACTGATAAGTGGTTCTCTCGCTCCTGTGATCATAGCACCAGCAGTAGGATGAAATTCAGATGGACCATAATCTGGTTTATGTTTCGGATTTGTTCTAATAGTTTGCTTTAATCCTTCATATTCTCCAACTCTAATATTGTCAATATTCTTTCTTTCAGACATCGTTGCAGACTCTTCATATAAATATACTGGGATACCCTGTTTAGCCATTTCTTCAGCAAATTGTTTTGACAACTCAATACACTCCTCAATTGATACATTTTGGGCAGGAACGAATGGTACAACGTCTATAGCTCCAATTCTTGGATGTTGTCCTTTATGTTCATTCATATTTATCAACGATATTGCCTTTTTCGCAGCAGCAATATTTGCTTTAAGAACTGCTTCTGGTGTCCCAACAAATGTAACCACAGCACGGTTGTAATTAGAATCATATTGTACATCCACAATTCTAGTTTCAGGAGTATTTTTAATTTCTTGAACAATTTCCTCTACTTTTTTACCATCCACTCCTTCACTATAATTAGGTACCGATTCCACTATTTTTCTATTTTTGATTTGCATAATAGTATCCTCAATTGTAACAAATTTTTGATTTATCTTAATATTTCCTATTCATCTTTTTATAAGGAATATTTCT
>RDOE01000083.1 GCA_011364975.1 Promethearchaeota archaeon | reverse complement strand
CATCAGATCTAGCAATTCCCTTTGTAGGAAGTGATTTTATAATCTCGGAATATCTTTTTTTTACAGCTAAAAGAAAACTGGACTTACCTGCTTGGTCTAATCCTGCAAAGAGTATTTTAATTTGTTTTTTAAATGAAAAAGGATCTCTTATTTCTTTTGTAAAATCAAATAATTCATCTTTAAGTTCTGTCATAATATCTTGATCTTCATCAAAACTTTTCGAAGTTTGGATTTTAGAGGCGGAATTATCAATTATAACGCGAAGATATTTCATATTTTCATAAAAAAACCCTTTATCTTCTTCATCTATGAGTATTGTAATAGTTGCTGCTTTTGCATTTCCTCTTGCCATAGGATCATAAATAAGAAAAAAATATGTCAAGCCATTTAATTTCAAATCAGGAAAAGGTAAGATTCCAAAATAATTAATTCCCTCGGTGGTTGTACCATCCTGATATACAGAATCTCCCATTAAAAGACTGATTGTTTTCATTGCTATTAATAACCGGGAATTTTCATCCATATCTTCAGGCCAATAAACTTTTGGAGTAGGTCCGTCATCATCAAACAGACTTAAAACAATTGCTTTCACTATTTCTGATTTATTTTCAATCATTTTATTAAAGGTTCTGTCTTTTATTAGCGTAAATATAGATATGGCCTGATTTATTAAAATATAAACTTATGGTACGTTAAAATCTAATGTTTGATAAAAATTAATTTAATATTCTAATATATCAAAAAAGATTCCGATTTTAAAGTTTTGTAAGTAATAATAACATTTAATCAAAAAGTTACTATTGAAAGTAAAATTGAATATCGTTAATATTTGTCTCTGAACAAACCAACCCTAAAATTTCAAGAATCTTTTCTGGAGAATCTATTTGAATTTTTCTATTATTAACATTAAAACGCTCAAAAGCACCTTTATTAATTAATATATGAAATTCACTTTGTTTTTTTAATAGCTCTTGGATAGTTAAGCCAGAATCTTCTCGGAAGTGGGTTGAATTGCAATATATATAGTTTGGTTTAAACCATCGATATTAGATATTTTCGGAAAATGTTTTAGATCTAACTTTTTAAAGCGTAATGTGGCTGTATTTGATGAATCTTCGATTAGTGAGTATACATAACCTGTTTTATGAGACTGTTGTAAACACAGATTTTTCATCTCCAAAACAATGTTTTTCCCTAAATTTAATGCATCAATAGATTCATGCATTTCAGAATTCGATATTATTTTCACGGCTTCATTTAATCCAACGAATCCTATGCAGAGCTCTTGTAAATCAAAATTATATAATGGATGATTATTAACTAAACTACTACAAAAGGGAAGATGTTTCGTTTTTAGTCGTTTTTTAATTATTTCGGATTTTTTATCTAAAATATTAAAGCATAGATTGAGTTTCTCATATAATAATTCATTGAATGTATTCTCATTTTTAGCTAAATAAGCAATTCTTGGGAGATTTATTGATAATTTTTGCAAGATGCCGTGATTAAAATATTCATTAGCTTTAATTAATCCAAGTTTTAAATTATATACTTCTGTAGAGGTATTGACTAAAATGGGGTAATAATTTGATGAAATGCTCTTAAAAATGTTAATATATTGCTCTCGAAATGAATCTAACCATTCCTTTTTAAAGTAAATAGCATGAAGAGGCCACTTATTATGTTTTCCACTATAATCTCCTAAAGAAAATGCCTCAGTAAATGCGTTAAAAATATTCAGGCATTCATCCTCGTAATCTCCATAAATACCCATTACTTTTCCCTCTGGGCCAATAGCAGGAAGATTTCTTAAAGGTTCGATTATAACAGGACTACAATAAATACTACTCTTCAGATATCCTTTACCCAATATCATTGATATATGATTAATTTGGTGAATATATGTTCTAATCGCACTTTTTAAGGCGTTATCATCTAAATTTTTCGCAAAAGGAGAGAGGAAAATTGTTAAAAAATCGTAAACTTGACTGCCGCAAAATTCGCCTTGAATTATTCCAAACCAATTTGCTAACTGAAAAACCGCCTCTTGTAAATCTTTAGGAGGTCCTGATTTATAATAATTGATTGAGTTAGTAATAGGAGGTAGACCATTTTTTAAAATTAATCTTGGATCCCAAATCTGGCTATATGGCCTTAAGTCAAAATATTTTAATTGATGAATATAAATATCTCCATACAAATGGGCTTTGGATTCTTCATCATTAAGAATTCTTAATAAAGTATATTCTTCGGCAAGTTGATTGGCTGCCCAATGATGTATTTTTTCTGGATTGAGCATTTGACCATTTTCTTTTTTTAATCCATGTTCTAAGATTTCTTCGTAATCCATAAGAGGCATACCAATACGAGTATATAATTTTCTTTCTTTCTCATAATGATTTTCGGAAAGAATAGAGCAAACAATCTCTCGTATGTGTGGTCCAGAGAGAAATTGCATCCCTGAAGAAATTATCCTCCTAACGACTAGTTCAGTAATTTCTTTTGCTTTTTCTTCACTAACTCCGGTTTCAGCAATAATACTATTTAAAATCTTGGAAGGATCGAACTCAACCATGTCACCTTCTGTTCTAAAGACTTTTGGTAATAATTTCATATCATTTCTCTTTAAAATAAATTTCTTTTTAGAATTTTAATCATCTGCATTATAATATTCAAAATATTTAAAAAAATAATTTATTAACATATTATCTGAAATTTTCTATTAAGATATGTTGAAGATTTAAGACAATTATCATTATTTTGTCACTCCCTCTTCATTATTATTAATAAAATTTAGATATTGATCCAATGGCACACTCACTGGAATTCACTAAAATAAAACAGTTTTTTTCTGAAATTTATGACATTCTTAAGGATTCTAACCCTGATGTAATAGAGTTATGGCATGAAATTAGTGAGATTAAATACTTTACTCATTTTACTAAATATGAAATTAGAGACTTTCTTAATTTATTCGATTTCGTCTCAATTCAAAAAGGAAATTATATCGAGTATATCGTTATTAATAAAATATTATTTATTACAGAATGCTTTAAATATTTAAGCTATGATATTAAAAATCTTGCTGAAATTTTAGATTATTGGGGATTTGAGTCACTAGTAGAGGAAATTTTAATAAAGAATAACTATAAGACAATTAAAAATTTTAGATTTTCTGATAAATCTAATTTTAAGTTAGAAACATCTCAAAAAAGATATGAAATTGATGTAGTTGGAATATATCAGAATTATATACTACTAATAGATGCTAAACAGTGGAGGCGAAAAGATTCCTATCATGCAATAAGTAAGGCTGCAAATCTTCAATTTAGGAGAACATTTGCTTTAAAGAATAATCCCGAAACTTTTTCAAACCTGATTCAACAATTGTTAACGCTTAAGGTTAATATAAAAAAAAGACTTCCCTTTATTTTAATCCCCATAATGGTGACATTGGAATTAAATTGGATTAGAATCAATGAAAATTCTATACCTTTGGTTAGCATTCAAAATTTAAATGCCTTCCTACAAGAACTAACTTCAAATTTAAAATTTTTTAAAACGGTTAGTATTAATCGTGTTTTTCTTCAAAAACATTTAATCTAATTTTACTTTTACTTTCGATAAACCTAAATATTCAATGATTTGTTTCTTAACAATATTTACGGCAAAATGGATAATTCCACTTTTCACTTTTGGATGAGAAAAAATAATTAATACTATTTCATTCTTTAACTTTCCTTTAGTGTCAATTGGAGCGAGATCCAATATTCCTTCGGATCCTCTAATCGAAATGTTCATTAATTTTCCAGCATCTAAACCCTCAATTATATCATTACCAATCATGGATAAATTTTGAGCGATAGTACCGAATAACGAATCAGAAATTCTAGATGAAATTGCTGAGGCTAAAATAGTTCCATCCTTTTGTATAATTGCTGATGCTTCAATATGTATATCTAATTTTAATAAATTTCTTAAGATTTCATTCATACTTGATGGAGATAACTCCTTTACTTTTTTTTCTTTAGCTACTGGAATTTTTTTTAAATCGTCTAATGGTTTAACTGTCACTTTTTTTGAAAGAAACTTCAATACCTTAGTCATATCTTCCTCTAATTGTTTCTGCTTAACTAACGCTGATTCGGAGACATTAGCTGAACCTTTGGTTAATTTCTTTTCTTCAATTATCTTTTCTTGAGGTTTAACGCCGTATACTCCTTTATCTGCAATTATTGATCCTTTATAGGGTTTAGGAGTAATTTCTTTTAATATTTCTTTCTCTTGCTCATCTTCTTCTATTTTTTCCAAAAATTCGCTATCTTGAGTATTAATAATTTCTGAAGATTCAACTTTTGCTTTAGAAGTAGTCTTAACATGTATATCTTCCGTTAGCGGAATATCATGTAGTTCTGATTTACTAGGTTTAAAAAATAGTTCTTCGTCTTTAACAGGTTTATCACTTTTTAGAATTTCTTTCTCTTTCTTCTTTGTAGCTATTCTTATTCGAGGTGTTTTATTGGAAATTGGCAATAATGCACCACATTTCCTACATATATGCCCATTCGCCTCATTATTGGTAGCACCGCAATTAGAACAAATAATCACGTTTTTTCAATCCCTAGAAATCCGATATTTTTAATCAAATTCTATTAATAATATAAAAATACAATTTTATTAATATTAGTAATTTAAAATATAAAATTATAAAGAGCGAATTATAAGAGTATAAGAAAGGATTAAGATTAACTGTATAGGATTTCTTTCAGTAAATTAGCAAATACTTCAAAATCATCTTTAGTAATATTTGGGTCTTGTTTAAGTATTAATATGTAATATGGGGTCAAATCGCCTTTTAATTTAATTTGTTTAAATATGAAATTTTTACCAAATCTTTGTACAACCATAAAATCTTCCTTATCCTGCAAACTAGGTTGTGCTTGAGTAAAGACAAAACTATCATTAAGAGTAAGAAAATAAGGGGTTGACGCTGACAAAGTGTTTTTTGTTTCTTCATCTTTATAATATGAACCCACAATTAAGGAATTATCATCTAATAGAACAACACCTTCAGAATACGTCTTTTTTCCAAATTCTATAATAGTTTTTTCAATTAATTCTGATTTTGGATACAAATTTAAAAGAATTTCAGACATAGCTTTAATGATACTCGAAAGATCATATATTGAAGTATTATAATACAAGACTTTTTTGTAATCTACAGAATTTTTAATCTTTTCTTTTAAATCTAGTTCTAGATTCTTCATTTCATTCATCGCATTCCTCTTTAAAGCAGGGTCATATTTATGGAAAAATATGTAAATTGGAGGTTCTATTTCTAACTTTCGAAATTGTTCAATTACATCCTTAAAATAACTAATAGCTTCAGGTAACCTAGCCTTATTTTGTATATCTATAACATAAATTGCTATTTCAGTTCCATCAAAATATTTTGTAGGGTTCTTTAAATAAGCTATACGATAAGATAACTGACCACCCAAATCCCATTCAGATATTTCACGTCCTAGAAACTCGAATATACGTCTCTGAGCACCTCTAGTTGGCTTCAATAAAGCAATCTTAGAAAATTCTCTCTGGAGAGCATAAATAATTGTTGTTTTTCCTGCATTGTCGAGTCCTGTAAACAAGATTTTTGTGGAAGGAAATTCTTCTTTTTTAACCTTCTTTTCTTTAGATAGATATTGAATTGTCACAATAATTTCACCTTAAGAAGATCAAACTAATCTTAAAATATATTCTTTTGTAAGATAAATGATGATAGTATGATTTAAAAATTCTTTTGAAAAAAGGTAAATAATTCTTGATAATTCTTATCTTGAGTCAGAATTTGTGTAAATTTTATTAAGTTAAAATTCAGCCGGCAAATTATATTTTGTAGTAATTTTTTTATCAAACAATTCATTTAGTTTATCAACTACTTCCTGAGCATTTACAGCACCATATATAAAATCTGTACGTCTGTCATCAATTTTCTCTCCAGCGAGTTTCGAGGACCATCCATTGACTCCCGTTAAAGCAATAATTGGTTTTTCGTAAATCCAGGCGAAACATATCTCTGAGAGGGTTCCAGCTTTACCTGCTATAGCAACTACTACATCTCCTGCTAGTACCACTATTATATTCCGTGCTTGGGAAAATGGAACCGGTATAACAATATCAACATATTTATTTGCATAATCCTTTTCTTTAAATGGAATAATTCCGATTGTTAATCCACCTTCTTCTTTAACGCCTTGACAGATCGCTTCCATTACACCAGATAATCCCCCACAAGCAACAGCATATCGGTTTTTTGCTAATAATTTTCCTAACTCGATTGCTAGTTTTTTAGTAGGGAAATCAATTTCGCTTGCTCCAATTATAGATATTGTTCCCTTATACTGTTCTTTATAGTTAAATTTCATTATGGTTCAACACTTGGTTAACTGTATTAAGAAATACCAGCAAATTTATAACATTTTATATCGAACATTAATAAACTACTAGTTGTTCAAGAAATTCTATATTAAACTTAAAGTGTTAATTCCATTCTTTCTATATTTTATTAATGAAAACGTTTAATCTCTCTAAATCTTTTATAAAGTATGAAAAAATTCTCATTAGGATACCCTCAATTAACACCACTCTGGATTGCAGTTTTTGTGGATATATTAGGATTTAGTATTATTTTACCCTACCTCCCTTTCTTTATGCAAATTTTTAATAGTTCCCCCCTAATAATTGGTTTCCTTCTGAGCTCAAATGCTATCTTTGGGTTTTTTTTTGGACCATTTCTCGGAAAACTAAGTGATAAATATGGGAGAAAACCCCTTTTGCTAATATCGCAAGCAGGTACTGTTGCTGGTTTTTTGATCCTAGCATTCTCACAAAATATAATTATGCTTTTTATAGCAAGAATAGTTGATGGAATTTTTGGTGGTCAATTCCCCATATCTAAAGCAGTAATTGGAGACATAGTTCCACCGCAAGAACGACCCAAGCAAATGACAAATATTGGGGTGACTTTTACCTTAGCCTTTCTAATTGGTCCTGCGATTGGAGGATTTTTATCACCATTTGGAATAATCTTACCCGCTTTACTAGCTAGTTCAGTAGCTTTATTTACCTTTATTTTCACAGCTATCTTTCTTAAAGAATCTAATCCAATTAAACTAGGTGTTGATATAAATCAATGGAGTTATGGTCAAATAAATTACAATAATAAACCACAAGAATCAATTCCGTTATGGAAAAATAAAAAGGCAATGTTTTTATTAATTCAATATGCATTTCTTGCTCTAGCTATGGGAGTTTTTCAGAGTACATTTAGTTTGTTTGGATTTATACGGTTTAATTTTAGCGCTCAAATTATAGGGCTCTTTCTGTCTGCCATGGGGTTGTTTCAAGTGATATTTAGAGCATTTGCGTTTAATAGAATTAGAACAAGATTAGGTGATCCTAAAACAGCGATGTTAGGATTAGGGAGTTATTTATTAGCATATTTTCTACTAGGAATTGTTATAGCTCCTTGGCAATTATTACTAACTGTGTTTTTCATAAGTTTTAGTGGAGCTACTTCACGTGGTATAACTATTGGTTTTACAAGCCGCTCAGTAGATTTTCGAAATCAAGGACAAGTTATGGGATTGAATACATCCTTGGATAATTTATCTCAAATTTTAGGTCCTATTGTTGGTGGAATTTTACTTTCACTACCAAACGATATATT
Organism: Promethearchaeota archaeon; assembly: GCA_011364975.1. Classification (GTDB taxonomy): domain Archaea; phylum Asgardarchaeota; class Lokiarchaeia; order Sigyniarchaeales; family SOKP01; genus SOKP01. The sequence goes on along the minus strand of RDOE01000083.1, from coordinate 6,841 downwards.
TTATGGATTAGTCTTAAGTATCCTAAGCATAATACCATTTATCATGAGTTTTCAGGTTTTAAAATTCGGATATGATAATCGAGTAATAACTTCAACAAAAATACAACCAGTTAAAACATTATAAATCCTTAACTTTAATTTCTTTTTGATTATCACTTATGGTAAGGATTCTTTCTTTGGTTATTTCCCCTATGCAACAAGCTTGCATTGCATGATTTCTAAAAATATCGATAATATCTTGCGAAGACTTTTTTGAGGAAGTCAAAATAAAGCTTGTAGTTAAAAACATTTGACTAAATTTAATAAGATTATAATTTGCTTCAATTAGTTTAGGAGGAATTTTTATATTATTAACGTTGATTTTCGCACCGGTTTTTGAATAATTAGTTAATTGAATTATAGTACCAAATATTCCGGCATTAGAGATATCTTGTGAAGAATGTGCTAAATGTGTCTCTGCAATTAAATTCATTGATGCTCTTTTCTTCAAAATAATTTCTGAAGATTTAAAAGTAGTAGTATCCCAATACATATCATTTGCCTTTCCGATTTTTCCGTCAAAATCAACAGCTAGAATAATATCATCTTGGTATTGAGCATTTTTAGAAGAGATATAGTTTTCTGAATTAACCTCTCCAATCATAGCAGAACTCAGCTCATAATAATCTTTAATGTTAGTATGTCCTCGAATTATTGGTACGTGAAACCTTTTGGATCCTTCACAAATTCCTTCAATTAATTTTTGACCAATTAATTTATCCTTAAAGGATATTATAACACTAACTGCGATTGGTTTACCTCCACATGCGTATATATCATCAACACCAACAAGAATCGCACTAAAGCCTGCTCCAAAAGGAAAATTCTCGACAAAACTAGTTTTTATTCTATCTGTTGTAACTAAGGTGTAGATTTGATTATTATTTTTTATACTGGCAGAATCTTCTCCAATATCTGAAAAAATCCTTTCGCTCTTAAATGAGTTATTCTCAATAAATTGAATTATTGGCTCTATTTCCCGCTTTTCAAGGATATTCTTATTAGTAATAATTGATTCTGCGATTTTTTTAAGCATGGTAAAAATAAAAAAAACTTATTTATAATTAATTAACCTACCAATATTTATTAATAAATATAAATATCAATGCTTTAGCGAATGGAAGACCTCATTAATTCTTCAATCATTAAAGGAATTGCTTTTTGCACCTATGATAAGTTTGGTCCTCAGCCAATCTACATGTTTCCAAAACCAACAGAGCTCGGGGAAACAGAATCATTTAATAAAGATAAAGATATAAATAACCACATTTCCCTAACAGTACGAGATTATACACAAATTGCAATAAAAAACCTGAGTTTGTTAATTGGAGATGGTTCAATATTTCAAAAATCAGATTTGGGCGATTTTAAATACTTTGGAATAATACCCTTTCCAGATTTTGATGCAACGTCTCTTACATTTTATCATTTTATTTCTACTACTTTCAATGATTTACCATTAGCTACTGCTTTTTGTATATTAGTAGATGAGAATAAACGGAGCTTTTTTTATAATAACATTAATCGATTAAAGGAGATCATCCTAAATTTTTTTACGTTATTTGATAAAAAAATTATAGATAATTATAAACCTCAAGAGGAGATAGAAAAGGATTTTAAAGAGATCATTACTCAAATTGTAGAAATCGAGAAAAAGCCTTCAACTCTCATTTCTACAAACAGAAAAATGAAAATAATTTGCGCGGGATTAGATGATTCTGGTAAAACCTCATTTTTACTATCTGTAAATAGAAAATTCTCAAAACTAATTGGATTAAAACCTACTCGAGGGGCGAAAATTACATCAATTGAAGCTCTTGGAGCTAATATTTTTCTTTGGGACCTCGGAGGTCAACTTAGTTTAAGGAAAAAATATATTAATAAAGCTCAGATCTACTTATTTGAAGCAGATCTCATATATTACTTTATTGATATTAAATCTAGGAATAGATTTAAAGAAAGCATAGATTATCTTCAAAATATTCTGGAAGTGTTGGACAAAATGAATCAAAAAACGCCAATTATTTTAATCTTAACAAAGGGAGATCCTGATATTATAGATACTTTCCTAATAAAAGATAATCTCCAAATAATTAAGAAAGAATTAGGTGTTTTATTTAATAATAAGCCACTTGAGATTCATGTCACAAGTATTTTTGAAATTTTTACTATACTGAGAGCTTTTTCCTCAGGATTAGCTAAATTAAGTCCAAATCGGGATTTAATTAAACATAATTTAGATATATTATCTCAAGGCTCAGGTTCTCTATTGGCACTTTTATTGAGTATGGAAGGATTAGTACTAGCAGATTATTTCTCACCGGATGCTAAGAATTTAATAAATGTCCCAACAAATGAAGATTTAGTAAATATATTTGAATTATCCGCCCCTGAATTTACAAGGTTATTTAAAATATTTTCTAGATATAAATCCGGAGGTGTAAATGAAGCTATTTTTAATGTATCTAATTCCGTTATTTATTTTAAGAAAATAATGCTTACAGAATCTATAATGTATCTTTTATTTTTGCTTGAGGATGAAAATAGTAAAAGCGAAATTATTAAGAAATTGCCTAATTTCATTGAAAACACACAAGATTTGGTAATCAGATATATCTCTTAAAAAATGTGTTTTAATGGGGATCTTTCTGATATAGGTTTTCTTAGAATCCTTTTTCTATAGTAAGAATTAATCGCATCAATCAATGCAATTGAGGGGATTACACATTTTGCAAATTTAATCGGGCCAAATAATACAAAATCACTACCCGCACTTACGCAATAAGCCATTTGTGATGCTATAGCCCCACATCTAGGAGTATCCCCATATTTTTTAATATAATTCCATCCGTAAATTGCATTAGCCGGAGCGAAACCAACAGGTAGACCCAATTCATTTTTTACTAGTTGGACGGTTTCAAAATTAATTCCCATAGATGCTAAATCTAATACTGCAGTGTCGATAATAATATTTTTTATATTCGCTTTTTGGGCCTTTGGGATTAAATGATCATTAAGTAATTGGAGCTTTTGTTTTGGAAATATATGCCTACTACTAAAAGTGAGCAGCACTGCATTTTTCAAGCCAATATCTTTTAATTTTTGAAGGTTTTCTTCAGTTGTTGACTCATCTATGCTATTAAGTATTGCTTTATCTAGTAATCCTTTTTCACTTAATATTTTAATCGCGGGAATTCTTGAATTATCATTTAAACCATCAACCAAAAAGGGATAATCTACGGTATCTGCAATATACTCGCATTCTTTTGCCAAGGCTTCAGGATATGCTCCTACAACATCAATGATTCCTTGTATTCCCGTATCTTCAATTACTTCACTATATTCATTGAGTTCTTGTTCTAATAAATTTTTATCAAATTCACCAGTTTTTTCATTTAATAATGCTTTATGTTTAGCATAAAATACCGTACCAATCATAACGGTGGGATTTTCTCCAGGTTGTCCTCCCAATTTTACGTTACCAATCTCAACAACATTTTGTTCAATTTTGAATTCTAACATGACTAGTCGTATATTTCAGTAATAAATAGAACTACACTTTATAGATTATAAATTATATTGATTTAATTTCTATTACACTTTATCTCTTTTTCGAAATTTTTTAAATTTATTCCCTATAAGTGTCCCTGTATAAATAATACTTATAATAAATTCGGGAATCCATTTATGTAAAAGTAACACTATTATTGCTGCGATAAAAGAGCTTGCTGCACTTATGGAAACATGAATACTCTCCCATGGATAACCAATATAATAAAGATAAATTTGAATAAGCATCCTTATTATATTTACCACATAAAAAATTGCTGAGGATACGATCAACGACTTCGCTTTCCGCCACAAAATATCTTTATTAGTATTTTTATCTTTACTATGAGGAGTACAAACAATAACACCAACAAATATATTTATAGCTTGGATACCAGTGCAAAATGTTTCAAAAAAGATACTGGATCGTCCAGGAATACTAAAACTCCAAAAATATTTCCCTACGGGATTATAAACTGCATTAGCACCCATATCAAAAAATAAATTTAAAAAATATACAGTTTGTTTTACAACAGTCTCATGTAACCAATAATTAATCTCAGTATCGAAAAATAAATATGTAAAAAATCCCACCAATGGAGCACCAATTGCTAAGATTATTAATGAATTTATAGAAAATGCGTACTTTTTCTCCTCAAATTCTATTATAGGACGATTCTTAAAATAGAGTGGTTCGTCCAAACGAAAATTTTCTTTATAAGGTTTATCTGTAATGATGTAACTTAATAAAATTAGTAAGGGAATAAGTAAAAACGCTGAATTAAGGCGCGAAGACGAAATCATAAGTGGAATTGAAAAACCAATAGTATACGCATAAATTGAGTTTAAAATATGGTAGCTAGTATTTTTCACTCGGTTTTTAAGCGAGGGATTCTCAGGAAGCGAATTTAGTCCAAAAAAGAGTTGGAATGTAAAAATTAATAATGTGATTATTAAAAGCGCTATAATACCCCATAAGTTTGAGATGATAGGGAAAAAATATCCACATAAAAACAAACTAAATAAAATAAGTGAATGTACCAACCAAACTATATACTTATTTTTCACTAAAAAGCTAACCATATCCCTAAATTCTATTGTTTTATTAACTAAATTTTCTTAACAATAAAAAGTTTTATTACAAAAATTAGGGATGTATTTCTTATAATCTTGAGGATTTAATTACTTTCGAACAATGTTTATAAATATCATAATTTTTAATATCAAAAAAATTAATTTAATATCCATAAAGAATAAAACTTTTTTTTGAAAGTTTATTATCACTTTTGATTATTCATCATCAAATCAATTTCAATAAAAAATAATAATGTGAAAATCAAAATGTCAGAAAATGAAAAAGAAGAAAAAGATAAGCCATCGAATGAAGAATTGGATGTAGAAGAACCAAAACAAGAAGAAAAAGAAGTGGATAAGGAAGCTGAGAAACCAAAAGCCAAATTTACTTTTAAATGTACTCGATGTGATAAATGTTGTTTAGCTCGTGGACCAATCCCTTTGACTTTTTGGGATTTAGAATTATGGGCTAAAAATGGAGTTGTTGCTAACTTTATGCCATATTTAGAGATCTATCATAAACCGGATGGTGGAATTGATTTGATTTTAAAACCACTGCCACCTAAAAAGGATGAGGAGAATAAAAAAGCTAGGGATCCTTTTAGCCCTACTCCAATAGAAGAATTATTAGAAGAAAAGTGCCCATTATACAACAAAGAGAATAAACAGTGTTTAGTATATGATAATCGTCCCTTAAGTTGCAGAACCTATCCCTTAGAATATGATGGAAAAAATTATAAGGTTGTTGATGTCGATTGCCCTGGAATTGGAGAAGAAGGTATGACGAAAGAAGAACTTGCTGAAATGCGAGATAACGCCAAATTAATGAATTATGAACTTACACGTATTCGTATTGCGTTACCCGTGCTTAGTCAATTAATTTCACAGAAAGTAATGATGGACCTTATGAGACAAAATATCGAAGCTATGAGCAAAATGAGTGATGAAGATAGAGCAAAATTGGACGAGATATTTAAAAAAAACCAAGAACCAAGCGAAGAATAAGATTTTATTGAACTTGTTTTCTTTTATATCTCTTAATTTTATCCTAAAATAGTTGATTATGCTCTTTAAATTGAAATCATATGATATTCAATATTGTAAGTGAATATCCTTTATTCCTCTTTCAATGATAATTAAATAGAAGGATAAAAAAAAATTCTATAGATTAATTTTCAATATTTATGCCATAATCCTCAAATTCGGGGGTATATTCTAATTTTGGCGATAGTAAACCAATAATACCAGCATTAATTAGGAAATAATATTCAATATAAACAAGTGAAGTGACTAAAGTAACAGCAGGAGCCGGATAAGTAGAACCTCCCCCCAGATCATAGGTAATAGCAGGAAAAATTGGAATAAACACTCCTATAGCACCAATCGCCCCAATAATAAGTATTAAAATGTAACCTAATCTGGATCCCTTTTTTGCTTTTGTGTTATAAACTAAACCAATAATACCCAGAACTACAGTTATTAAAATACTTATCCCATAGAGAGGTAAACCAGGGGAAAAAACACTTGCGCCAAATAATCCAGATAACATCATTCCGGCAAAGGTGATAAAACCTAGTATTAATGAAGATGCTAATATTCCAATAGATCCAATCATACCAAATATATACGCTATATTTGCCATTTTTCTCACTCTAAAATGTTATTTATTCTCTTTTGAATTTTTACCCACTACTTTTATTTACGTTATTGTCATTTATATAATTTACTTCATATACTTATAAATCCATGTTATATGTAACTAATGCTGCTATAAGACAAGCACCTGCTAATGCAAATGATGAAATAGCTAATTTTAATTGAAGAGCTTTTCTTGTATCTGGATCCCAAATTAGTGTTGTAGCTATTGCTCCTGTCCATAATCCAAGACTTCCGCTTGCAAGAGAAACTACACTGGTTGATACCAGCTTTTCTTGTTCATCTCTTGGTAAATTTAGAAATAACTTATCAACAAAGAAAAATGCTTTAGCTGGTTTAAAAAGAATCAAATCTATACGATCCAATAGTTTCTTCCTATCTAATGTTCGCGACCATTTAATCGGATCTCTGAATTCATCATATTTAGCACTTGTCTTTTTGGCCAAAAGAGCAACCAAACCACTTATAATGAATCCAAATCCCATTCCTACCAGTAATTCAGTGAGATATCCCTTTTCATATG
>RDOE01000082.1 GCA_011364975.1 Promethearchaeota archaeon | reverse complement strand
GCATTTAAAACCCTTAAATTTCTAATTATTGATGAACCTACAACTGGTCAAGACTTTTTAATGATAAAAGGATTTATGAAAATCCTTCAATTCTTAAATGCGGATAATCACACTATAATAGTAGTGACCCTTGATCCTTTTGTAATTTCAACTTATCCCAGGGAAGTTATAATTATGAGTGATGGTTATTTAGTTAAGCAATTACCTACCATTGAATTCTTGAAAAATAAAGAATTACAAAGGATTGCAGCATTTAATCCTGCTTAGAGTTACCTTAAGGAAAGCCTAAAGAGATGTACGTAGGTAAAAACAAAGGTTTCTTCACGTTTATCTTCTTGAAATCCTCTTTAAAACTTTTTACCATAATCATAGCTGAAGAGAATTTCAAAAATTTCATGGTTTTAAATGCATTAATTACATCAAAATCATTTTCATTTGATTGATATAAAGCGAAACTGATATACCTTTTGGTAGCTGCTTTTAAAATCTTATCTATCAAATATTTATATCCATACAGCAAATTAAGCTCATTTTTAAATTGCATTTTATCTAAAAAAATCTCATGAATGATTCCCATTCTTATTTTAATCCCATGCTTAAAGGAGTATATATTTTTTCGAGTAAAAATTGCACCACCAATAATTTTAGACTTCTTTCGCATTATTATATAGGTCGGGTGGTGCCTTTTTGAAGGTGTATTAATTCTTGCCCATTTTAACCTTTCAGTGTTATATATTGGAAATCCCGAATAATATTTAGCCATTATTTTATTTCTAGCGTGCATATATTCAAAATGCTTTCTATTGTGAGTTATTTCATAACTTATATCTTTAAAGAAAGGATTATTTCGAGTTAAAATTCTAATAATAAACCGCGGGATATAAGAAATTGCGAATAATACGGGTGCAAATATCATAAATCCTGGGAAATCCCTTATTAACCTAAAAATATTTGGAAAATTAAACAACAGGGTAGCTCGAGAAATATCTTCAAATCCATGCTGTAGATAGATTTTTTCTCTAGCAAATCCTTTAGCATCTGCGGTTAAAATTGAAAAATCACAATCCTTCTTTTGCATGAATTCAATAGCCATCTTTAATAATTTTGTTGCAACACCCTTCTTAGTATAATCTGGATGACATACCACGTCATTAATATCTCCAAAAATATATTCTCTGCCATTAATTCTTACTTTCTCAACTAAATTAACGTGAACGGCACCTACTATTTTATGGCTGTGTAGATCTTCAGCTATTTGAATCATCTCTGGTTCAAATGAAGGTGATTGGACATATCTCCAATTCCAGCCTATTGGTGTGCGTACAAAACCAGCTCCATTCATTTGGAAAGCGATGTTATATAAATGGGCCAGATCATGATCATCCCCTTGTTGATAATGTCTGTATGCAATCGGCATAAATGATAACACTAAATTAATAAATTCTGAAAATTTAACTTTTTATCTTTAAATATAGTAAGCGCAATAATTTTTTTATATATCAATTTCATAAGAATTGTTATGTGATATAAAATAATAGAAAATAAGGTGTAAACATGTCTGAAATCGAGATTATTGAGAGAAAACGTTATTATTGGATTGACCATGCTAGAGGGTTCATAATGATTCTCTTAGTCTTAACCGAATTTCTTCCCCAAATTATACGTACTTCAGCAAGATTCTTTTTAGAACATCCAGAAAACCAAACGACCACTACTACAATGAATTTCTATGATATAGGTGCACCTGCATTCATTTTAATAATGGGTCTTTTAATGCCGTTATCCTTTTCGAGGCGTAAAGAAAAAAGTGGAGTTAGAAAAGCAATCCTACACTTAGCTATTCGTTATATTATTTTATTGGTTTTAGGTTATTTAGTAATAATAATCGATCAAGGTGGTGTTGTAAAATTAGTTGATGGTGTACCAATAGTAATTTGGGATGTGCTTCCGACATTGGGACTAGTTGGATTATTAACAATACCTTTTCTATTCTTTAATATTAGGGTCAGAGCGATAATCGCAAGTTCAATGCTCCTATTTTATCAGATAATGTTAATTTACGGCGGATGGAGATGGTATGCAATTGAATCGGTACATGGAGGAATTTTTGGTACTATTTTTGGGTTCGCATCACTTATGATTTTTGCAACATGTTTTGGAGAGCTATTATTGCTCAATAAGACTTTTGAACAGAAGAAGAAATATCTATTTTATGCTATTTTTGGAGTTATATGTTTTGTTGGAGGTTTACTCCTTGCCTTTATCCCAGAATGGTATCCAAATAAACGACAAGTCACTCTCACTTATATTATGATAAGTATGGGCGCTTCTATATTGCTTTCCTTTCTCTTTATCGCTTTAGATAAAGTAGTAAAAAAGCCAATATTTATATTAGACAGTTATGGGAAGAATCCTTTCTTACTTTATGTTATAGCTATAGTTTTTGAATTTCTAATTTCAGATATAATAGGATTAGAAATGGACTTTATCATCTTTACTATAATGGTTATAGTTATAACGATAATAGCGATTGGACTTGATAAATGGGGTAAAGTAATAAAATTATAATTTTCTTTTTTCTTTTTTTAATAGAAAAATAATATCAAATCTTAAATTAAAAAAATATATTATTAGTATTATATATATAAAATAGCAGACATTTCAAATCAAATTAAAAGAATGTAAAGGAGAAAAATAGAATGAGTCAATCATTAGAGGAAATACTAGACTCCCTAAAAGCAATTAAAGGTGTTCATGGAGCAGCGCTCATAGAGAAATTTGGTCTTATTAAAGGTTCTGCTTTACCTGGTTGGGTTGATCCCGAAGCGGTTGCAGCTATGGTGACGCTTATTCTTAAAGCTTCACAAAGAGCTACGAAAGAGTTAGAACAAGGGGAATTTAATAATGCTATTATAGAAAGTGGAAAAGGAAAAATACTTTTTTCTGAAATTGAAGGGAATGTATTATGTATTATCGCAACTACAGATGCAAAATTAGGAATTATAAATCTAAAGCTAAGTGCTGCTGTAGATGCAATAAAGCAATTTTTATAGAAACAATAAATTTTTTCTCTTTTTTAGTTTATAAATCTCTTTTCTTTTAACAATTTTGTCATTAATCGTCTAGTTATACCCGGATCTGCTTGCCCATGAGTTTTTGCCATAACCTTACCAATCAAAGCTTCTACTGCTTTTAAGTTTCTCTTACAATCTTCTACAATTTTAGAATTTTCTTCTATTACTTCTAAAGCTAAATTCTTAAGCAGTTTTTGATCAGAAATTCTCTTCTTTCCTTTATCTTTTATTATCTGAACAAGCGATTTGCCTTTCATCATGTCATTTATGAACGATTTTGCAATTTTAGTCGTGATATTTCCTTCTTTAATATTAGTTACTAATTCTGCTACTATTTTTGGTTGCAATTTAGTTTGTAAAATAGTCATACTTTTTTCATTTAACCAACCCGAGATATCATTCATCAACCAATTACAATATTGTTTAAATTCATTTGGTCCAAAAGTTGGATCTGAATTCACTCCTACTTCATAAAAATCAGCAATATGTTTATCTAATACAAGATTTTCTGCGTCAAATTCAGATAAAACATACTGTCTAATGAGTCTAATTGTTCTTTCTTTTGGCATTTCTGGTAAACTTTCTTTTACTTTCTGAATAAATTCTGAATTAATTTCAATTGGAACTAAATCTTGTTCGGGGAAATAACGATAATCTGCTTCAAATTCTTTAGTTCTTAGAGATAAAGTTACCTTTCGTTTATCATCCCAATGGCGAGTTTCTTGAAATAGTTTTTTTCCTCTTTTTAAAAAATTTTTTTGTCTTATTATTTCATGACGCAGCGCACGTTCAACTTCCTTAAAACTATTGATATTTTTTACTTCACTTCGTTCATGTCCCTTAATAGAAATGTTTGCATCAACTCTAACAGAACCTTCGAGATCTAAATCAGATATTCCTGTATATTGGACAATAGATTTCAACCTCTTCAAAAATTCCCTTGCTTCTTCAGGAGATTGTATAACCGGCTCAGTAACTATTTCTATCAAACTAATTCCTGATCGGTTATAATCGATTAATGTGTAAGGAGACGTAGCAATGCTACCTTTATGCACTAATCTGGCGGGATCCTCTTCAAGATGGATTCTATTCAATAGAATTTCTTTTTTATGATTATTTAAACTAATAGTCACCTGTCCTCCATCTGCAAAAGCTCTTCCTCCAGCTTTATTATATTGACTTATTTGAAATCCTTTTGGTAAATCACAATAGAAATAATTCTTTCGAAAAAAGTAGGTTGATGAATTTATTTTGCTATTTAATGCTAATGCCAATCTAGTAGCAAACTCAACCGCTTCTTTATTTATTACAGGAAGCGTTCCAGGCAATCCTAGGCATATTGGACAATTATGGGTATTGGGTAATGAGTTTCGATAATTACTATCACAACTGCAAAATAATTTAGTTTTCAGATAAGTAAGTTGAATATGGATCTCTAATCCTATGACGACATCTTTAATTGTATTTTCCATGTTTATAATTCTCCTATTTTATAGTAGCCATTTTTCTAAAAATATTCAATTCCTGTTCTAACTTATATGCAATATTAAGAATCACTTTTTCCTCGAAGTAATTTCCAATAAATTGTATTCCAATAGGAAGATTTTCATTGTTAAAACCACAAGGTATAGAAATAGCAGGTAATCCGGCTAAATTTATTGGACATGTTAAAATATCATCCATATACATCTTTAATGGGTCATCAATTTTTTCGCCTATTTTAAAAGCTGTAGATGGCATAGTAGGAGATGCTAGTATGTCACATTGATCAAATGCTTTTTGAAAATCTTCTTTCATTAAAGCTCTTACTTTTAGAGCTTTGATATAATACATATCATAATAGCCAGCAGACAATGCATATGTTCCCAAAATTATTCTTCTTTTTACTTCTCTCCCAAATCCATCACTTCTAGTCCTGCTAAAAACATCGTAAATATCTCCTTCCTGATTTTGACTTGTTTTACCATACCTTAATCCATCATATCTAGCTAAATTTGAGCTTGCTTCACTCATACAGATTAAATAATAGGTTGCAATGGCATATTCAAGATGTGGGATTGTTACTTCAGTTGTTCTTGCTCCTAATTCTTCAAGTTTCTCAATTGATTTCATTACTTCTTTTTTTACGACATTATCAATTCCCTCGCTAAAAAACTCTTTTGGAATTCCAATAACTTTTTCTTGAATTGATTTCTTGATTTCTTCCGTATAATTATCAACTTGAACATTGACAGAAGTAGAATCATAATTATCTTTACCAGAGATAACTTCGAGCAGTAGGGCACAATCATAAACACATTTGGTGATGGGACCAATTTGATCTAATGAATTTGCAAAAGCTATCAATCCATATCTAGAAACTCTACCATAAGTTGGCTTTAATCCAACCACACCACAATATGAAGCAGGACATCTTATGCTTCCACCCGTATCACTTCCAAGAGCAAATATTGCTTGTCCCGAAGCAATGGCACTAGCACTACCACCACTTGAACCCCCCGGTACTCTTTCTAAATCCCAAGGATTATGTGTTGGGCCATAACAACTGTTTTCAGTAGTTCCTCCCATAGCAAATTCATCCATATTAGTATTTCCCACATGAACGGCATTTTCTTGGTCAATTAGCTTATTAATTACAGTTGCATTATAGGGTGGAATGTAAGACTCTAAAATTTTAGAACAACATGTTGTTGGAAAATCTTTGATGCATATCAAATCCTTATTTGCTAAAGGTAACCCACTCAAACGTCCTAATTTCTTCTTTTTTCCTAAAAAACTATCAAATAATTTTGCTTGTTTTAGAGCATTTTCTCTATTTAATTTTACAAATGAATGTAATTTGGATTCAACTTCATTGATTCTATTAAAACAAGAATTAATGATTTCTTCAATCTTTATCTCTTTTTTTCTAATTTTTTCAATTAATTCAAAACCCATGTACTCATAAAGTTTCATTTGTAAAATCTCACTTACAGAATAATTAAAAAAAAAGTACCATCTTAATTTTATTACAGAAATAAAGAAAGGTAAACTAAAAAATTTGACTGAAAAGGTCGCAAAAAAGGTTATTTAATGAAATTTTAGGATGAACATGTTGATTTAAGTCTAAGGAATCGTACAAGAATTTAAGGTGCCTTTCTAAGCATGGTTCTGGGAAATGCTATTGCATCTTTTATATTATCTATTCCACAAATCCAAGAAACAACTCTCTCAACACCAACTCCATACCCAGAATGGGGTACGCTTCCATATTTTCTAAGATCAAAATACCAATTATAGGTTTCAGGATTCTCCCCTTCTGCTTTTAATCGTTCCATCATATTGTCAACTAGTAAACTTCTCTCAGATCCTCCAATTATTTCACAATATCCTTCTGGAGCTAACATATCAAAGCACAATGCTTCTTTGGAATCTTTTTCACTGGGTGGTTTATAAAATCCCATTATTTCGGTGGGATAATGTGTCACAATTACCGGAACTTGAAAGTGCTCTGCAATCTTTGCTTCTTCTATAGTTCTTAAATCTTTACCCCAAGGAACTTCCATATCATACTTTTCGTTAAGAATTTTTAAAGCTTCAGCATACTTAATTGTAGGATACTCCTCTTTAGCATATTTTTCTAATAAGCTAATATCTCTCTCTAAGATGTCTAGTTCCTTTTTATTATAATTTAAAACCTCTTGGATAATAAATCGTATTTCATCTTTTGCCACTTCTGTGACTTCTTCTAGTCTCATCCATGCGGCTTCCATTTCTGCCATCCAAAATTCAGCTAAATGTCTTGATGTTTTCGATTTTTCAGCGCGAAATGTTGGACCCATGTTATAAATTTTACCTAATGAGAAAATACCTGCTTCAGCGTATAATTGCCATGATTGACTTAAATAGACTTTATCATCAAAATATTTCACCTCAAATAATGTGGAACCTCCTTCAGACATCGTAGGTTGGAAGATTGGAGCATCAAATTCATAATATCCTCTTCCTCTAAAAAAATTATGGATTGCACCAACAACAGTATGCCGAATTTTTAGTATAGCAGTTAAATGCCTTGATCTTATCCATAAATGTCTGTTGTCATATAAAAGTTCTGGAGATTGATGTTCTGTTATTGGAAATGGTTCAGCAATTTGAATAATCTCTAAATCAGTTACTGATATTTCATAACCTGTTGGAGCTCTTTCGTCCTTTTTTAAATTTCCAGTGATTTTTACTGAAGATTCGATGGTCAGTTGTTCAGCTTTCTCGAAAATTTTTGGAGTTTTCGCTTTAGATATAACGCATTGGATTATATCTGATTCATCCCTTAACACTATAAAAATGAATTTATTCGACTTCCTCTCTCGATAAACCCATCCTCGTAAGTAAGCAATAGGAATTTTTTTCTTAATTGCATCCTCAATTGTTAAATACTCTGCTTTTACCATTATTTTACACTAGAAGATTTTATTTATTGTTTTAACCTTTTTAAAAAAAATGAATTATTGATTTCTAAAAAATTTCACCAATATTGGTTTAAATTAATTCTCTCTTGAGCAAAAGTAGTTCATTATATAAATCATAAAAATATAAATATTAGAAAAAATCAAAAATTTAGAGAATAAATACTGCTGCTGCTAAAACACTTGCCCATTCATTTTCATTTCTCACAGTAGCACAAACTGTGATATTTTTTGTTTCTACAATCTTACCTTCCATCTTAAATACTTCTCTCTTTTCATCATAATTCGCATCTGGGTCAAATGGTATGCCCAAAGTTGTGGCTAACATTTCTGCTGCTAAATCTTCAGCTGTTTCTCCAGCATTTTCTGGTTTTACTCCATAAGTATGATGTTCACTTAAGTAGCCATAATGCCCTTTATCTGCAGGTTTTGCTACCCCTATCGAGGCGCAAATTAAACGGTTATACTCATTAGATTCTGATCGTGCCATCACTGCAAATACTATTTGACCGGGGTTTAATTGTGATAAACCATCTTCTTTTCCTACTTCAATACAATAGGGAGGTAGAATTGAAGAAACATTTACTAAATTAAACTTTTCAATTCCTGCTTCTCTAAGTGCTTGCTCGAACGCAGCAAGCTTGGATTTGTGATAACCTATCCCCTTAACAAAAAATACTTTCCTTGGGACGAGTGACATCTTATACTTATAATTCTATTAGGTTATTCAATTAATTATATTATAACTTTTACTATTATTTAAATTTATTTTATACATATTAATAATCTTATATTATACTTAGCTTGTCTTACTAAGTTCTTCCAAATTAATAATTGGGTGAGTTTAAGATCATTTATTAAAATATTAGAGTATAATATCTAAATAGACATTGCTAATTATTACAATATCCCCAAAAAATATATTCTATACTTATAGTTGTAAGTTGTAAAAGATTATGTGATATTTTATAATTCTTTATTAGTCTCTATTTCAAAAAGCACTCTTTAGATTAATTTAAAACATTTGGAATATAATATACCTATTATGAGTAATAAACAACAAGATCATTTTTTATTTAAAAAAATAACACCTTTTAATGTATACAAAGTGAAAACCATAGAGGATCTACTCAATTCCTTAAAGAATTGTGGATTTCAAGGAAGAAATTTAGGAAAAGCTCTCGATGTACTTTATACAATGGTAAGTTCAGAAAAGATTTTAACTGTATTAACCTTATCAGGAGCAATGGTTCCCGCTGGTATGGGGGATTTAATCTGTGCTCTAATAGAACACAAATTAATTGATGTTATAGTTTCTACGGGAGCAAATATTATTCATGATATCGTTGATGTTTTTTCAAATGTAGGTCATTATATGGGCTCACCTAACGTAGATGATAATGAATTGTTTCAGCATAGAATAAATCGAATTTATGATGTATTTTTGCCGGAAGAGAATTATAAGAAAGCTGAAAATGAGTTATTGAAAATAATTAAGAATGTATTTAAAGAAAAAACGATTGATCTAGCTCCTTCAGAATTTTTGAGGATATTGGGAGAAAATATTCATACTAGAAGTATAATATCCATAGCGGCGAAATATAAAGTTCCTATATTTATACCTGCATTTTCAGATTCAGAATTAGCTTTAGACTTGATTAAATTTTCAGTAAGGGAGGGATATTCCTTTAAGCTTGACATTTTTAGAGATGTATTAAAATTTGCAGAAATTATTAAAAGTTATGAGGAATATGGTACATTAATAGTTGGAGGAGGTGTTCCTAGAAATTGGGCTCAACAAATTTTTCCATTACTAGATCAAATTGAAGATATGGAAACCATTGGATATAATTATTCTGTTCGTATCCATACAGCAACAGAATATGATGGTGGACTCTCCGGATGTACGATTTCAGAGTCTAAATCATGGGGAAAATATTCATTAGAGTCAAAATACGTTAGTGTATGGTGTGATGCAACCATAGCTCTTCCAATACTCGTATCCGCATTATTTCAAAAATTAAAGATTATCTAAATATAAGAGGGATAATTATTTCGTCTCATATTACAAAAGGGGACGCTTTAAAATTTTTTAATAAAAAATATTTTGATAAAAAATTCAATTAGTGTGATATTATATAATCGAATACTCTAACGTTTTTAATTGATATATTCTAAATCTTCATCATCCTTATCGTCCCATTCTTCATCATCGTCTTCCCATTCTTCATCATTGTCATCATAGTCGTCTTCCCACTCATCATCATCTCGATTATAATGATTATTATCTGAATTCATCAATTATCAAACCTCTCTCTTATTTGATTAAATTTAATCTGTGATTTTATTATAATCTAAGTATAAAAAGAACATTATTATATATATAAACCTTCTTATTATGAATCAGTTAAATTTATTATTAACAGAACAAGATTAAAGCAATTAAAAAGTTAATCCTCCTTGTCTCTCGAAGTTTTGGTAAGTAAATATTTTGAAAAAATGTTCATATAAAGACATTCTTCTGGAGCCATTTCTGGAGTACTTAATGGTGTATTTGTAAATTCTAAATTAGCGCCTCTTATTATCACTACAGGAGTACGCTGATCAGTTTCATTCAATAAAAATTGTGCGGCGCTAGCTAAATCATCAGCAACTGCTCTCATGGTAATTTGCATGGGGCGATTAAATAAATCAGGATTTCCTCGTAAATCCTCAATTGGTTCGAATCCAGCAGTTGCGATTGCAATTCCTATTGTGCCCTTTCTCAATGGTTGAACTCTTGAGTCAGCGATTATTACTCCCAAATTATTCAGATTAAATTCACCTTTCAGTATATCTCGGTATTCCCACGCGACCTTTTTTAAATTGTCTGGTAAAAGGACAACTTTATTAGGACCCGCATTAGATTGATCAATACCTGCATTAGCGATAAGAAAATCATGTACTTTTGCTAAGATTACATGTGTCATTCCACCTAGTATCATAGAAGATTCCTTTAATATTAATTGGACATATCTTTCATCCATATCGTAGTTCTTTGCTAACTTTTTTGCTTCTTTTGAGATGTTTGTTATCGTATTAAGATCAATAACCCTTCCCTGAGCGGTAGCAATTACCTTTTCAGCAATTACCACTATATCCCCTTCTTTTAGAGTCTCATCTTCTTGTTTAAGATGAGTTATAATAATATCTAATAACGGATCATTTTCTCTTATTAAGGGGAGTTTTAATGAAAACAACTGCATGATTGAAGAAAAAAATTAAACTTATTTGATATAGTTTTTTACAAATATAGATAAGTATGGATAAAATCTATGCAAAGTACTATGATTCTTTAGAAATAGGGGATAATTTTCCTACAATAATAATGGGAGTACTCAACCTAAGTCCCGAATCTTTTTATAAGGGCTCTGTATATGAGGACTTAAATTCATTACAGAATGCCACCTTAACTATGATTGAAAATGGGGCTAGGATACTAGATTTAGGGGCCAGATCGACTGCACCATGGTCTAAAAAGATAACCATCGAGGATGAATTAAAACGAATCATTCCTGCTATGGAACTTATATGCAAGATAATACCTAAAAATATTACAATCTCCGTGGATACCCAATATGCAAAAGTTGCTGAAAAAAATCACGATATTGCTATGAAGTATAACAGAAATATTATGGTAAATGATGTGAGTTGCCTCAAAACCGATCCATCTTTAATAGACTTTATAATAGATAAAGATTTACCTATTATTTTAATGGCATCAAAATTAATACCTGGAGATTTATGCACCATTGAAGAAATTGTTAAAGAATTCAAAAAAACTATTAATATATTAAAGAAGGGAGGATATGATATAAATAAAATAATATTAGACCCAGGAATTGGTCATTGGATTGAAGAAAAAACCCATATATATGATTTAAAAATTATAGGGAATTTACAGAAATTACGTTCATTACACAAACCTGTACTGGTTGCAATTTCGAGAAAATCTTTTATTGGAACGACCTTAAATATTCCAGAACCTGAAAAAAGACTAAATGGATCTCTCGCTGCTACAGCAATAGCTATATATAATGGGGCCCATATTGTCCGCACTCATGATGTAGATAAAAAGTTATCAGAAACAGTTAAGATGGCTGAAGAAATTAGGAGAAATCAATGAAAAGTGTATTTCATTCCACAAAAAACTTCAGAAAAATTTAAGCTTTACAACCTTAAATCTACGAAATTCATTACTTTTTAGCAAAATTAGTTGATTAAAACACAATATTAATGATTTTGGTAAATCTCCGTTAACTTTTTGCGATTTTAAAGTACAAAAAAATGTGCTTATATTTAAATTCGAGTAATAACATATATTATATGTAATTTGCTAAATTATCTTCACAATTCAATTACGAAGAGATAATTTTACTATTACAAAGTATTATACAACATAACAGGTTTTTTATGTCTGATCATAATACATATGAAGCAGAGGATATTCAAGTCCTAAAAGGGTTAGAAGGTGTTCGAAAACGCCCTGCCATGTATATTGGTGATACTGGAAAGAAAGGGTTGCACCATCTTGTTTTTGAAGTTTTGGATAATTCTGTCGACGAAGCTATCGGTGGGTTTGCTAATGAGATCAAAGTCACTCTTTTAAATGATAATTCTGTTCAAATCTATGATAATGGACGGGGTATCCCAATAGATGACCATCCCGAATTTAATAGACCAGCATTGGAAGTTATATTGGAGCATCTACATGCAGGAGGGAAATTTGATAAAAAAAGTTATAAGATTTCTGGAGGACTTCATGGTGTTGGCTTATCCGTTGTTAATGCGCTAACAGAATGGTTGCAAGTAGAAATTTGTAGAGATGGTTTGCTTTACAAGCAAAAGTTCTCAAGAGGGGTTCATGTATCTGACCCGGAAATTAGTGAAACAAACCAAATACAAACTTATACGAAAATTACCTTTTATCCGGATGAAAAGATTTTTGAGTTTAATAAAGAAGAACGAGTGTTTACTCCCGCAATAATCGTAAACAGGATAAGAGAGCTTGCCTTTTTGACTCCGCAAGCAAGATTTGAATTACACAATAAATTTACTGACGACACACACGAATTTTTTTATGAAGGCGGAATTAAAGAATTTATTGCCTATCTGAATAAAGATAAGCAGCCATTGCATAATGATATTATTTATATCTCTGATTCAGCTAAGAATGATGATAATGAGGATGTTTATTGCGATTTGGCAATGCAATATAATCAAGGATATCAAACTAACGTTTTAACTTTTGCGAATACTATAAATACAATTGAAGGCGGTACTCACCTTACGGGTTTCAAATCCTCGCTCACAAGGGCATTTAACTCTTATATTGAGAATTTTATGGAGAAAAAATATAAGGAGCATGTATTAAGCGGAGCTGACACCAGAGAAGGTTTATCTGCGGTGATATCTATTAAATTACCAAATCCACAATTTGAAAGTCAAACTAAAATAAAATTGGGAAACCCTGAGATAAGACAAATTATAAGTCAAATAGTGACTGACAAATTAACTCAATATTTAGAGGAACATCCTGAAACTGCGAAAAAGATCGTTTTAAAGACAATAAATGCAAAATTAGCTCGAGAGGCGGCTCAAAAAGCTAAATTGTTAATACGAAGAAAATCTGCATTAGATAGTGCTAGAATGCCTGGAAAACTCGCAGATTGCTCATCAAATGATCCACAACAAGCCGAATTATTTATTGTAGAGGGTGATTCTGCGGGAGGCCCTGCTAAACAAGGAAGAGATAGAAACTATCAAGCAATTCTTCCAATAAGAGGTAAAATATTAAATGTTGAGAAAGCTAGATTGGATAAAATTTTAAAAAACACCGAAATACAAGCTATTATCAAAGCTCTAGGTGCTGGTATTCAATGGTCTGATGAAGGCAATGGAACTAACGGTGATACTGAAGATTCTGAGGAGGGAGATGAAGAGGAGGATTTTGACATCAGTAAATTACGATATCATAAAGTTATTATTATGTGTGATGCTGATGTGGATGGATTTCATATTGAAACTCTTCTACTTACTTTCTTTTTTAGATATCTAAGACCAATAATAGATGATGGTTATTTATATATAGCAGTTCCTCCATTATACAAAGTGTCATATAAAAATAATAAGATATATGTATATTCAGACCAAGAGAAAGAAACCATATTAAATGAGTTGAAAACAAAATATAAGTTATCAAATACGGATTCAATTAAAGTCCAGAGGTATAAAGGACTTGGAGAGATGAATGCTGATGAGTTATTTGACACAACGATGAAAAGAGAATCCCGGATATTAAAAAAAGTTACTTATGAAGATTATTTAGAGAATGATTTAATATTTACAAAATTAATGGGAAAAGAAGTATTAGCACGTAAAAAATTTATTATTAGTAATTTCGATGAGGTTAATGTGCTAGATATCTAATATCTTATTATTTGATTTTAAAATCCAATAAAAATGGTAATTCAATTTGACTGAAGGCAAAATTAAAGAGATATTATTAAAAGAGGAAATGCAAAGCAGCTACATTGATTATGCTATGTCCGTTGTAGTGGGTAGAGCGATCCCCGATGCTCGAGATGGCCTCAAACCAGTACATAGAAGAATACTATATGCTATGGCTGTTAATAATTGGAACTATAATAGTTCTCATGTTAAATGTGCTAAAATAGTTGGAGAAACACTTGGTAACTATCATCCTCATGGAGATATGGCAGTTTATAATGCTTTAGTAAGAATGGGACAAGATTTTTCATTAAGATACCCATTAATCCATCCGCAAGGCAATTTTGGATCCATAGATGGAGATCCACCAGCCGCTTATAGGTATACTGAAGCAAGGCTTGCGCAAGTCTCAGCAGAGTTAATTGAGGATATTGAGAAAGAAACGGTGACATTTCAGCCTAACTTTGACAATAGTACCTCTGAACCAATATATTTGCCCGCAAAACTTCCAAATATCTTATTAAATGGCACTAAGGGAATTGCTGTAGGGATGGCTACTTCTATGCCACCTCATAACCTAAATGAAATCTGTAGGGGAATCA
>RDOE01000081.1 GCA_011364975.1 Promethearchaeota archaeon | reverse complement strand
AATTCACAACAATCATCTCCTTTTAGAAGGGATTTCAATACGCTTACTTTAATTGGTTTTTCTAAAATGCCTTCCCATATTTGTCGATACCATCCTGTACCACAATAACAAAAAGTAGGAGAAATTTCCTTATCAAAATTAGTATTAATAAAACGACAATGGCAATAGCTTTTTTTCTTTTCTTCTAAAGATTGAGCTTTTTCATACCCTTCAGGGTCAGCAGGAACTTTAGTTACATATAAAATATTCCCATTACGTATCGGTTTTTCATACCAATCATTATCCAGATACATCTCTTCAATTACTTTATCTATATCTCCAGTTTTTTCATATATGCTCCTCATATGCTCTACACGCTTTTTTGAGAACTCATGTGCACAACAAGAGAGTATATCATAGTGCTGCTGTTCATTTGAGATCGCATCCAAACGATCTAACATCGCTTTAAGCCACTGAATCCGATCATTTTGTGAAGATTCTATTGTGAATAAGGTTTCCCTATCTTTTAGGATTTCATTTGTCATGCTTTCACCCAAAACCTTATCCATACCTTTCTTTAATCTATCACCCCATTTATGAAGTTGATATTGAATTTCTATTTGATTTTCTTCTGGATTTTCAAGATTGTATTTATGAAAAACTAAGCGTAAATATGCGGTTCCAGATATTAACCGCTCTTTCATATAGTTTAATATAATCTTAAAAGTTTCATTTAAATTTTCGATAGGACCTTGATGCATTATCGATAATGCTTCAATCATATCAATATATTTTGTTGGTATATCTACCATTGCATTTTTGGGGTTAAAAGGAAAACAAAGTTCAATATATTTACCTCCTGTAGTATAAACACCGTGATCTATTATCGCTATTGGAGGTCCAGATTCATCTAATTTGAAATTATTATAAAAGGTGTCTATTTTGGGAATAATATCTTCTATTTCGCCTTTAAAGGAAGATATTGCGACAAATAATTGATCAATTTTTTTATATTCAATTCCTAATTCTTTCAGCGCCATTTCTAATCAAATATATAATCAATATTATTAAGCAATCTAAGTCAACTAATAAAATTTGTTGCTAAAGAAATGATAAAAATAGCAAATAAAGTGAACCCTAATATAAACTCTGATGAACTAAATAACTTAGAGGATTAAAACGAATTCAAAAAATTTGCGGAATAATATGCAGATTTATTCCGCTAATAATTTCTTTTTTAGAATAATATCTTAAATTCAGTAAATTGCCCTTTAAATATGGAGATTTAATTATTTTGATTCAAATTCTTGTTTAATATGGTCTAAATTATTCAATGTTGTCATAATCATATTCGAGATATTTAATTCTTTATAGATTTCAAGTGCTCGTTGGAGATAATCAATGGATTTTTCATAATCTTTCTTATATTTATAAAAAATTATTCCTAAGTTATTCAGAGCCTGCGCAATTCCAGGTTTAATTCCTAAATTTTCCATTATATTAAGTGCTTTCTTATAATGCTCTAATGTTTCATCATATCGACCCAAGTCTCCTAAAATTCCCCCAATGTTAGTGAGTTGGTTTGCCACTCCTTCCAGATTTTCTAAAGATTGTTCAATAGCAAGTGCTTTTTTATACTCTTCCAATGCTTTTTCAAATTCTTTTCGTGCTTCGTAAATTGAGGCTCGATTACCGTATCGCAGCCCTAGGTGATTTTTCTCACCTATTTGTTCAGTGATTGCTATTGATTGGTTTAAATATTCTAATGCTGTTTTATAATCGCTCTTAGCACGATAAATTAAACTCAAATTGTTGAGACTAGTCGCTTGCCCTGAGAGATCTCCCGTTTTTTTCCTGATTTCAAACGCTTCATTATATTTCTCCATAGCGAGATCAAGCTTTCCTAATTGAAAATAGATAACACCAATCGCATTTACGGCCAAGGAAATAACTGAGAATTTTTGAATTTTAGTTGCAGTTTGGTATGCTCTTTGAAGGTATTGTAATGCTTGATCATAGTAGCCTGCAACTCGATAGATATTACCAATCGTATTTAATGTAGAAGCCATATTGTCTAAATCTCCTAGTTGTTCATCTATTTTAAGAGCTTCAGAAGCATAATTTAAAGCGGGATTTAATAAGCCTTGAGACATTTTTATTCCTGCAAGATTATTATAACATAATGCCTTATTAGATAAATCTCCTGTTTTTTCAGCAATTTTAAGTGCAGCTTCAATATTTTTAATAGCATTTTTTATATCCCCATTACTCCTATAAAAAACACCTAAACTATTTAAGATTAGGAATTTTAATAAGTTTGGAGAATCGTCATTAAGTAAGTTAGCTGCTTTAGTTAAATTAGTAAATTGGTTTTTAATATCGCCTTTTTTTCTATAAATTTCTGCGAGATTATTGAAGACTGCTGCTTTTTCATTAATTTGATTCGTATTTTCAATTAATTGAAGGGTTTCCTCAAATTGAGCAAATGCCTTCTCATTATCGCCTTTGGTAAGCTCAATCAACCCAAGTGCATTAGTAAAGTATGCTTGATTTACTTTTTCAATCTCCGCTTTTGATAATATCAATCCCTTTAAAGCAGTTCTTTCTGCTGATTCAATATCACCTAATTCATAATAAAGTTCATGAGCTAATCGATACTTTGAGGATTCTGAGGCTTCAAAATGATTTTCTTTCATATAATCGTTAAAACTAATTGCATTACTAGAATCCTCATTCTTTAATGTGCTAAAGGTTTCTCTATAAATTGGAGCCAGTTTAGTCTTTACAAAATCAATCGTTCTTGCCTTAATTTTATAGACCGTTAGATTTTTAATTGACGCCAATTCTATGAGGAACTTATCTAATTTAGAAATTTCTAAAGATGATTTCACTTCAGCCAAATTATTTATAGCTTTATATTGATAAACCTCCTCTTTTCCACTTTCTACATTCTGATCGTGTTCTATCCATAGAAGAGCTTTGTTTAGGTTTAACTCTCTTAACATTGGGCTAATATCAAAATCATCACTTCCAGAATAACCCATAACTACTAAATTTTGATCGCGGGTAATTGAATCTACCAACTTTTTCTTATAAGGCTCAATTGCAAAAGTTTTTCCTTTTTCTCTTTCTTTTCCAAGAGCACTTATCGTGGTTATTAATGATTTTGAAGTTAACCTTCCCTTGATACAATCCCATTTTGAACCATGGATTTTAATTACTGGGAACTGCAATCTAACATTTTTTTCATAGTCATCTCTCGTAATAATAATCATGAACTTTTGATGATAAGTATGAAATGAGGGGTATGTTGAAAGTATATTTTTCATAGCCATCTCAATAAGGTAATCAAAATTAGTAGTAATAACATAATTATATCTCATTATCATATTAACTAAGAATATATGAATTGCATTTGGTGCTTTTACTAGGTTAAGATAATCCAGAAATTTTAGGTCTTTATCAAATAAATTCTGAACTTTTTCAACTAAGAATTCATATCTCAGAGAGTCCAATTGTTCTAAATGCATAATTTCTTCTTTAGGAGCATAATAATTGAATAATTCCTTCACAAACATCCGTGCGGATGGTACGTTAGCTGGAGGGTCCATTGAAATTCCTGCTCCGACTAAATACGTATAAATCTGCTTTTCAGAAAATAAAGATGAAAAATCGAATGTTTTATCGTCATCTGAAAGTTTAACAATATAATCTTCTAAATTCATTTTCTTAAAATCACCTTCTAACACTTGCTCTTAAATATTAAGAGGTGCGTAGAATAATTTCTCTCTTATTATATAATCTTTGGTTACGGCGCTAAATTTTTGACAAATAATTATAATAGATCGAGAAATAGAAGATCTGATTAATATTTGGATCAGTTTATTTTTCTCTGCTAGTTTTATTTAATACCATAAATGAAAAAATTAACCATATTGGTATTCCCGTTAATAACATAAGAAATCCTAAATCTATACGCCCGATGAAAAATCCATAAAAAGTATAGAGAACTGCTAACAACAATAATATAATTGGAGGAATCAACTCATACAACTTTTTCCGATTTAAATTCCTACGCTTCCAACTAATAATAGCTGCTGAAATTACAACGGTTAAAATCGCCCAAATCGAGAGAGCAATAACATTCATGTTGTATAAAATTGGAATTCTTGAGATAATTCCTACCAGAATTAAAAAGCCCACAGCTATCGGTACAATAACTAACAAAGTATATAATTTTCGGGTTAGGGTTTGGTGATCGTCTATTTGCTTAATAGTTAATAGCTGTACCTTTTTAATTTCTTTATTCCATACTATTTCATAGGGCAGAAGATATGCTATTGGAATGAAAAACCACCCTATAAAGTTAAAACCGGGAATCCCATAGTATTGACCTTCAATTGTCCAAGTCCAAGCTCCAAGCTCAACTGCAATTGGATCCATCCCCCAATCTATGCTCAAAGCTATTAAAGTAGTTGTGATAATGCGCATAAGAGGAGATAATTCTAAAAAATCACCGATTAGCATTATACTATAAATAATACCAACCCATGCGCAGGTAACAGATAAAGGAATTATTTCAAATAGCATAATTGTTTCTGAAGCATAAGTATAATTTCCAGCGCTAACACCTAGATATTCTAGCAAAAATCCATATATAAAGAGGGTAATTAGCATTAATAATCGTTGTATTCGGTTATTCTTTGCATCATATAACGCATGAATCAATGCTAAAATAAGCATAATATAACCAATCATACTTGGTAAAATTTCTAAAAAAGAAATATTGATTTCACCACCAAATTATTTTTAATAATATCCTTTATTTTTCTAAATTTTTAAAATTCTCTATCTAAGAATTTATAATACTCCCAGATAATAATTTGGATAAAAGTTGTTATTCTTTGATTACAGGTGGTGGAAGATAGATTTCTCTTGGTTCTGTTCGTTCTAAAGACCTAGCATCTTCGGGACAATGGTGAACACAAACGCCACAACCTATACATTTATGCACATCATCATGGACTATCCCGTCTATCAAAGATATTGCCTCGATTGGACACTTCTCGGCACAAATTCCGCAACTTACGCATTTACTCTCATCTCTTTTCGTGATGTACGATGTTAAAGTATGAAATGCAAAAATCCCGCGATAATAACTCTGAAAGAGAATGCAACAACACTTGCAACAATTACATATCGAATTTTCCTTCTTATCGAAATCAAAATCATCATGAAAAGTCTTATGAATAAGTCCTTCTTCTTCTGCTTCTTGTAAAATTCGTTTTGCTTCGTCCTTTGAGATTGACTTGCCAAGATTATGTTCAATAAAATAACGACCAAAATTCCCAAAATGCAAGCATCTAAATCTATCACTAGCTGTTTTACAAGTATTGCCTAAGAGAGCTCTCTCAAGCTTACAAGGACATTCGGAGATGGATATTATATCCTGTTGATCTATAATTTTAGAAGCTTCATGAAAAGGTAATACTTTTTCTTGAGGTGTGGTCAATTCTTTTTCGATTGGAATAACCCTGGCAAAAATAGGCATTTTATCTTTGAATATTGGCAATAATCCTTCATAATTAGTTTGAGTCAACTCAGTTGCTTCTTTAAACATTTTCTCGTAAATCCGTGCTAATTTTTTTTTTTGGTCAATTGGACGATCAAATCTTATTAGAGAATATTCAAATGTATCTGCAACGGGTGACAACAGACGATATTCCATTATATTGGTGTTCTCAATCGGGAAATCCATAAGAATTCCATTATCCATTAATGAATTCAACATATTCATTAAATAAGCGTCATTAAAGCCAGTCTTTTGTTTCAACTCTTGAAATGTTAGGTTAGGTTTTCTAAAATTAAGTAAAAAATTAACTTGCTCTTCATCTAAAAGAGTTTGTAAGAGTTCAACTAAAGTTTCATTTGCTTGAAAAAGAGGATTACCGCTTGCCCTGACAATTAATTTAGCTACCTTAAACCATACTTTTTCGGACATTATAATTATACATTGATTTGAAGTATTATATAATTATTATTTTCTATATAATGCCTGTCAATACTAATATCCCTACTAAAATAAAAATTGTTATCGAAAGAACTTTTAAGTAGAACTTCGGTACTTTTCTCGCGATAAAAGCCCCAGCGAAAATTCCTATCCACGCTACACTGGTAAGTGCGAGAAACGCCCCTAACCAGACTTCTAACGGAGCATTGTGAATGGAAGCAAGTGAAATCGTTAGAATTTGTGTTTTATCACCAAGCTCCATAAGAAAGATAAACCCAAAACCTGCTAGATAAGGATTTTTTTTAAGCCAGGAAAATCTTGAAGATTCATTAACGCTTGTAGATCCTTCATTATTCTCGAACTCTTTAATAGCTTTATCCTTTGATTTCATTTTTCGCTCGTTTAGATAAAAAGATTTAATGTTCCTCGCTTCAAATATCCCAATTATGATAAAAACAATACTAGAGATAATTTTAATGAGACTTAATGGAACTAAAACTGTAATAAATGACCCAAATAGTATTCCTATGGTCACTATAACTGCAAAACCTAGCGTTGCCCCAATTCCTACCTTAAAAAATTTATTATAATCTAATGCGAGATTGAATACAATTAATTGCGTTTTATCACCTAACTCTCCAAGAAATAAAATTCCATAGGTTATTAAAATGATAAATGGGTCCATAGGACATCAAATTTAAGATGATTGATATTGTTTATGATTTTTGAATCCTAATATTTGGTTATTTCTTTTGGTTTTAATCATCTATGTATCGATCCTTCAATCTTTTTAAAGTTCTCTTTTCTTATACTAATTTAAATGTAAATTAAAAAGATTTTGATTTGATTGCAAAATCTATTACATAATTTTATTAGAGATAACCTCTAATCTATTTATATTTCATATTACAGTTAAAAAATATAAAAAATATTGTAATAGTAATTAGATTTAGTAATAAAGAATAGATACTTTAACATAATTAAATCTATAGCTTTTAAAATGGTTTTAAATTAGAATTAAAATGATTTTGGTAACAAATTATAATGAAAGATCAAAAAGATAAAGTACTCAAATATGAGCAAAGAAAAAAATTTGATTTTTTAGAAAATGATCCAATTGGTCGTATTGAAGCCACTACAGAATATCCAATTATGTATCATGCTTTAGGATCTAAACCTCGGACAGAGCACCCCTTTAATATATATCATGATATTAAATCTGAACCTACTGCTATTGGCAAAACACTTGAAATTGTATTGGATTCAATAAATCGTGTCGTAGAGGAGCTCTTGAGAAGAAATATTACTCATATTGTTGGAATAGGAATGGGTACTAGTCAATTTATAATGCAAGCATCGGGTCCTGCTTTTTGGGAATGGGCCCAAATTACTTCAGAGGATAGGGATTCTGTAGAATGCCTTACTATTGACAAACCCTATGATTTTAAACACACTGCATTATTGGCGTATAGTGGAAGTGGTAGTACAATTGATACAATATCAGCAACCAAAAAAATAAGAGAAAAAGGGGGATATTGTGTTGCGGTAACTTCGGTAGCTGGAAGTCCTTTAACTGAAGAAGCTGATGATGCAATAGTCTGTGCTGGAGGATTCGACACAGGAGGATCGGATACATTTCATTATGCAACACGATTGGCGGCAAGTTTATTATTAGCTATAGTTTTAGGAGAGAAAAAAGGAATTAACGGTATTAATTTTCAAGACCTAAAAAAGCAATTATATGAAATACCAAAATTAATGGTTGAGAAATGGGAATATAACGAAACTAGATGTAAGAGTGTTGCTGATCATATAGTGGATCTTCGAAGTGTAATCATAGTTGGAGCAGGCCCAAATTTTGGTACTGCGGAAGAAATGGAGTTGAAATTCGAAGAGATGGCCCATATACCAGCTAAATCAATGGTTCCAACTCGTCATTTACATGGAGCATTGGGTTTAACTAATGAAAAAATCCTAACTATTTTGCTTTATCCTAAAAATAGTTCTGAGAATTGGTTTAAGCAAATTGCAAAATTTACACAGTTAATTAAAAGTCCGTGTGTTGCTGTTTTACCAGATTCTGAGGATAATATTGCATCTTTAATGGATTGGGTATGGCGTACACCAATAGAAAATGAACACCTCTTTGCATTGTATGTAGTACCAATTATTCAATTGTTACCCTACTTTTTTGCGCTTAAACAAGGAACTATAAATCCAGATTGTCAAAAATCAAATATCCCAAAATATGCGAGGGCTTGGACAATGGTTTTAAAGCCAGGAGGTCATTAAATGGGATTTAAGATTGGAGTATTAGGACCATTAAATATCGATTTAATAATCAAGGGAAAAGCTCCTAGTAATATAAATGAATTAAATGTATGGTCTGGACCATCAGATATACATATATTAACAGCGGGAGCAGCAGGATACATATCTCAAAATCTTAAACAATTGGGGAATGAAATCCACATAGTTTCTTCTATTGGAGATGACTCTTTCGGTAAAATGATTTTAGATATTTTAAAGAAGTCAGGAATTGATACAAGGTATATTTTGGTCGAACAGGGTAAAGAGTGTGCTTTAGCTATCTTCATTTTACTCTTCGGATCTGATAAGCGCCCTCTAACGTTTAAATTACCAACTCACAGTGGATGGCCTCAAAAATTTGGAAAAAAAATAGAAAAATATTTACTTAATACCGATCTTCTGCATTCTGCAGGATATTATCACTTTCCAAGTCTATGGAATGAGGATTTTATCGCTTTATTTAAAAAAGCGAAATCTCAAGGTTTAAAAACTTCTATAGACCCTCAATTTCCATTATTTCCATTAGAGCCTCCTTGGATTATGATTTTAAAGCCGTTAATCCCGTATATTGACATACTGATGGTTGATCAACAAGAAGCTTTGAACATTACTGCTAAAGATTCGATTGAAGAAGCAGCTAAAACTCTCTTAGAAGAAGGTTTTAAAATAATCGCTATTAAATTAGGTGATAAAGGAGTGCTCGTCAAAAATGCATCTATTATGAAGCACATTCCTGCTATACAACCTAAACGATTTGTAGACACTATTGGCGCCGGAGATGCTTTTGATGCTGGCTTTTTACACGCAATGTTAGAGGGAAGAGATTTAGTAAAGTCTGCAGAAATTGGGATATTAACTGCAACTAGTAGCATTCAAAATGTGGGAGGTATTATCAATTACTCTTCAGCAGAGAAATTTATCTAATTAAATGATTAAAATAATACTAAACAGATGTATTTAACCCAACGTTATTAATTGCAGCATCTCATGATAGATTAACTCCTAAAATTAGTAGGGAAGAAATGCGTGAACAAATTCCAAATAGTAACTTAATAATCATTGAGAAATCGGCTCATTTTGCTCCAATGACCAGAACACCTGAAGTTAACAAAGCAATCATTGATTTTTTGAAATGATTTCTATTAACTTCCACTAATTTTATATTTATTTTGCAAATTTTCTTTAATGTTCTTTTTGATTTAGTCTAAAAATTTTTAAATTACTTCCTGATACGCTTTTTTACTTGAAAATTCCATACTCCAACTTATTTTATCTCCTTTTTCCTAAATATCTTAATTAATCATCTTAATAATTATATAAAACTTCCCTTATGGTTCGAACTTCGTGGGGAGTTACGTGTTAAAAACTATAATACGAAGTCTATCAATATTTACATTAAGATAAGCTAAAAATAGAGATGTAAAAATAATGCAGGAATTACAAATTGAGGATATATATCAGAAAGCTTATATTAGAGCTAAATGCTTTAAAGGGATATTTACTCATGATATTTCGAACTTATTTCATATACTTAGTAATTCATTTGAATTATGTGAGATGTTAATAAAAGAAGGATTAAAGAAAGAAGAAATATTGGAATATTTTAAACTAATTGAAGAACAAATAAATCGAGGTAAGAAATTGGTGAAAAATATTACATATCTTTCTGAATTAGAAGAATTTGAAATGCCATTAGAATCGATTGATCTCTTAAATAATTTAAAAAATGCAGTTAATTTTGTTCAGGTAAATTTTCCAAAAAGGAGGATAGATATTGGGATTTATTCTACAACTGAAAGGCTTTTTGTAATTGCTAATGATTTGCTACTTGATGTTTTTGAGAATATATTGATGAATTCGATTATATATAATAAAAGTGAAATAATTGAGATAGATATCTTAATATCGGAACTAACTGAGCTCAATAAGCAATTCATAAAATTAGAATTTAAGGATAATGGGATAGGAATAGACGATAATAGAAAAAAAGAGATTCTTTTAGAAAGTCATAGTAAAAGCAAAAATTCCAAGGGTATGGGTATTGGGCTATCGCTTGTTAGCAACTTAATTAACTTGTACGGAGGTAGAATGTGGATTGAAGATCGAATAGTAGGAGATTCTTCTAAAGGTAGCAATTTTATCTTAACTATTCCAAAAATTAACCAAAATGAGTTATGGTATTATGCTTATCAAAAACATTAAATTTAACTTAAAAATGATAAAAAAGGTGATTTTTTATTTACCAAAAGGATGCAAATAAAGATCTGATTAGAATTAAGAAAGATATAAAATGGTATTCATACGTAGAACCATTTCTCGATGCTAAATTAAAGGATTTTATGGAAAATTTTAAGATTAATAACCAAGCTAAACTCATTAGAAGCTTTGTTAATAACAATATTGACTATATTAACAGGGTACTTCAAAAGAAACCGTTAAATGGTTCAAAAAAGTATGATGAAGAATATTTCGATGATTTGATTAAAAAAGCAATTGATGCCTATGAAGTAGGTAATGGTTTTCATGAAGAACTTAAACAGAAACTCTCACCACTAAAACTTTCAATTCTAATGCTAGAAAATCAATTAAATAACCCAGATGGCTTGTCAGCAGCCATCATCAATATTCAAGAAGCATTCGAAGAACTAGAAAATTCGGTAAAGCACCGTTTTGAGGATCCGAAATTAATAAGGTTTGTAAAAAAAGTTGATGTATTATATATAGAAGATAATGCACTTGAGCGGAAAACTATTGATACCTTTTTCAAAACAAAGGGTATAGATATAAAATCAGTCGAGACTTCGGATGAGGCACTGTATCTATTAAATACCCTCACACCTAAAATTATATTGGCAGATATAAACTTAAAAACAAGTAAAATGAATGGGGATGAGTTATGCCAGATGATAAAATCTAAAGCTGAATATAAGTCCATCCCTATAATTTTAATATCTGCTGTAATTTCGAAAAACGAGGAAGGCGAAATAAGGAGTAATACAGGCGCAGATGATATAATTATTAAACCGATTAATAAATTAGCCGATTTAGAAATTATTTTTAAACATTTAAAGCAAATGTAGCCTAAATTCAAAAATTTTTTTTATATTTTATTTTACTTATTATTATTGTTATTAGTTGGAATATGAGTGTTATTTCAAGAAACACTAAAACTCACTCATTTTCTCCTATTTTTTCCATCATGTTTGATCCACATGCTTCGCAGTATATAATTTCTCCCTTCATTAATTTTCGTGCAAGTTCTGGTGGTATAGGTTCTTCACATTCGGGGCAAAACACAGGCTTAACAGCATTTTCAAATTCATTAATAATAGAAGGGCTCATATCTGTATCTTCTGCAAAAATGTCGACTCTTATTGTTGATTTCTGCTCATTTATATTTCCCTTTACAGTTAAAGTTAAACCAACCGAATTATTGGTATAGGAGCCTTCAGCAAAGCCTTTTATAGTTCCAGAAATTTTACCCATTATTTCTTCTTTTTCTGTATCGATGATTGCGAAATTTTTATTTTTAAGAAGGATATAAAGTTTTTGATATAATTGGTTTGCATTTGAAGGAATAATGAACTCTTCACCTACTTTTTTGAAATTCAGGACATCTTTAGTAAGGTTTTCAAATTCGTCAAGGGAGACAGTTTTTGGTTTAAGTAGACCACAAATCATTCGGATTTCATGTGGTTTTACATTAATAGTTTCGATTTGATCCTCTTCATTAATAAAGTTAATGACTGAATGAATTGTACCTTTTATACAATCGTGTTTTGGTTTAAAGATAAAAGATGGACTAACGAATCCACCTCCTTTTGATATCTTATGAAATTTGGCTCTATCTGGAGTAAAGTCTGGATGATCCTCAATTCGCGACAGAATTAAACTTTCTTCTGGAAAAGAAAGTATCTGAATATTAACATCAGTGATATTATACTTCCTATTATTTATGACTTTAATTTTAAAGATATATTCTCCACCTTCTATATGTCCACCTCGAAGTACACGAACACCACTATTATCCACATCAGATGTTGCTTCGGGGGTTGGGGATTCAATTGGAGTAATTACAGGTGATTCACGAGACGCTTCTAAAGGTTCTATAAGTTCTGGTTGAGAAGAAATAGATTTTATAATCACTCCATTATAATCTTTCAAATCTCGTTTTATGAGTTGTAATAATATTATTTTATTTTTTGATGCTACTACTAAAAATGGATTCATTTTCTGTTTTGAAGATATAACATTATAATCAAGGCACCGGATCTTATAGGGTAATTTATAATCCCCAATGATTTGTTCGTTTGGATTAACAATTTTTATATATCCATTTTTATCGCCTATGATCATTATAGGTTGCTCATTAAATTGGCCCAATGTTAAAGTTGTAGATTCACTTGTAGTTTGGAAAACCAAGTTTGGTTTCCCTTCACTATCAATATTTAATATCTTCCCAGATTGAAGTAAGATGAAAATTTGATTTTTAACATTTTCTGAAAAATAACCAATTGAACAGTCTATAATTGGTTCCTCTAATTCTAATTCGAGAAATATATCTCCTTTATTATCTAGTCCAACTATTTTTTGATTTTCTAAGCCAACCAGAACTTCTTCTCTACGATCATCTTTGAGATCTCCCGTTTCCATACATATGATGGGGGATTCTAAATATTTGGACCATATAGAGTTTCCTTGAATATCCAATACATTAATATTTCCATCTACAGATCCTGAAATTAGTTCTATATTATTCTCTTTACTGACAGACGCGATCTTAAAGCATGTAATGCTTGAGGAAAATTCAGTAAGAAATAGCTCATTCCCATCAAGGTCAAAAGCCTTCATATCTGAGTTAAATGAACAACCAATTACTTCTGGAGCTTCGTCTCCTAACAAATTTGCAATTATACATGAATAAACATTCTTTTTAAATGGACGACTCCAAATTGGTTGTAATTTAAGTAATTGAATAGTCATATTATTCCTCAATATAAGAATTTGTTTTTACCTTTTTAATATATCAATGAATTTAATCCTATTAATAGATAAGAGATTTATTATTAAATTAATATCTAACAAATAAAAAAAAATAATAATTTATTTTTGAATTGAATTAATCTAATCTTCTTGGTCTTTCTCAATATCCTCTTTTACTTTCTTTACCAGGTTTTTAAAGGCATATGTTAAACTCCCAAGTTCTTCATTTTTAACTTCCATTTCTTTATCAAAGTCAGTATCAATATCTTGAAAAGATACCGTTTTAAGGTCATGAGTACATAACTTTAAAGCAATGTTAGTTAAATTGTGAATTGGCTTTACTACTGAATCTGCAAGTTTTAAACCTACGAAAAGACTAATGACAATAATTTCCCATAATGAAACAAGAATTATTGCTAATTGAATTTCAAGATTGGCAGCAATTCGTGCTTGCTCATCAGGCGTAGCTCCTGTGATACTATTGCCTATAATATTGTTAAAGATAATGGCGGTAATTGCAATACTTCCTAATGCAAGGACACTAAAAATTACAAAACTAATAAGAATTTCTTGCCTTATACCAAATTTCCTTTTTCTTTCTTGATTCATCATTATTTCTCCTCCGGAATAAAACCTTCTATTTCAGATGATGCCATAATTTCTTTTACATCAGCAAAAGCGCTAGCGATTCGTTTTTGTACATCTTTTGGTGCATAAATGGGGATATATTTACCACGTAAGCTAGCAGATACAAGTTCAGTTATTTGGGTATGAATTCTTTTTAATTCAGGGCCAACCCCTATTAATATAAAATTAAGGGGGGGATTGATTGCTTTTATATATTTTGCAAGTTTACGAGGATTATACTTTTCACTTTTATTATCTTGCCCATCGGTTAAAGCAACAACCCATTTCTGTCGTTCTTCTTCTTCTCCTGGGGGTATTGGTGCTTTGTTTAACATATCTATAGCCAGTGCGATAGTGTCATAAAGGCATGTTTGATAAGGAGTAACCTCTAAATTTTCGAAGACTTTTAGAATTTCAACAATGTTTCCTTTTTTTTCAGTTAACTCAAGAAGTGTTACTGGAATAGAATGGAAACCAAGAATTGCTATTCTATCACCAATATTTATTGTTTCATTGAATACTCCCAAGGCTCCGGTTCTTGCAGATGTCATTTTTCCATGATCTTGCATACTTCCAGATTGATCAATTACAAAAACTACATCTTTTTTGCGGATCAGCAAGTTATTTATTTTAGAAAGTTCAAGCTCAGCTTTGTGAAGAAGAGCAGTATTTTCTTGACTTTCATAGAGTTGTACAAGGATCTCTAAAATATTTTTCATTAATGGGTAATTACCTAAGCCTTCTGCATATTTCAGGGATTTCTTCAAATGGTCTTCGGC